>DASXIC010000132.1:0-59134 GCA_036498205.1 Chthoniobacterales bacterium | reverse complement strand
CTCCACAAGCGGATTCCCGATGTGGTGCGGCTGGGTTATTACGAAGATGAAACGTCGCCGCTTTGTCGCTGGAATGTTCCGGCAAGTCATTTCCTCGAATCGTGGGGTGATGCGCTGACCTCGGAAGGCCATTACCTGGCGATTCAGCCGATGATACTCCCTCTTTTCGGTGGTTTGTCCGAACTCGACGTGATGAACGCGCTGCTCGGGCGTCCCCAGGTCGAGGGTCCTGACTTGGTTCAGGAGACGTTTCGTGGGACTAATCCCGGCGGCGATGCTGCCACCGCCTGGTCGCATTTTTTACGCGACGGTTTCGCATCACATATTCAACTGCGCGATAAGCCGCCCACGTTTAATGGAAACACCGCCGGTGGCATTGCGCACAATCTTTGGAGCGTTCCGCCAGCCCCGACACCCGACTCGCCCGAGATTGTGCTGGTGCGGGATTATTCGATCGATGACGGCCGCTACGTCAATAACGCATGGCTGCTGGAGATGCCGGACCCAATCACCAAACTCACCTGGGATAACGCGGCGATGATGAGCCCGCGTTACGCCAGGAGACTCGGTGTGAACACGGGCGACTTGATTAGGATCACTGTGACCGATGTTGCCAAAGGCGCGGACGGAAAACCGCTTGTGCGCGAACTTGTGATCGCTGCCTTGATTGCGCCCGGACATGCCGACAACTCCATTACCATTCCGCTCGGTTATGGACGTGAGAGTTTGACCAGCACTGGCGAGCACGTTGGGTTCGATGCTTACCTGCTAAGGACGCCGCAGAATCCGCATTATATCGTGGCGGACGGAAGAGTAATCCAGAGCGTAAAGGTTGCTGGGACCGCGGGGAAGTATCCGCTCTCCATTACGCAGGATCATTTCAGCATCGAGGGTCGCGGCCTGGTGCGCGAGGCAACGTTGGAGCGCTATCGTGACGACAACGATTTCGCAAAAAAAATCGCTGGAGACGAAGAGCTGCCGAAAAGGCTGCCGAGTCTTTACAGCCATCCGCCGTTGAACGCGCCCGAACAATGGGGAATGGCGATCGACTTGAATACCTGCACCGGATGCAGTGCCTGCGTGATTGCCTGCCAGGCCGAAAACAACGTTCCCGTCGTCGGCAAATTACAAGTCGCGCATCGGCGTTCGATGCATTGGCTCCGGATCGATCGCTACTTTGCCACCGAACATGGCTTCGATCAGGACAAGGGCCAGCTGCCGGAGGATCCGGAGATGGTGCACGAACCGATGATGTGCCAGCACTGCGAAAATGCGCCGTGCGAAACGGTTTGCCCGGTAAACGCGACAATTCACAGCGAAGACGGGCTGAATGTGATGGCCTACAACCGGTGCATCGGGACGCGCTACTGCGCAAACAACTGCCCGTTTAAAGTACGACGCTTTAACTTTTTCGATTACAACCAGCGCCCAATCGGCAAAAAGAAAATAGCCGGCGCGTTCAGTATTTATAAGGAATACTTCGCGCCCTTTACCGAGAAAGGCGCTCCCGACACAGTCAAGCTGCGGAATAATCCAAACGTTACGGTGCGAATGCGCGGCGTGATGGAGAAGTGCACTTTTTGTGTGCAGCGGATTGAGGAAGCCAAAATTTCATCGCTGGTCAAAGCTGGCACATCAGATAAGACAAAGATTCCACGCGATTCCTTTACCTCGGCGTGTGCGCAGGCGTGTCCAAATGACGCAATCGTGTTCGGTGACATTGCCGACCCGGAAAGTCGCGTCTCAAAAATCAAACGACAGGATCGTAATTACCGGTTGCTGGAATATTTGAACGTGAATACGCGGGTGAGTTATCTGGCGAAGATTCGGAACCCGAATCCGAAGATGCCCGACGCGCGCAAGATCGGCATAGCCAGTCCTGTGGAAAAACCGGAAGCAACCTCGAGATATAGCGAGGAGCAGCACACCAAAGGAACCCTAAACCCAGAGGACAAACCGTAAGCGTGGACGGCTCGACAACAGCACCAGAGGTAATCGAAGCGGAGGCTTCGACTTCCGTCGAACGTCCCTTGGCGCGCGTGCCGCTGGTGTTGAACAAGCGGAGTTTCAGCTGGCTGACGGAGCGAATCTCCGGCGCGGTCGAGGGACGCGCTCCACGCTGGTGGTGGGTCGCATTCGCGGTCACGGCGATGATCGCCGGTTTCGGCCTGTTCTGTCTTGGTTACCAGATTTCCACTGGTGTAGGTACCTGGGGCCTGAACCATCCGGTGGGCTGGGCCTGGGACATTACCAACTTCGTTTTCTGGATCGGTATTGGGCACGCCGGCACCCTCATCTCCGCGATTCTCTTTCTACTTCGGCAGAAATGGCGCACGTCGATTAATCGCTCGGCCGAGGCGATGACGCTTTTCGCCGTAATTTGCGCGGCTATTTTCCCAGGTGTCCACGTCGGCCGCGTCTGGATGGCGTGGTATCTGGCGCCGATGCCGAACAATTACGGGATCTGGCCGAATTTTCGCAGCCCTTTGCTCTGGGATGTGTTTGCCGTGTCGACCTATTTCACGGTCTCGGTCCTCTTTTGGTACACGGGTTTGATTCCTGATCTCGGAACGCTGCGCGATCGCGCCGTTTCGAAGATTAAAAAATTTCTTTATGGCGTGTTCGCGCTCGGCTGGCGCGGTTCGAATCGTAATTGGCGCCATTACGAGATGGCTTATCTGCTTCTGGCCGGACTTTCGACGCCGCTGGTGTTGTCCGTGCACAGCGTCGTGTCGTTCGATTTTGCCACGTCGATTTTGCCGACGTGGCATACCACCATCTTTCCGCCCTATTTCGTGGCCGGCGCAATCTTTGGCGGATTTGCCATGGTGTTGACCCTGATGCTGCCGGCGCGTGCGCTTTTCAAGCTGCACGACATCATCACGCTGCAACACGTCGACAAGATGGCAAAGATCATTTTGCTGACCGGCTCAATCGTTTCCTACGCCTACGCGATGGAATTTTTCATCGCCTGGTACAGCGGCAATCAATACGAGCGCTTTGCTTTCTGGAACCGGGTGTTGGGTCCTTATTGGTGGTTCTGGTGGGTGGGGATGTTGTTTTGCAACGCTCTCTCGCCACAACTGTTTTGGTTCCGCTGGTGCCGCCGAAATGTCTTAGTCGTCTACTTCGTCTGCATGTGCGTCAACTGCGGCATGTGGTTTGAGCGATTCATCATCATTGTCGGCGGTCTGCATCGCGATTTCCTGCCGAGCTCGTGGGGAATGTTTTATCCGACCTGGGTCGACATTTGGACGTTTGTCGGCACGTTCGGGATCTTTCTCTCTCTCTTCCTCCTTTTCATTCGTTTTCTGCCGATGATCGCAATGAGCGAGGTGAAAATCGTTCTGCCCGAAGCCGATCCTCATAATCCGACCCCGACCGGACATCACCCCGTGGCGGCGGGTGGAAAGGAGCGCACGTGATTACCCCCTCCGGTCACAAAGTGTACGCGATGGCGGCGGAATACCCCAGCGCGGCCGCTTTGTACGAAGCGGCCAAGCGGGTGCGCGACGCCGGGTTCAGGCGGTGGGATGTTTTTTCTCCGTTCCCGATTCACGGGATGGACCACGCGATGGGCCTGGGAAAATCGTGGCTCAGTGCGGTCGTGCTTGCCGGCGGGATCAGCGGTCTTAGCACGGCCCTAATCCTCGAATTCGGCCCTTCCTGGTTCATTTACCCCCTCATCGTGCACGGAAAACCATATGACTGGAAAACTGTGCCCGCATTTTTCCCGATCATGTTTGAGCTGACGATTTTGTTTTCTGCATTCGCAGCTTTTTTCGCGGTCCTGCTCATGAACGGTTTGCCGCGTTGGAATCATCCGATGTTCAATTGGGACCGGTTCAGCCGCGTCACCAACGACGGATTCTTTCTCGCGATCGAAGCACGCGATCCGCATTTCGACGAAAACCGAACACGCGAACTACTCGAGCAAACCGGCGGTCAGCACATCACGATCGTGCACGAGGACTGATATGTTGCGCGGATTTCTTCTCATTTATGTCCTGACCGGAATTGTGATTGTCGCCATTTTCGGATTTCGTGGCCAGCACAGCACCGGCTCTCCCATCGAGGTTTTTCCGGACATGGTGCGCCAGCAAAAAGTTCGCGCCCAGGCGCCGCTGGATTTCTTTGCGGATGGGCGCGGTCCCCGCGTGCCGGTGGAAAATACGGTGCCGATCGGGTACGAGATGCCGAAGCCGCAACAAAATGCGCCGCCGGAAATTTCGCCCAGCGGCGCGCCACCGGGTGACGAACTCTCGCGGGAACGGCTCGGTTTCAGTGTCGGTACCGATTATTACAACACCGGCAAAATGGGTACGAATTGGGGCACCGGCATTCCGATTCCGGTCACGGCCGAGCTGATGCGCCGTGGCCAGGAACGGTTCAATATTACCTGCGCGATGTGCCACGGTGCGACGGCGGCAGGAAATGGGATCACCAAGCAACACGGCTTGAACACGGTCGTTACCCTGCAGGACCAGCGGATTCGAAACATGGCAGATGGCGAAATTTTCAACACCATCACCAACGGCAAAAACACAATGATGTCGTACGGCCCCAACGTCACAGTGGCCGATCGTTGGGCCATTATTGCCTATGTTCGCGCGCTGCAGCGCAGTCAAAATGCGACCGCTGCGGACGTCCCACCGGATCAGTTAGCCCAGTTGGATAAGCCGGCCAGCGCCAATCCCCCGGCCCAGCCGTCAGCAACAAAGAAATGAGCGAGCGCACCCAAATTCCAACTCCGGAAGGAGAATTTTTCGAGGCAAATCGCTTCGGCGGTTTGTCTTTGTTGCTCGCAGGCGGAGCTGTTGTCGGGCTGGTGCTCTGCATCATCGGTGCCCTGATGTCTCCGCTCCAGTTTAGTTACTCGTGGCTCTTCGGGTTCATCTATTTCTTTACTCTCTGCTGTGGCTGTTTGTTCTGGACGATCGTTCACCATGCCACCGACGCCGAATGGTCGGTTGTAGTCCGGCGGCAACTTGAAAACATCGGATTACTCATCGTCGTCCTGGCGATCTTTGCCGTTCCCATCCTGTTGCTGCGGCATCAGCTGTTTGAGTGGATGACTATTCCAGTCGGCAAAGATCCGGTTCTCGACAGCAAGAGGCAGTACTTGAATTGGCCGTTCTTCGCTTTCCGGGCGCTGCTTTACTTCGTCATGCTGGGCGGTGTCGCGTTTTTCCTGCGCCGCTATTCTGTCGCACAGGATCGCGATGGTAATCCACGGTTCACAATCCTGATGCGAAAGCTCGCGTTTGCCGGCCTCCCCATCTTTGGTCTGGGGTTGAGTTTTGCCGCCTTCGATTGGTTGATGGGTCTGAACTATCGCTGGTTTTCAACCATGTGGGGGCCTTACATCTTTGCCGGAGCAGCTGGCAGTTCGATGTCGTTGCTTGTGCTGGTCATTACCGGGTTGCGACGGGCCGGCTACCTGCGCGAAGTCGTTACCCTTGAGCATTACCACATCATGGGAAAATGGATGCTCGCCTTTGTCGTTTTCTGGGCCTACATCGGCTTCAGCCAGTACATGCTGTATTGGTACGCAAATATTCCGGAAGAAACTCAGTATTATCTTGTCCGGAATACTGAGTCCTGGTGGCCGCTCAGCTTGCTCCTCGTGATTGGACGCTTCTTCGGTCCCTTCGCCATTCTCCTTCTGCGGTCGATTAAAAAACAACCGGAACGGCTCTGCATGGTCGCGGGATGGATCCTGTTGATGCAGGCGCTGGATATGTACCTCATCGTGTTGCCCTCGCTCCACGGCACCGGCTTTCATCCGAGTATTTGGGATTTGCTCTGTCCAATCGCAATCGGTTGCAGCCTGGCTTTTATCTATCTGCGCCTGCTCGGCCGGACGTCGCTTTTTCCTGTCCGCGATCCGCGGCTGCTCGAGTCGCTTCGATTGACGAATTGATATGGCCGCACCCATTACCTCCGAGGTCGTTGATCGCACGCCGATTCCGTTCGGCGCATGGCTCGGGATCATTCTGCTCTTTATCGTCTTTGGCTTGACCGTCCTGGTGCTCATCGGCCTCTCTCCGCGCGGGGATAATTACGAAGCGAGAAGGGCGAAGGAGCGCATGGAAATTCTTAAGAAAGTGCAAGCGGACGCGAACACTGAACTGCATTCCTATGCCTGGGTCGACAAGAGCAAAGGGATCGCACGAATACCGATTGATCGCGCGATGGAACTCACTGTGGCCGGGTTGGCGGAAAAAACACCGGCACCAGCCAATCCGATCGAATCGCCACCGCCTGGCGCGGAACAATCGCCTGCCGCCAGTCCGCAATCGGCCGCCGCACAAACCGGGGCCGCACAGCCATCGGCGATCCCGGCCGCTTCACCGACACCCAGCGGAACGCCTAAGGCGAAGGCAGTCGAAGGAAAGGACTCGGAAAATCGCAACCAGCCTGCGGCGGCAGCAAATCCGCCGGGCGCGCAACCCGGCACGCAGCCTGGTGCTTCCGCGACGCCGGCTGCTACACCGGGGTCCCAACCGGCACGGCCGGCAGTTTCACCCTCGGGAACGCCGGTGCAATCTCCTGCGGGCACACCGCTCCCTGTTCCCGGAAAGACTCCCTGATGAACTCAGCAGCTTCAGCTACCGATCCAACAGAAATTCCACTGAAGGCGCCCAGCAGTGTAACCGATTTGACCGCGGGGGATGTCTCCCAAGTGGAGCGCGCATTAATTGACGCTTCGACCCGTGTCCCGGTTCTGATGTTCTACACCTCGGCCCTGGCATGGTTGCTCCTCGGCACGATCCTGGCCGGATTCACGTCCTTTAAATTACATTCACCTGACCTGTTCTCGAATGTGGCGTTTCTCACGTGGGGACGAATCCGGCCGGCGCATGTCAACGTCATGCTCTACGGCTGGGCTTCAATGGTAGGTATCGGCACAGCCATTTGGTTGATGGCGCGCTTGTGTCGAACAACGCTGCGGCATCCTTTATTGCTTGTTGCCGGTGGCGTGTTTTGGAACCTGGGTGTGCTTCTCGGCGTCGGGGGAATTCTCGCTGGAGACAGCACTGGATATAACTGGCTGGAGTTTCCGCTCTACGCCGCAATCACGCTCTTTGTTGCCTATTCGTTAATCGTCTCGTGGGCGGTGTTGATGTTCCGTTTCCGCCGAGGCGGTCCCATTTACATCACGCAATGGTATTTGCTGGCGGCATTCCTTTGGTTCCCGTGGATCTATCTTGCCGCGCAAACAATGCTTTTTGTCGTCCCAGTGCAGGGAGTTCTCCAGGCCGCGGTAGACTGGTGGTACGCGAACAACCTTCTCTTTCTGTGGTTCGGTTCGCTTGGACTCGGGACAGCCTATTACATGATTCCCAAAGTCATCGGGCGGCCCGTTTACAGTTATCACCTGGCCGCGATTGGATTCTGGAGTTACGCCCTTTTTGCGAGTTGGACTGGAATGCAACGCCTGATCGACGGCCCCTTCCCGGCCTGGATGGTTACGGCCAGTATCGCGGCAATGATTCTGGCGCTAATCCCGGTCGCCACCGTCGGGCTCAATCATCACATGACGATGCGCGACTATTTCCCCCTTATGCGCTACAGCCCGACGCTACGGTTTACTGTCTTCGGTGCGATGTCTTACACAGTTTTCAGCGTTCTCGGGGTGATGATTTCTCTGCGCTCGTTCGCACGCTTTCTCCAATTCAGTGAAGTGAGCATCGCCTACAGCCATTTGGGACTCTACGCCTTTTTCACCATGATCATGTTCGGCGCCATGTACTACATCGTGCCGCGATTGGTCGGTCGCGAGTGGCGCTATTCTTCGCTGATCAAGCTCCATTTTTGGTCGTCGGTTTACGGAATCGCGTTGATGACATTGATGTTGCTCGCCGGCGGGCTGGTTCAGGGATTGAACATGGATAATCCGACGCTCGCTTTTACCGAAAGTACGCAATCGGTCCTGCCCTATCTGCGCGGCCGGAGCCTGGCCGGTGTGTTGATGACAGTCGCCCATTTCACTTTCGCGTATCACTTCGGCTTAATGCTTTTCGGCCTCGGTCGCACAGCCAGCGTTCCGACATTTTTGAATCCCGTTAACCCGGATCCTGAGGAGATGGTGGCCCATTGATGAAAGGTTTTACGCCACTCATTCTCGGAATTTGCGCTACCCTCGCGTTCTCGTGGATGGGCCTCGCTTTCATTCCGAATTTGCAAATCGGACATCTTGATCCGCAAACGGATGAAGAGGGTAAAGATGCTTATCCGGTGCCAAAATCGGGCATGGCTGAACGCGGCCGCCGCATTTACGCCGCAAATGGATGTTTCTATTGCCACAGTCAGCAGGTTCGAGCCGATTATGCCGGGTCTGACATCGAGCGAAAATGGGGGGAACGGCGAAGTGCGCCACGCGATTACATATTCGAGCGTCCGGTAGAGCTGGGCAAAATGAGAATGGGGCCAGATCTCGCGAACATAGGTCACCGGGCACCTGCGGAAGATCAGAACGCTCCCGCTCAGGGTAGCCCGGCTCCGGCGGTTGCGCCGTCTGCAGCAAACGCATCTCCAACGCCGGGAGGATCGGCGGCGCCTGGCGCCGTAACGGCCAATCAAGCCCCGAAACCGCAGGGCACTCCCACAGCCGTGCCCAGTACAGCTACGGCGTCTCTTGCGGCAGCAGCCTCTCCCCCTGCGAGCCCGAGCGGGAAAACGCAAGTTGCAGCTTCCCCATCCCCTGCTATTGCAGCCGGCTCTCCTGCCAATGCAAACGTGGCCAATGCTGCCCCGGCCGGCCCATCGCCACCCGCTCCTGCAACACCTGACGCTGGAACGACTCTCGCATCGCTTCCCACGGATTCGCCGCAGGCGTATTCCGCCGCCTGGCATCATCAGCATCTTTATTCGCCGCGCAGCATAAACGTTGATTCAAATATGCCGGCCTACAAATTCCTTTACGTTAAGCGCCCGGTGAGCGGGCAAGTTTCGGCACGAGCACTAAAGCTGCGCGGTGAGGAAGCGCCGCGCGAAGGTTGGGAAATTGTGCCGAGTTATGATGCTGAGTGTTTGGTCGCATACTTGATGTCGCTCGACCAATCCCACCCATTAAAAGAAGTGAAGTCGGCCGCCCCAGCGCCGACGTCGCCGTCTCCCGGAAAAAGCGCAAAATGACGCCGTCGAATTCAACGCCAGAATCACGCCGCCGGCAGGGAATGGATTACGGCGAGACGGAAGAGGTGCAGAATGTCCACGCTGCAATTCAGCGCGAAAAAACAGAACCGCGGGTGGGACTGGAACCACTCTCCATCTGGTTGATCGTCGTCTATGGCCTGGCGATTTTCTTTGGCGGCGCGTATCTCGGCCGTTTCTCCGGAAACTTTAGTGGAGACAGCCTCGATCCATATGCTGGTGAACAGATGGCAAAGAAATCGGCTGGGCCCGGTCAAGCTGGTGGCGAGCAGGCAGCGCAACTTTCTCCAGCCGAGCGCGGCAAAAAAATATTTCTCGCGAACTGCGCCACTTGCCATCAGGCAAATGGCCTTGGCGTTCCGGGACAATACCCTCCACTTGCCGGGTCGGAATTTACCACTGGTGGCTCACGCCGTCCTGCGATGATCGTGCTGAAAGGTTTACAAGGTCCGGTGAAAGTGAAAGGCCAACAATTCGGCACCGCAGTGATGCAACCGTGGGACAAGACACTGACCGATCAGAGAATAGCTGACGTTCTAACCTACGAGCGAAGTGATTGGGGCAACAAGGCGAGTCCCGTCACGCCCGAACAAATCGCAGCCTTGCGCAAAGAGCTCGCCAGTCATCCGGAATCTTTTACCGAGAAGGACATTCTGGCTGTGCCTGATGAAGATCTTCCCGGCGGCGGCGCTCCTGCCGGTGCGCCACCATCTGGAAGTCCGCCTGCGCAAACACCCGGCGCGCAACCGCCAAAACCGTAGAGACTAAACTTTTGCGCTGTTAGGGCGCGGCCATGAAAAAATACTGGCTCGTGAAACAGGAACCGGCTGCTTATTCCTGGAACGATTTCGTGGCTGAGGGCAAAACCAACTGGACGGGCGTGCGCAATTTTACTGCGCGAAATAATCTGCGGACCATGCGCCCAGGCGACGAAGTTCTATTTTATCACAGCGTTACCGACAAAGCTGTCGTTGGCATCGCAAAAGTAGTCCGGGGAGCCTATCCCGATCCGACGGCAAAGGAAGGCGACTGGAGCGCGGTCGATCTTGCGCCGGTCAGACCACTTCGCCGGCTTGTCTCCCTCGAAGAGATTAAGGAGAGGCCGAAATTGAAAAATATTTCTCTCGTTCGCCAATCCCGGCTTTCCGTTCACGCTTTATCCGCCGCCGACTACCGCGAAATTCTTCGCCTCGGGCAAGCGTGATATCTTAAACGAAGCCGAGTTCGTCCGCCGGTGAAGCTCCTATCCCCAAAACACTAGCTTGTCATCCCAAGCCGCAAAGACGGCGAGGACCTCGCAAGCTGGAAACGACATTTGCGAGGTCCTTCGCTTGCGCTCAGGATGACGTGTTCGAACTACGCAATGGCGTCGGCCAAGACCTCGGCCATATGTTTCGGTCTCGAGGCCGAAAGTTCGGAAATTTGGTGGCGACAACTCGTGCCCGATGCGACCACGGTTACATCTGGACCTTCGGCTCGAATTTTTTCCAGCATTCGCGCCGCAACTTGCAGTGATAACTCACGTTTCGATTCCGTCATTCCAAATGCGCCAGCCATTCCGCAACAGCCGGTATCCAGCAGTTTTGCGGTCCGCCCAGGTAATCGCTCAACCAGCCGCGTCATGAACTCCGGTTTGAGCAGCGCTTTTGCGTGGCAATGCGCATGAATTGCCACTGACTCTGTGCGTTCTGAGAATCGTGCGCGCTGCGGTTCCCGCGCGAGCATTTGGTCAACGAATTGTTCGAAGAGAAAGCTCCGTTTGGCGATTGCCTCCCAGTTGGGAATTTTCAGCTCGCGGTAATCGTCCACAAACATCGAAAAACAAGAGGGCTCGAGAAAAAGAATCGGGCTGTCATCCTCACGACGACGCAGTAACTCGACATTGTGAGCACCGAGACCTGCAGCAGTATCCAGATCTCCCTGACTGAATGCCGGGCGTCCACAACATCGGCGCCCGTCTGCGAGAACGACTTCAAATCCCAATGCTTCCAGCACCTTGACCGCTGCCTTCCCAATGTGCGGCTCATTGTAGCGAACAAAAGTATCGTCCCACAAAATGACGCTATCACCGCTGTGGCCGCGGTCGTTGGCTGCGGTGGCAGGGTCGGCGATCCCAGCTACGGCACGTTCCCTAAACCAGTGATCGAAACGTTCCCTTGTGTATTCCGGCAATGCGCGTCTTGCCGAAAGGCCAATGATTTTTTCCAGCAAAATGCGCAATGGCCCGAACTCGAGGGTCGCATTCGCCAGTCGTGGCACGGCGCAAGCAATTCGCCCGAGCAGATCGGGTCGACTAAGAATTCGTTCGCGCAAGCCAATGCCATTCCTGCCATGTGCTGCGTGGAGTAGCTCTGCTTTGAGCAGCGCGAGATTGACGTTGGAGGGACATTCCGGCGTGCAACCCTTGCAGGAGAGGCAATTGCTCAGAGCAGCGTCCAGTTCTTCCGACTGAAACGGATCACGGCCATTTTCTCTCCATTGCAGCACCCTTCGAATGACGTTGGCTCGCCCACGTGTCGACATGATTTCTTCTCCAGTGGCCAGAAACGTCGGACACATAGTCGGGGCATCTTTGCGGCAGCCTCCGCACCCGTTGCATTGCTCAAGATTTCCAATGAAGGAGTGATCCTTGAAGGCAAATGCGAGGCGGGGGCTGAAGGGCAGTTCGGGCGGCCGTTCGAAGTTGTCCCGCAAATGCGAATCGATCCGAAAGATGCCGGTATCGAAAATTTTGCCCGGATTCATCCGTCCACCCGGATCGAACAGACGCTTGATTTCGCGCATCACTCCCAACAACCCGTCCCCGAGTTGCTCGCGCATATATTCCGTGCGCGCGATGCCGACCCCGTGTTCTGCTGAAAGCGACCCTTTAAATTGCCTGACCAGGGCCGAAGTTTGGTCGGCAACGCACCGAAATTTTTTCAAGTCGGCAGCGTTGTGTAAATCGAGGACTGGTCGCACGTGCAAGAGCCCGCTGGCCGCATGTCCATAGTAGGACGCTTCAAGGTCCAGCGGCTTCATGATTGCTTGCAGACCGCGCACGTAATCGGGCAGTTGTCCGGGACGGACTGCTGCGTCTTCGATGAACGCCACAGGTTTGGCCGGGCCGACGCATCCCGTCAGCAGCGAAAGCCCAGCTTTTCGGACCGCCCAGACAAGATTCATTTGTGCCGCATCAGTAAGAATTTTCGATCGCAGACCAAGTTTGCGCGCCTGTAGAATCGCGAGCCGCTCGGCTACGTGATCGTCGTAAAACTCGACAAGCAGGATTGCTTCACACGGACTGACGTCGAGCTCCATAAGATCGCGCGCGGCCTGGAAATGGAGCTGACCTTTTGTTCGATCGAGCAGAGGCCGATCGATGTGCTCGATCGCAGCGGGTTTAAGGTCCAACAGCGAAACTGTCGCCTGCATCGCTTCGCCTATGCTTGCGAAAAATACCAGGCCAAGGCCTTTCACGCGGGGAAGAGGAAAAATTTTTAGCTCCGCAGAAAAAATCGCAGCCAGGGTTCCTTCGCTACCGGCGAGAATTTCATTCAAATTCTTTGGTGCCCGAACAAAACGCTCGATTCCATAGCCGGGCCAGCGTTTGGTCAGCCCGGGAGGCCAACGTTCGGCCATTTCCGCGCTGTGCTGCCCGACAAGCTTGCCGATTTCATTTCGCTCCTGGCCAAGCGCATCGTGCTCCGATCCGATCTGTACGACTCGGCCGTCAGCCAATACGATTTCAGTAGAAATCACATGATCGGCAGTGGTTCCGTAAACGGGGACTCGTGCGCCGGAAGAATTGTTCGCGATCATGCCGCCGATGGTCGCGCGCGAGCTGGTGGCCACGTCGGGGCCGAAACAAAACCCGTAGGGATTGAGAAAACTGTTCAGTTGATCGAGCACGACACCCGCGCCAACGCAGACACGTCTGCGCTCCAGATCCAGATCCGAAATTTGTCGGTTATGGCGCGAGAAATCGACAATCAATCCATCCCCTATCGAATTGCCGACAAGACTCGTCCCGGCACCGCGCGGAGTAATCGAGAGGCCGGCATCGATCCCGGCGGTAATGATTGCGCTTGCTTCAGCGGCCGAGCGTGGAAATGCGATCGCCGCCGGTTCAATCTGATAAATCGAAGCGTCGGTAGCGTAGAGAATTCGCGTAAGCGGATCCACGCGCACATCGCAGCCGGTCTCCTGCAGCCTGCGCAATCCTTCCTCCGTCACCGCCCTATTATCGCGCCACAACCGACGCGATCAAAGTGTCAGCCAGCCGCGAAGTGCGTATGTGACTCAAGTGGTGGAAGCGAAAGATTTGCGCGACCCGGCTGTGCGAGAAGTGATCGTCATTGGCGGAGGTATCGCCGGATTATCGGCGGCGATTTATCTCGGGCGTGCGCAGCGTGACACCCTGGTGATCGATTCCGGCCACTCGATGGCGAAGTGGGAGCCCAAAGTGGAAAACTATCTGGGTTTCCCCAAGGGAATCGACGGCGAAGACTTACTTAAGTTCGGTCGCAAACAAGCCGAACGCCACGATGTCGAATTTGCGAACGATGAAATTGTTTCGGCCGAGGCTCGGGATGATCTCTTTGTTTTGCACGGCAAAAAAAGCCAGTTCCGAACCCAACGCGTGTTGCTCGCGACCGGGATTTTCCATATCCCGCCCGACATTCCGGGAGTAAGGGAATGCCTGGGACACAGCATGTTTTTTTGCAAGGATTGCGACGGTTTTCGTGTCCGCGGGAAACGGATCGCCGTCGTGGGAGCGAACAATGACGCGGTCGAGTATGCACTCGGGATGCTCTACTATTCACCTTGCGTGATTGTGACGACGAATGGTGAGTCGGCGCGGTGGGACGCTCAACATGCGGGATGGCTGGGGGAGTATGAGATCCCGGTTCACACCGAAAAGATTGGAGATGTGGAACATCGAGGCACCAAGATCCGGTCCCTGATTTTTGAAGACGGTCGCAAAATCAAGATCGATTACCTTTTCACCACGCGCGGAGATGTTTTTCACACTGACCTTGCGCAACAACTCGGAGCGAAGCTGGACCAGGATGGTCAGATTGAAGTGGACCTGTGCATGCGCACCAATGTACCGCATTTATATGCGGCGGGCTGTGTTACACCCGCCAACTGCCAGATGATCATCGCCGCTGGTCAGGGCGCGACGGCGGCGCAGGCGATCAATCGCGATCTTTTTGAGGAGAGCCTGGCCAATCACCAGCTTCGACGATTCCGCGACGTCCAACTTGAGCAGGAGGAGACGGTCCCGGAAGGAGCCGGGAGCAAATGATCGGCCCGCTCTCAGGATCAGCCGATTGTCCTGGCCGTCTATTTTCCCGCTTTGCAAAGACCGTTTCTCTCCCAATATTTAGGTCTCTAACTTTCCCTTAATGGACGCCATTACTCACCTCGATCCTCACGCAGCGCACGATCCCCATCACGAGCACGAACACCACGAACTCGGATTCGTTCGGAGATGGATCTTTTCCAGCGATCACAAAGTGATCGGCATTCAGTACGGCGTTACCGGCCTGGTGTTCTTGTTCTTCGGGTTCAGTTTAATGATGCTGATGCGCTGGCAGCTGGCCTATCCGGGTCAGGCCCTGCCCGTGATCGGAAATGCGCTCGGCAAATTTTTCGGACCGGGCTCGATGCCGGACGGAAAGATGACACCAGAGTTTTACAACTCTCTCGGCGCCATGCACGGCACGATCATGATCTTTCTCGGAATCGTGCCGGTCGCTTTCGCGGCCTTTGGAAACTTCGTTGTCCCGCTCCAAATCGGAGCGCCCGACATGACGTTTCCGAAGATTAACGCGGCCAGTTTCTGGGCTTTTTTTGTTGGTGGCGTAATCATGCTCGTCAGCTTTTTCGTTCCGGGCGGCGCTGCCAAAGGGGGCTGGACCTCCTACACGCCGCTGGCTGTTATTTCCGAGCAAGGACCCGGTTATCATCCCGTCTTGAACGGGCAGACACTCTGGCTCATCGGATTTATTTTTCTGATTACCTCTTCCCTGCTCGGGGCTGTTAATTTCATTACCACCATCATTCAATTGCGCGCACCGGGTCTGACCTGGATGCGACTGCCCTTCTTCGTTTGGGCACAATTTGTCACCGCTTTTCTTCTTCTGCTGGCATTCCCGCCGCTCGAGGCGGCAGTGATCATGCAACTGATGGACAGGGTAGCCGCCACCAGCTTCTTCATGCCGGCCGGGCTGGTAGTGAACGGCTCGCCACTGCATATCAGCGGAGGAGGCAGCCCGCTCTTGTGGCAGCATCTGTTTTGGTTTCTCGGCCATCCGGAAGTGTACGTTTTGATTTTGCCTGGAATGGGGATTGTGGCGGAAGTCATTGCCAATAATTCGCGTAAGCCGCTTTGGGGTTACAAATCGCTCGTCTTCGCAGCGCTCGTGCTCGGATTTCTCTCCTTCATCGTCTGGGCCCATCACATGTGGCTCACCGGAATGGGCACCACCGTCAGTGCGTTTTTTCAAACGACCACACTCATTATTTCGATTCCGTCGGTGATCATTCTGAGCGCATTTTTCATTTCACTGTGGGGCGCATCGATTCGTTTTACCGTCCCAATGCTGTTCGCGACGGCCTTCTTGCCAATGTTCGGCATTGGTGGTTTGACCGGAATTCCGCTCGCGTTTAATTCGGCCGACCTCTTCCTGCACGACACCTATTATGTCATCGCGCATTTTCACTACATTGTGGCGCCTGGCACGATTTTCGCGCTGTTCGCCGGCATCTATTACTGGTTCCCAAAAGCGACTGGGCGAACGATGAATATGTTTTGGGGCAAAGTCCATTTTTGGCCGTCGCTGATCTGCATGAACGTTATTTTTCTGCCCATGTTTTTGCAGGGAATGCTCGGAATGCACCGTCGCTGGTACGATGGCGGTCAAGGCTGGAACATCGCGAATGAGCACGTTTGGGGGCTGACTGGTTTTCAATGGAACACGCCCATTTCGATTGCGGCCTGGTGCATGGGCCTGGCTCAGATTCCGTTCATCATTAATTTTTTCTACAGCATTTTGTGGGGGAAAAGGGTTGCGAACGACAATCCGTGGGAAGCGACCACGTTGGAATGGACAGCGCCATCGCCTCCCGGGCACGGCAACTTCATTAAGGCGCCGGTCGCGTATCGCGGCCCTTACGAGTACAGCCTTCCCCGCCGCGGTAAGGATTTCACCATGCAAAACGAACCGATCGAAGCGAGCGAGCGGAAAACAGCGCGCCCTACGCCAGATCCGGTGGTGATTGCCTAGCTCTCACCCGAAAAATGGAAATTCCTTACACTGTAATTGCCCGGCGCGATACCGGCCTTTGGAACGCCAAAATTGGTATCTGGTTATTCCTGGCCTCGGAGGTGATGCTCTTTGGCGGATTATTTTCTGCATACGTTTTCCTCCGTCTCGACGCTGCCCCCGGCGATTGGCCGCACGGATTACTCAACGTTCCCGTCGGCACGATGAACACGGCGATTCTCATTGCATCTTCCGTCACCGTTGTCCTGGCATGGGCGGCGTTGAAGATGCGCCAATTCGCGAGATACAAGATTTACATGGGTATCACGATTCTTTGCGGCGTGATCTTCCTCGTTGTGAAACTCGCTTACGAGTGGCCGCAGAAGTTCGAGCACTTTGGTGCGTTCATTAAGGATGACGCGCTGGAGAAATATGAGCCGTATCTCGGAAACAAACACCTGCTCGCGAAGGGCCTTCCACCCCGGAAGGAGATTACGGGCCACCTTCATAATAAAGAAGCCCTCAGCGATCCGAATGTTAAAGAATATGAAATCGCGCTCGATCCGGTAAACGCGGATCCGGCCAATTCAGTCAACGATCGGCCTCATTTTTTCTACGTTCCCCCAACGGATAAAATCGGGACGGTCGAAAAGGCGGATGTGAAGTACGCCAATATGTTCATTCCGAAGCACAGTCCCTATTTCGCGAGCTACTTCACCATTACCGGTTTGCACGGACTGCATGTGCTCGCTGGCGTGCTGGTCTTTATTTATTTTTGGCTGCCGGTCGGGGCGAACATGTACAAGCGCAATCCCGAGCATCTGGCCAATCGCGTCGAAGTGGCGGGCTTATTTTGGCACTTCGTCGACCTCGTTTGGATTTTTGTCTTTCCGCTGTTTTATTTGTTGTAACCGATGAACGAATCGACTCAGCCGCACTCGCAGGAGGCCGCCGTCGCCCCGCCCGATGATCACACTGCGGAGCACGTCGCCGCGCACGTGCGCAAGTACATCATGGTCGGGGTGACCCTCCTTACGTTCACCGCCATCACTGTTGCGCTTTCTTATGTGAACTTTGGCACGATGAAGGCGAATGTCGCGGTGGCAATGCTCGTCGCCACCTTTAAGGCGGGACTGGTCGCGGCGATTTTCATGCACCTTTCGGCCGAAAAACGGTTGATTTATCGTATCCTGATTTTCACCGGCTTCTTTGTCCTCGGCCTTTTTTGGCTGATATATCTTGCCTGGTACAACCCAATCGTTCGCTGATGTCGCTCAAAGGTTTTCACATTGTTTTTATCATTTTCTCGACCCTGCTTGCGCTTGGCACTGGAGTGTGGTGCGTGTGGATCGACCTGACCGTCGGTGAGCCGGTTTACCGAACGGGAGCGATAGTATCGTTCGTCGTCGCCATTGCATTCGTGGTCTACGGCGTTTGGTTTTATCGCAAAATGAAGCGGCTTCGCTTAATCACATGAAAAAGACACTCTTGTTCTCGACTGCATTCGGCCTTGTGCCGATATCACAGATCCTGGCCTGCTCTGCCTGCTTTGGCGATTATCGGGGCGTAACCGGCGGCACGCCCTCCAACGTCCAGCACATGGCGATCGCGATCTGGGTGCTGATGTTCATCGTCATGTCGGTATTGGGAGGGGTCGGGGCTTTCAGTTTGCATCTCTGGCGTCAGAGTCGGATGCCAATCGAGCCTCACCAGCAGTTGGCGGAAGAGGATTTGTCAAAATATGCGTAGCCTGGCGCTCATCAACGAGCTCCTCGGTCAGCCGCCGAATGCCTCCGAGCATGGCTACCAGATCGATCACATCTTGGAGTTCTGCCACTGGTTCATGGCCGCGCTCTTTGTGGGTTGGTCGGCTTTTTTTATCTATGTGCTTTTCCGGTTTCGGCGTGGGCGCAACCCGGTCGCCAGTCATGAAGGAGTAACGAGCGGGATTTCCACCCACCTCGAATTCGCCGTCGTTCTGATTGAAGCGGTCTTGCTTGTCGGCTTTGCCGTTCCCTTGTGGGCAAAGCGGGTCAATCAATTTCCCGACACGCGAGACGCGATCCTAGTCCACGCCATCGGCCAGCAATTTAACTGGAATTTTCATCTGCCCGGCCCCGATGGTACGTTTGGCAAGCGCAACCCGGACCTGGTGACGAATTCCAATCCGCTGGGGCTGGACCCGAATGATCCGGCGAGCAAAGACGATATCGTTGTTTTGGGGGAGTTACATGTGCCAATAAATCGGCCGGTCATCATCGAACTTTCGTCAAAAGATGTAATTCACAATTTCGCGCTGGTGAATATGCGTATCGCCCAGGACGCTATTCCGGGCTCGATCATTCCGATGTGGTTCAAGCCGATTAAAGCGGGAACCTACGAAGTAATCTGCGGGCAGCTGTGCGGACTTGGTCATTACGGGATGAAAGGAACGCTGGTGGTGGATACGCCGGAGGATTATCAGGCATGGCTGAAAGAGCGCGCCGAGCTCGCGGGGCAGCAGCAAGCGCCTCCGCCAACGCAGCGGCCACCTGGTGAACCGCCACCGGGACCGACTCCTGGAACGGTCCCGCCCCCGGGCGTTCCCGACCTCGAGAAGAAAGGTGGCCCGCCGGGCAAGCCTGAAACAAGCGGCGGACAATAAATTGCCCGTCACCGCTGCTGCGGTGGGCGTGCGAAAACCATCGGCGAGTCCCTGGCTCAACCGTTTCGCCTGGGTCACCACAGCTGCCACCCTGCTGTTGATTTGCAGCGGCGGCATGGTCACGAGCAAGAATGCCGGGCTCGCGGTCCCGGATTGGCCTACCACATTCGGTTACAACATGTTTCTCTTTCCGGCCTCGAAATGGGTCGGCGGAATTCTTTTCGAACACACCCATCGCCTGATTGCCTCGACGGTTGGATTACTAACACTGATTCTTGCCGCCTGGATTTGGCGGGCCGAGTCTCGCCGGTGGGTGCGAATGCTCGGCCTTGCCGCAGTTGGGGCGGTAATTTTGCAGGGTATTCTTGGCGGTATTCGTGTCACGCTGCTGAAAGACGAGATTGGGATCTTTCATGCCTGTCTGGCCCAGGCTTTTTTCGGATTGCTCGTGTTGATCGCGTTGAGCCGGTCGCAGGTGTGGCGCGATGGCGGCAGTCTCAGGGGCGACTTGGCCAGAGGACTCCGCTGCATCGCGGTCGTTACTACGATCGTGATCTATCTTCAGCTGGGACTGGGAGCAATGATGCGGCACCAGCACCGCGATCTCTCAATCACCGATTTTCCCACGGCCTATGGTCAATGGATTCCAGATACAGGCACTGACGCGGTCGCCAGGATCAATTCAACGCGAGATGCGCGCGGATTATCCGCAGTAACCGCTGGACAAATCTGGCTGCAAATGGCCCATCGATTTGGCGCTGTCATGGTTACTGCGGGTGTAATTTCTTTTTTTATAATGTCGCGCCGTGTGCGTAGCGCTCCCCTTCGTCGGCTGTCCACGGTATGGCTCATCGGCGTATTTGCTCAACTCGCGCTCGGGGCGTGGACTATCTGGAGCAATAAAGCGGCGGACATTGCTACCGCCCATGTCGCTGTTGGTGCTACCATGTTTGGTCTTGGTGTGGCGGTCTGTGCGTTTTCATTGCGGCGACAACCGCGATTGCCGTCTTACTTCCACGAGGCTGCGGATCCCGTCGTTGCATGAAAACTGCCACCTTCCGTAATCGCGCCCCTGACCTCACACCCGTTCCTTCCGAGAGCCGCTTCTCGGATTTCTCGCAATTAACAAAGGCGCGGCTGACCTTCCTCGTGCTCGTCACAACCGGGGTTGGTTTTTACCTTGGTTCCCCGGGGACGGTTGACCTGATCGGCTTGTGCAATGTCCTTTTCGGAAGTGCACTCGCTGCGGCCGGCGCATCCGCCTTGAATCAATGGTGGGAACGCGATCTCGATGCGCTGATGTCACGCACCTCGGGACGACCGGTGCCGTCGGGTCGAATGCTACCGACCAGCGCGTTGCTCGCTGGCGGCGGGCTGAGTCTCGCAGGAGTAATTTATCTTTTCGCGACTACTAATCTTCTGGCCGCGTCTCTTGCCGCCGCCACCGTAGTTATTTACGTCTTCGCTTACACGCCGCTAAAACGCGTGACGACCGTCAACACACTAATCGGAGCAATTCCCGGCGCCTTGCCACCCTTGATCGGCTGGGCTGCCGCACAAGGCAGGGTGGATTTCGCGGCCTGGAGCTTATTTGTGATATTATTCACATGGCAGATGCCGCATTTCTTCGCCATCGCCTGGATTTATCGCCATGATTACGAACGCGCCGGATTCCAAATGCTGTCACGGGACGATGAAAGCGGCGCACGCAGCGCGAGCCAGGCCGTTCTATTTTGCATGCTGCTTTTGATCGTCGCGGGAATTCCAGCAGCGATCAGGCTAAGCGGTCCTATCTATTTGGTCGTTGAGCTATTTCTTGGTGGATGCTTCACGGCGGTGGCGATGCGTTTTCATCGTACCGGCAGCCTGCAAAACGCGCGTCTGCTCTTTCTCTCCTCAATAATTTACCTGCCTCTTCTTCTGGCTGCGTTACTGTTGACGAAAGAATGAACCCGAGCGCCGTCGCCAATAATTCCATCCAGCTCCGCAAGTCGCGCGCCTGGAATTTTACGCTTATTCTCATTCCCATTCTCACTGCTGCTTTGCTTTTCCTCATGCGAGAGGTTCAGGTGCGCCGGTTGGCCAATCGCGAAATCACAAGTTATGGATCGGTTCCGTCGTTCCGGCTCATCAATCAAAATGGACAGGCGTTCGGCAGTCAGAACCTGGCCGGCAAAATCTGGATTGCAGATTTTATCTACACGACCTGCCCGGGACCGTGTCCGATGATCAGCACCCGAATGAGCGAAATGCAAAAACCGCTTGAAAAAACCGACGTTCATTTCGTCTCCTTTAGCGTCGATCCGGAGAAGGACACCCCGCAGATGCTACGTGAATACGCCAGTCGACTGCAGGCCCAACCCGATCGTTGGGATTTTCTAACCGGACCGAAATCGCAAATTTACGATCTGTCCCAGCATGGATTTAAACTCGCGGCGGCGGAGCGCGGTGGCGATAATGGCGCGCCGTTACACAGCACGCGTATGATTCTGGTGGATCGGCATAACCAAATCCGCGGCTATTACGACGCCACCGAAGCGGACGCCATCACAAGGCTTCTCGCCGACACCAATCATCTGCTAAGGGAGTAACCGCACTGATTAGTGCGCGAGTGGCCCATCCTCGGCCACCCGCTGAAGGTACTCGCGGTAGTCCCCTTTCGGCAATCGATCGATGATCGAGGACAATTGACGCAAATCAATAAATCCCATTCGCAAAGCGATCTCTTCCAGGCAGGCGATCTTCATTCCCTGGCGATGCTCGATCGTCGCGATGTAGTTGCTTGCCTCAAGCAAACTCGTCGGTGTGCCAGTATCGAGCCACGCTATGCCACGACCCAGCAGTCTTACCTGGAGTTCGCCATCATCGAGATAACGGCGGTTAAGATCGGTAATTTCGATCTCTCCCCGGGCCGAGGGTTCCAAAGCACGACAAAATTCAACCACTCGTTCGTCGTAAACGTAAAGCCCCGGAACTGCGAAGTTGCTGCGTGGATTCTTTGGCTTTTCCTCGAGACTAATTGCTTTCCCCGATCGATCGAATTCGACCACCCCGTAACGCTGCGGGTCACGTACTTGATAGCCGAAGACGCATCCACCGCGCTTTAGAGTGAGCGCCTCGCGAAAGAAATCGAGTTTCCCGTAGAAAATATTATCGCCCAGAATAAGCGACGCCCCGCCGTCGCCGACAAACTTCGCCCCAATCAGAAACGCCTGCGCAATCCCTTCCGGCCTGGGCTGTTCGGCGTAGACAAGGTTGATGCCAAGCCGGGTGCCATCGCCGAGCAGATCACGCAGCATCGGCAAGTCTTTGGGCGTGGAAATGACCAGGATGTCACGCAAGCCACCCAGCATGAGAGTAGCGAGCGGATAACAAATCATCGGTTTGTCGTAGACCGGCAGCAATTGTTTGCAGACGATTTGCGTCAGCGGAAACAGGCGCGTGCCAGCGCCACCGGCAAGTACGATCGCTTTCTTCGTCACCGGCCAATTCCTGACAGAATTCAGCGCATGGTCAAACCGAACGCGCAACCTCCTCGAATCGGTGCAGCAGCGGTTCGATCGTTTTTTGAATGCTAAAATTGTTTTCAATCCGCTGCCGACCCGCCCGTCCGAGCTTGCGCCGCAGCTTTTCGTCGCGCGCTAGCCGCTCTATCGCATCCGCGAATGCCATGGGATCTTTCGGAGGAACCAGCAGCCCGGTTTCCTGATGCGCAACTAATTCCGGAATCCCGGCGACCGTCGTAGAGACAACCGGTTTTGCGCTTGCCATCGCCTCCGCGATTACAGTCGGAAAAACATCGCTGGCGCCGCGTTCGTCGGTTTCCGAGGCAAGAACAAAAACGTCGCAGGTGCGAAGCGCCTCCAAGACCTGCTGCTCCGACTGCTCGCCCGCGATGCGGATTTTTTCCCCGAGATCGCAACGGCTTATCGCCTCTTCCAAGTCTTGCCGTAAGGGTCCGTCACCGATGATCTGACATTGAAAATCGAACCCGCGTTTTTTCAGTTCCGCGCAGGCCGCCATTAGCATGGCGAAACCCTTGAAGGGGACGAGACGCCCAACACTAAGCAATCGGATTGCATCAACAGTGAATTGATTGCCTTGAGGCTGCGAGAACCGGGAAAGATCGAGACCGTTATAGACGCGAAAAATCTTCTCCGCCGATTCAGGGCATCGCTCCGCTAACAGGTCGCGGCTGTAATTAGTTTCTGCTCCGACAAATTCGGCGGTGGCGCAAAGTTCGCGCAGCAATTCGTTGCTGCCGAGATCGCTCATGAAATCTTGTCCGTGGGCGGTAATGCTGAAAGGAATGCTACTGATTGCCTTGACGAACATGGCCGTATGCGCGGCGCGATTGGCAAAGTGAACGTGGAAATGAGGAACGCGTTCTGCCTCAAAAAGCTCTACGAAGAACAAAGCGTTGCGTGCGCGCAGAGCGGCTTTGTAGTCGGGTCCAAATTTACGCTCGTGCTCGTGAATTAGCGCAGTCGGCCATCGCCCGCTTTTTTTCGCCAATCGGGCCAGTTTGTCGAGCGTTCGCGAATCGGGGGCATACCGGATCGGGCTCCTGAGTTTTGCCAGGTACTCATGGCGCAGGTCCGTTTTGGGAGGATAGAGCGATGCAAGGACGATGTCATGTCCGCGACGCTCGAGCTCGAGCATCTCCGCGTCGCAAAAAGTCTGCGAGAGGACTGGATAACGCGAGTAAAGGTAGCCTAGCCGCATTTTCATTGCGGACTTCGAGTTGAAGAATGCGGAGGCATCTGCTCCACACTATCGGCCTGGCGAAAGGCGTCTCTTTAGGAGAATCGAACGTCTTTGCCTGGATCCATCTCGAAATCGAGCGTCAGCGCCTCCGCCGTGTTCGGCTTGATGATGTCCTCATTGAATTTTACGAAGATCGGATCTTCCCGAAAAATAGCGTATTTGTCCATCGACTCGAAATCGATCGCGATAAAAAATGGCCACGTCATTTCCGAATCGATGCGTTTCCCGCACTTGATGCTGAGGACTTCCGGGATTTTCAACAACTGCATCCGCGTGTTCATCATCATTTCTTCCACCCGCGCAGGAGTCACCTCGGATTTGAGCTTATAAAGAACAAGATGATGGACCATGGGGGCTCAAGCTTTTATGCGGTCTGGCGAAGTCGCGCAAGGACGAAACTGGCAGCATTTTCCAACGAGAAATTGTGGTCCAAGTGCATGCCTACAAGTTGACTGCCGGGCCATTATTTCCAGTCGAGAACCCCTTTTCGCAGGGCGTAAATATACCCGACCATCAACAAGGAAATGAAACTCAACATGCTCCAGAAAATGACGGAGCTGTGGCCGATGCTCTCTCGATAAACTACCGCCCACGGGTACATAAACACAATCTCCAGGTCGAAGAGAATGAACAGCATCGCGACCAGGTAAAATTTCACGCTGAAACGCGGCTGAACCTCCCCCTGCGGCACCATACCGCATTCATAGGCTGAATCTTTAACACTGTTTCGCCGGCCGCTTTTGCCAAGAATCATGCTGACCACCAAAGCGGAGATGGCAAAGCCGACCGCGACAATAATCTGAAGCAGAACCGGCAGGTATTCCCGCAGCATGCGAAAACGCCCCCGAACCGCTTACTTTACGCCAGCCGGAATGTGACCGTTTTGCGGCGCGATTGCGCTGGCCAAAGCCGAGGGGAGCCCCTTGTATTTTTTGCCATTCTTCTTCACCGCGCCACGTGCAACCAGATTTTGCAATTTTTCGTAGGCGCGCAGCCGAAGCATTTCCTCACCGCCGCTGGCAGCGTTCCGAGCACGGAGGTTTTCGTGGACGATGTCGAAGAGTTGCTTAAACTCGAATGACGCCCTCCGCGAAAGCACAGCGACGAGTTCCTCGGTAACAAGATCGGGAACCCGGCGAGAAAATGCGTTTTTCTTGAGAATAGCCATAGGCGCGAACTGTAGCATAAATTTGTGAAATGGCAGCACAATTCTCACCCCGGGCGGAGCCCAATATTGCCGCGCCGAAGTGTCGCGGTTTACGGGGTGGCTGATGGGCTTAACGCTGAACCCGAAGGGGTTGGCGAAGATGATGGCGCGAGACCTTTTAGGACAGTTCCAGTCTCATTTTTCAGAGCCAGAACCCCTATCCATGCCGCAGCCGCGACTCCGATAGTTTGGCCAACGGTAATGGTTCCAATCGATTCGGATCGGTACCCTCCACCCGTATAGGATTGGGCCGCCACCACGGGACTTAGATGGCGAGTAACAACTTCCACCGCCGGCAGTTTTGCCGCATCCACCCCCTCGGCAAATCCTGGTACAAATGCGGCGGCCATTTGCAGGATTGGCCGCAGCGTCGCGTCGAGCCGCGAATACAACATCACCAGGTCGAGGTAGAAAAACATTTGTTGCGGCTCCGGCACGGCTTTAACAGAGGTTTTAAAACCGGTGGTTGTTGTTAATGGACTTGCGTTCGGCTGCTGAGCAGCGGCGCGTCTGACGCCCGCCGGATCAATTCCAAAAATCAACATGTGCTCAGTGACGGCCACGGTCGGGCTGATCGCCAGTCCGCCTACTCCGGAGGTTGCGCTGAAATACTGCACGTTGTTGAGCGCAGCAGATCGCCACCCGTACGTTTCGGCTATCGCACGAACAATCTTTCCCGCGCGGATGGCGTCGCGAACAGCGAGCGTTGCCACTGCGGTGGGCATTCGCGTGTTTGCCGGCCAATCTCCCAGCACTGAAATCTCGTCACCAAATGCTTTCTTCCAATCGTCAGGCGTAATGCCGGCCCCGCTCAATGCCCCGGTTAATTGCTGCAGGATCGGCGCCCGGCTCGATTGTTGAGTCCAATCGATTTGCTGCTGAAGATTAAAAAGCGAGGCGATGTAGAGAAAAGTGTCAGCTGAGGCGTTCGACAATGTGTCGCGCGTCAATTTTCCATCAATCAATCGCGGCATGGCTGTGAACTCCACATCTTTGATTTTTCCTCCTTCAAAGGTCATGGCGTGTGAGAAGCTCTGGATACGCTCCAGGATGGTTTCCTCACCCGATCGGCCATTTTGCGCGCGCAGTGAAGCCAGTTTCTGCACCAGCTGTTTCGGTTGGAGATAAAACATCCAGCCACATTTTGCTGGCATCTGCTTCATCGCGGCGCGGAAATTCTCGTCGGAATCCAGGGCAGGTGTTTTGGCGCGATGATCGATCCGATCCAGGATCGTCTTCAAATCATCAACGTTGGACGCCACCAAAAACCGATTGCCGGCAAAGCTCGATGCCACCGAAATGCCGGCGGTGATCACGTCCAGTGAATGCTTCTCGTATTCAATGGTGGTGCGTTGCGCACCGGGAAATCTTGCCATCAAGCGCAATTTCCATGTTTCGATAATGCCGGTTGCCGCTTTTTGATCGCATCCAAACTCGAACCCCCCGACCAACCGGAGCGTGTCGAATGTATTCGTCGCAAGAAAGACCTCGCGCATGCGGAGCGCTTCAGCCTCGCGCCACGCCTCGACTAGCCCACCCTGCTTCAACATTCGGCCTGCTGGTTTGCTGAGAAATTCCTGCACCGCTGGTTCCCGGTAGAGCGCGTAAAGGTCGGTCTGATGCCACGCCTCCCGATTTTTTATGGTGTCCGGAATTTGCAGGAAGAACGCGGTCTCCTGCGGCACCAGGGCCGCGGCAGAGGAGCCTGTGGGAATCAGCCGGTGCCGCCCGACCAGCAGGAGCAAAACCACGGTTATGCCAATCAGCAGCACCAGCAGAAAACGCTTCATAGCGCGGATTGTAGCGGCCGATGCAGGGGCCGCACGTCTTTCCTTTCTCCTCTATGTCATGTCACTTCAGGCGCGAGGATGAAATTTACGATGAACAGCTTTGAGCCGCTGTTGATCGACGTGGGTGTAAACCTGAGTAGTGGAAATGTCCGCGTGTCCAAGCATTTCCTGGATAATTCGCAGGTCGGCTCCATTGCTCAGCAAATGCGTGGCAAAACTGTGTCGCAACAAATGAGGGTAAATATTGGCTTCGATACCCGAGCGCTTCGCATGTTTCTTCACAACCTGCCAAATACGCGCTGTCGTAAGTTTGGTGCCGCGCACTGAGAGAAAAATCTCGCTGCCCGATTTTTGCCGGACTAACTTCGGCCGCTCGCCTGACAGATAGGTCGCTAGCGCTTCGCAGGCTTTGCGACCCACTGGAACTAGTCGCGTTTTGTTTCCTTTTCCGGTCACCCGCAGGATGCGCTCATCGACATTGAAGTTTTCCAGTCGCGCCGTTGCCAACTCGGAGATCCGAAGCCCACTGGCGTAAAGCAATTCAACGATCGCCCGGTCACGCAATCCGAGCGGCGATTTCGTGTCGATGGCCTGCAGCAATCGATCAACCTCCATTTCATTGAGAGTTTCGGGCAGGTAACGCTCGATCCTAGGTAGGGATAATGTGTCACTCGGATCCCTGGCCACGAGACCTTTTGCGAGTAAAAATCGAAAAAAAATCTTCAGGGCAACAACAATCAATTTGATAGAGGATGCAGCCAGACCGCTTCGTTTCCGTTCGGCCAGGAAATCAGTGATTTGATCGATAGTGATGTCGCCGCTGTGGTGGAGATTGCGTCGACGACACCAGGTGGCAAACTCCGTCAGGGAGCGCTGGGTGGAGAGCTGATAATTTGGCGATAGGCCGCGCTCCACCGCCAGATAGCGGATGAAGGCTTCGATGTCGTTCTCCACCTGCGGAAATTCGGCGAAAAAGCTCCTACCGCAATATTCCTGACCGTTGACAAGATCGCATCCCGTAAACGATCATTTCTATGGAATGAGCCTCGATATCAACACGATCTTGAAAGAGTGGCCCCACGAGCCCGGAATGATAAAGGTGAGAAAGATCACCGGTTTCGATGGTCGTGACAAATTACAGCTTCGGATCGACCTGGGTGTCCTCCAGATGGAAACGAGCGGCCGTCCCGATGGCCAACGGCCACACGGTTGCGAATCGTTGCTCGCCTACCATCAGAATCGCGCTGAGCTAGCTGAAGCAGCAGGGGATACCTACGAACTAACATCAGAGGAATGCTCCGAGTTGCAGCAGGAAGGAATCCAATACTATCACCGCTACATTAGTTTTTTTCAGCTCAATGAGTACGCGGGCGTAATTCGCGATACCCAGCGAAATCTCGATCTTTTCAATTTCGTTGAGCAGCATAGCGAACGCGACGAAGTGGTTTGGAATTTTCAGCAATTCCGGCCCTATGTGTTAATGATGAATACCCGGGCGAAAGCCTCGATTTTTCTAAATGAAGGCAAGTTCGCTGAGGCGATGCGGGAAATTGAGAAGGGTCGAGATGCGATCGCAGAATTTTTTCAGCGATCCAATTTTCCTGAATTGGCAGCCAAGAGCAGTGAAATCGCCTTTCTTGAAGAGTGGCTTGAGGAAGTTCAAGCCAAACGCCCGTTGAGCAAGCTCGAGATTATGCAACGCGAAATGGAAAGCGCGATTGCAAGCGAGTTTTATGAGCGCGCGGCGGAATTGCGCGACGCGATCAAACTGCTCAATCCGGGCGAGCGAGCGTTGTAATTCGACCCGGCTGTCGAATCGCCGGCGGCCCACTTACTGTTCCAGGCGGTCGAACGAGTTCGTCTTTCAGCGATCGACGGCGAGTTGCGCGATCAACTCCTGCCCGGCGACAAGGCGCTGTTGGCCGGTTGCTAGATTCTTAACCACGATATTCGGCCATTCGTCACCAAAAAGAATCGCCAATCGTGCCCCCAGTTGCTCCGCAGTTTGAAATTGCTTCGGGACCTTGGCCGCTTCGAAAGGATATTCGACGCGATAACCGCGATCGCGCAGCTCCTGGATGACCGAAAGGGCGCTCGATCGGCGTTCTTCTTTCGCGATCACGACGTAAATATCCAGGCAGCACTCCGCGCTGACTGCTTTCTCCATCTGTGCGCGAGCGGAGGCGTGGTCCCGAATTATGTCGCCGATGACAACATCGCCAATGGCGAAACCTAAAGCAGGCAACGCCACTGCGCCGCCGCTCTGTTGGGCTATGAGTTGATCATATCGGCCGCCACCGGCAATAGCGCGAAATTTTCCGGCGCGATCAAATATTTCAAAAACGACGCCGGTGTAGTAGGCCAGTCCGCGCACGATCCGCACGTCCACTTCAACGAAATCGCCCAGGCCGCGAAGTCGCAGATTCTCAACGACATGATTGAGTTTGGCGCTGTCGCCGCCCTTTTCCATGATCTCGAAAATCGGCTCGGCCACCGAGCCGAGGCGCTCCCGAATCTTGTCGCGCGGTTCACGTTCCGATTTATCGATCGCCTGGAGTATTCCCTCCCATTGTTCGGCCGGTACTTTTTCAACCCTCAACAGTTCGGTCCAGAATTCACGATCACTGATGCGAACGACAAAATCGTTCGGCCCAAGACCGAATGCCCGCACCACATCAATAGCCAATGCAATCAGTTCCGCGTCTGCGTTGAGCTCTTTTTCGCCGACAATGTCGCAGTTGAGCTGGTAATGTTCGCGCAATCGACCTCGCTGCGGCCGCTCGTAGCGAAAGACCTGCGGAATGGAGAACCATTTCAGAGGCTTGCGAAAAGTCCTGTGATTTGCCGCTACCATGCGGGCTAGTGTTGGCGTCATCTCGGGCCGCAACGCCACTGGACGGTTGCCTTTGTCGACAAAATCATAGAGCTGGCGCACGATTTCCTCGCCGGACTTTTTTTTGTAAAGGTCGAGTTCCTCAAGAAGTGGACCATCGTATTCAACAAAACCGTAGCGGCGGGCAACCTCCCGCCATGTGCGAAAGATGTAATTGCGTTCCGCGCATGCGGCGGGAAGGAAATCACGAAAGCCGGGGAGCGGTTGCATGCGGGGAGGGAGCGACAATTTATCCGAAGTTCGTGAAAATGCAGCCGCTTGTCCGGCATCCTACGAATAGGATTTGCGGTTGAATAAGACCCGTCGCGGACCAGTCCAAATTAGTCACGACGGAGAGCATCCGTTAACCAAAGCAAAGGACAAACATGAAAGACAACAGATTAAGCAAAATGTTGGCAATCGGAGCGGCTTGCGCGCTCGCGATTACTGCCGCCACGGCCCAAACCACCACTTCTGTAGGGGCGAATGTCGGCCCGGTTGGAGTGGGATTGACGACAAGCACAGGGGCATTTGTGGCTTCGCCAGGAAATGACTACTTCAGCTTCCGCACGGGAACTGCGGAGCCGGTGCGTTATTATTATACGCCCGAAACAACCATTGTAGACCCAGCTGGTCACACTGTGGCATGGAGCGATATCCGTCCCGACATGCCTGCGACCGTTCACTACGTCAAACAAGGTGATCGTATGATCGTCAAGAGAGTGGTGCTGACAAAACCGGTGACGGTAACGAAAGAAACCACGACCACGACAACCACTACGCCCTAACGCGTAGCTGATTGTTTCGTAGAAATTCGACGCCCGCCGGTTATTTCCGGCGGGCGTTTTCTTTGGAGTTAACCGTCGTTTAGACGGCGATCATTTGCCAAACAAGGTCAGCCAGGCGCCGACTTTAATCGCCGTAACCGTTTGGAAATTTTAGGTGCCACTTCCAGGCGCTCTCAATGATGACATCGAGCTGTTGGAATCGCGGGGACCAGCCCAGCTCCTGCTTGATTTTTTCAGACCCTGCAACCAAGCGCGGCGGATCGCCGGGACGTCGCGGCCTTTCCGCGATGGGAATTTTCTTGCCGGTCACCTTCCGACAAGCATCGATCACTTCCCGTACGCTTGTTCCGCCGCCGGTGCCGAGGTTGTAAAAGGCACTTCCCGGCGCGCTCAAAGCCAGGATGTGGGCGCGGGACAAATCAAGGATGTGGATATAGTCGCGGATGCAGGTCCCATCGGGTGTATCGTAGTCCGTGCCGAAGATTTTGATGAAGGATTTAGTTCCGAGGGCCACTTTCAACACGTTTGGAATGAGATGCGTTTCGTAGCGATGATCTTCGCCCAAGCGTTCGGAAGCTCCCGCGGCGTTGAAATAGCGTAAGGAGACAAAGCGCAGCCCATAAATCTCGTCGTACCAGCGAAGAATCCTTTCAAAAGCAAGCTTCGATTCGCCGTATGGATTGATTGGCCGTTGCGGACAGGACTCATCAATCGGCACTCGTTCGGGAGGGCCGAAGGTTGCGCAAGTTGAGGAAAACACGAGCCGCCGGACATCCGCTGCGACCATTGAATCGAGAAGATTTATGCCGTTGGCAATGTTGTTGCGGAAATATTTTGACGGATCTTCCATCGATTCGCTGACGAGTGCGCTGGCAGCGAAGTGCATTACAGCATCGGGCCGGAAGTGGCGAAGTGCCTGAAACGTCGCCTCGCGTTCGCCGAGGTCGAGTTTGATGAAGTCCGCCCGTGAATCGACCGCAGACCGATGACCCTCGGAAAGGTTATCGGCTATGGTAACCGCGTGGCCTTCGTCAAGAAGTGACTCCGCGCAAACGCTGCCGATGTAACCAGCCCCACCGACCACCAAAATCTTCATCGCGCGTGAGTTTCGGCGCGATGCGTCGGAAATCAAAGTCGCTTGTCTGCGACTTCCATCGGTTTCTTTTTGCTGTTCAATGCTGCCAGCATCCGCCGAACTTTCGTATGCTTGGCGCGCGGACGGAGAATTTTCAAGCTCTGCTCCTCGGAGCCCCATTGCAAAATATCAATATCCACGTGACGGACGCCCCAGCCCTTCATCTCGCGCCGCGTATTCTTAAACAGGTCAATGGTATTCGTCCCGACGAGTGCACCGCCGTAGTCGTCGATAATGTATTCTTCATTAGTATCGACGAGACGAAAGCGTGTCCCAAGTGGGAACCGGGACCAGTCGGAGGCTGCGCTCATTACGTTCCGACCGGAGAGGTACATACCGACGGCGTTGTGTTTACCGCCTCCTCCACGTTCCGAGGTACAATAGGCCGTAGTACGCACGTTCATTCGCCGCAGTTTCGGGGCGTTACGACTCACCGTGGTATTGGTGGCGCAGCTCGCAAGAAATGCAGCGACAAGACAGCCAAGCGTAAGTCGCACCAGCGATGATGGTTGCAAGATCGGCGCTGAATACCCGTTGAAGCCCAATCTGGCAAGCGATAATTTCCGCAGACTCTGTGTGTAGCGTTTCACAAACTCAGGTATTTGTAGCAGAAAATGTGCTTTTAGATGCGCGGCTGGCCCTATTTCACAAAGAGCAGAAGTGGCTCGCGATTGCTGACTTACATTTCGGCTTTGAGCTTAGTCAGCGTTTGGCTGGCACGATGGTCCCTTGGTGGGGCATGGAATCGACAAGCGCGCGTTTACTCCGTCTTCTGCGCGCCTATCAGCCGCAACGACTGATCATCGTCGGCGATCTAGTGCACGATCGTGCCGGCGCCGGACCCGCGCGAAAACTTCTGGCCGCCGCTCGCGAATATTGCGATGTGATCGCAATCGCCGGCAACCATGATCGCGAGCTACGAAAGACCATCGAATTCGTCGATGCGTTCAGCACGAACGGGTTCGAGTTTCATCACGGCGACTGCCGGCGGAAAGACTCGGACGCAATCGAAGTAATCGGCCATCTTCACCCAGCATCCACTTTGCGCGATGGGGCCGGACTGCATTTAAAATTTCCGGCATTCGTACAGAAGTCACACTGCTGGATCCTGCCCGCATTCTCGCCTTGGGCCAGCGGGGTAGAATCGATCCCGGACTGCCAAACCCGGATCTGGCTTTGCACGCCGGAACGAATTATGCGCCTGGAACCAGCCGAATCCCCGGTTTAGGGCCGAGCACCGCTCAATTCGCTCGTGCAATGCGGGCAACGTGTTGCTTTGATCGGAATGGTCATCGCGCAAGCTGGGCAATCTTTCGAAACGGGAGCGGCAGTTGGCGCTGGACGCTTCATTCTATTAAACGCCTTCACGACAAGGAAGATCGCGAATGCAACGATAACAAAGTTAATCAGGACCGTGATGAAGTTCCCGTAGTTCCACGTGATCGCCCCGACTTTGGCGGCGTCTGCTGGCGTGGCGAAAGTGGCGCCGTTCGGGGCTTGTTTGAGGACGACGAACATGTTTGAGAAATCGAGCCCGCCGGTAACAAGGCCGATCGGCGGCATAATGATGTCTTTCACCAATGAACCAACCACCAAACCGAACGCCGCGCCGATGATGACGCCGATTGCCAGTTCCAGCGCACTACCTTTGACTGCAAACTCTTTGAATTCTTTCCACATCGTCCGCCTGACGTAATCAATTTGCTACGATGTTAACAATCTTATTCGGAACGACAACGATCTTGCGAATCTCTTTCCCCCCAAGGTGTTCCTGAATCTTCGGCAGCAAGCGCGCGGAGGACTTCAGTGTTTCCTCACTGGCATCCATTGCGGCGCGGAACTTGTCGCGGACTTTGCCATTGATCTGCACCACAATCTCGACCTCCTGTTGCGCGAGCAGGGCGTCGTCGTGCTGTGGCCATCCCACTTCGGTGATGTTCAACGGAGCGCCTTGGAAATTTTCGCCCAATTTTTCCCAAAGCTCCGAAGTGATGTGTGGGGCAAATGGATTAAGCAGCACTAGCAGTGTCCGCATTGCTGTTACTGGTAACACCGGCGCGTTAGTGAAAGCGTTGACCAACACCATCATCTGCGAGATCGCGGTATTGAACGAAAGGGTTTCGATGTCTTCCGTGACTTTCTTGATCGTGGCGTGCACGATCTTTTGTTGGGCCTTATCAGGCGGGATTTCTTGAAGACGGGGTGATAATTCCCAATTGCCTGCCTGGTTTTCCGTCATCATCAGTCGCCAGACCCGCGCCAGAAATCGCGCGACGCCTTCGACCCCACGCATACTCCAGGGTTTCATCTGCTCGAGGGGCCCCATGAACATCTCGTAGCAACGGAATGCATCTGCTCCGTGCTGATCGATCACATCATCGGGATTGACCACGTTTCCGCGCGACTTCGACATCTTCTGATTATCTTCTCCAAGTATGATCCCCTGATTCACCAGCCGTTGAAAAGGCTCTGGCTTGGAGAGATAGCCCAGATCGAAGAGTACTTTGTGCCAAAAACGAGCGTAAAGAAGGTGCAGGACGGCGTGCTCCGTTCCTCCCACGTATAAATCGATTCCGCCCGGCTTTGGGCCGCCCATCCAATAACGCTCCGCTTCTTCGCCGACAAAACGTTCGTCATTCTTGGGGTCGCAGAATCTCAGGTAATACCAACAAGATCCGGCCCATTGCGGCATCGTGTTCAGTTCGCGAGTCGCCTTCTCGGAATAGCGAATCCAATCCGTCGCTTTAGCCAGTGGCGGGTCGCCACTTCCGCTCGGCTTGTAGTCGGCTAGTTCGGGCGGCACGACCGGCAGCTCCCTTTCTTCCAGGGCGCGATGTTTCCCGTTTTCCCAAACGATCGGAAATGGCTCGCCCCAGTAACGTTGCCGCGAAAACAACCAGTCGCGTAATTTGTAATTGATCGCCTGTTTGCCGCAACCTCGACCTTCCAACCATTCGGTAAGTGCCTTTTTTGCATCCGCGCTCTTCAGGCCGTTGATGACGGGTGAATTGATGGCGACGCCTTCGCCGACGAATCCGATCGCCGGCTCATCCCCCTGTGGTTGGACAACCTCGACGATCGGCAATTCGAAGGTGCGAGCGAATTCGAGATCGCGCGCATCATGCGCGGGGACACCCATGATTGCACCTGTGCCGTAACCGAGCAGAACATAATCCGCGATCCAGATCGGAATCTTTTCCCCATTCGCCGGATTGATTGCGAATCCGCCGGTAAAAACGCCGGTCTTGTGCTTCGAAAGTTCCGTCCGCTCCAAATCGCTTTTGCGGGCGGTGCGCTCACGATAGTCGCGCACGGCCGGCCATTGTTCTTCAGTGACAATGAGATCGACAAGAGAATGCTCCGGAGCCAGCACCATGTAAGTCGCGCCATAAAGCGTGTCTGGTCTCGTCGTGAAAACACGGATCTTTTCCGGACCTGACAATGCGCAATCCGCGATTTCAAAGTCTATCTCGGCGCCTTCGCTCTTCCCGATCCAATTTCGCTGAAGCAATTTGATTCCTTCGGGCCAATCGAGTTCATCTAACTCACTCGCCAGCCGCTCGGCATAGGCCGTAATGCGCAGCATCCACTGCCGCATCGGGCGTCGCACAACCGGAAATCCCCCGATCTCGCTTTTGCCGTCGATGACTTCTTCATTGGCGAGAACTGTCCCGAGGCCCGCGCACCAATTCACCGGCACGTCGGCCACGTATGCTAACCGAACCTCATCAGGATTGTTTCCCGGATAAGTGGAAATCGGCTCTGCTTTATTTGTCTCCGGATTGAACCAGGAATTGTAAATCTTGAGAAAAATCCACTGGGTCCATTTGTAGTAATGCGGGTCCGTGGTGTTGACTTCGCGCTGCCAATCGTAGGAAAACCCGATACGTTTCAGTTGCGCTTTGAATTTGGCCACGTTCTCACGCGTAGTGACGGCAGGATGCTGGCCGCTTTTGATCGCATATTGCTCGGCTGGCAAACCGAACGCATCCCATCCCATCGGGTGGAGCACATTCCTCCCGCGCATCCGCTGGTAGCGCGCGATGATGTCGGTGGCAGTGTATCCTTCGGGATGACCGACGTGCAGGCCGGCACCACTTGGGTAGGGAAACATATCCAGGATATAGAACTTCGACCGGGCGGGATCGAAACCGCCCTCCCCGGGATTCGGTGTGTGGAAAACCTGGCTCTCATCCCATCGACGCTGCCACTTGGGCTCGAACTGATCGAAAGGATACGGTTTGCGACGTTCGTTCATCAAAGAAGAATCAGGAACACAGGAACGCAGGAAAGAAACTGAAATTTTCCAAAGTTCAGTTTCCTTTGATTTCATGAAGATCCTGCTGGCCACTCGCAACATCCACAAGACGCGGGAATTTGCCGAACAGCTACGACCGGATTTTGAGGTCTTCGATCTAACTGGAGCAGGCGATCTGGCTGAAATTGCCGAGAACGGAAATACGTTTGAGGAAAATGCGACGATAAAGGCGCTTGCTGTTTCACGATTGTGCCCGGACCAGCTCGTTATCGCAGATGATTCCGGCCTTGAAGTTGAGAGCCTCGGAGACGCGCCAGGAATTTATTCGGCACGATACGCCGGCGAACATGCGAGCGACGCCCAGAATATTGAAAAGCTTCTTCGCCAGTTGGAGAAGTTGGCGGCCTCTGCCCGTTCAGCGCGGTTTCGCTGTCTTATTGCAGTGAGCCGTGACGGCGAACTACTGACGGTCGTCAGTGGCGAGATAGCCGGTAAAATAGCGACGTCGCCGCGCGGAAAGAACGGCTTTGGCTATGATCCAATTTTTATCCCGGACGGATTTAAGGAAACATTCGCTGAGCTACCGAGCGAGCTGAAGAACCGCATTAGCCATCGCGCGGTCGCTTCGGAAAAACTGCGCCGATTCTTGAACAGGAGTTAGCGGTTGGTGGGGGGCGCCGCTCTAATCTGGTAACCCACTTTTTGAATGCCGACCTGGCGCACTTTGTCGAGCAAGGTGATTACATCGCCGTGGATGGAGAGTAATTCCGCGCTGATCGATACTTTGATGTTCGGGTTCTGTGAATGGAGCTGGTAGAGTCGAGGCAGAACCTGATCGTCCGGCACGTATTGGCCATCGAAGAAAATCGCATTCCCAGGGGAAACACGAATAGAAACGAAATCCTTGATTTGCTGATTTGGGGGCGGCGCACCTTGTGCCGGGAGATTGACTCGAATCCCTTTCATGTGCGTTTGGCTCAAGCTCACCATCATGAAACTGGCCAGGAGGAAGAACATGATGTCGATCAGAGGGATAATCTCGATTCGCGCTCGTTTCTTTGGAAGTGGCGAATGGAGATGCATTATTAGTAAGACGCGCCAGTCATGGTGAAAGTGATCGGTATTCGCACTTTCGCCACGCTTCCCGGTTTAAATCGCCAACGCCGAAACGCGCTCACTGCCGAGTTGTCCAAAATGGGGTTTCCAATGCTTTGCGCCATGGTTGCATCCGTCACACTGCCGCTGCCCGGATCCACCGTGACCACACAAACGCCGCTCCCGGTAATTTTACGGCTCCGTGCTTCGTATGGATATTCTGGCCGGGGGGCGCTGATCGCGCTCGCTTTCGCCTGAGAGGCGGTCATCATGCCCGGCGGTCGTGGCGGGCCGGTCACCTGAGGAGCTTTGATTGGCTGAACTTTAGCCGGCTTGTTCTGTTTGGGCGGCGGAGTGGTTTCTTCGTGGAATTCTGGCTGGATGTCCGGCGGAGGTGGTTGATCCGGAATCGGAATGTCTTCCGGAGGCGGGGTAGGCACATCTTCCGGCGGCTGGTCGAGAGTGGCTTCAATCGTGGCCGTTGGAATATCGGAGTAATCGACCGGGGGAGGTTCTTTATGAAATGCAATCGCCACCGCGATGCCATGAACCGCAATAGCCCCGCCAAACGCAGCGATCACCTGCCATTTTGGAGCCGGTCGGTAGAGTAGCGGACCAGGCATAGTTTTAGGGACCTGTGCCTCCAGCGGAAGGCACGCCAGATGCCGCCTGGCTCTTTATCTCGAAGGCGATTTTGTAGAACCCTTGCGATCGCAAAATATCGAGCACCCGGATGATATTGCCGTGGACGGTATCGCGATCCCCGCGCACGAACACCTTGGCATCGGGATTTTCCTGGTGAACTCTCGCCAGCGTCGCGGTCAGGGCCTCATAGGTAACCATCTGTTTGTCGAAATAGGGGTTGCCGTTTGTGTCCACCGACACGCTGATGTAATCCCGTTTGGATTGCGTTTCGCCCGAGGCGCCCGTCGGCAGGTTGACCTTAATTCCTTTCATGTGCACCTGGCTCAAGCTGACCATCATGAAGCTGGCCAGGAGGAAAAACATGATGTCGATCAGGGGAATGATCTCGATTCGCGCTTTCTTGTGTGGAATGGGCGAGCCGATGCGCATGGGAGTGGTTCGCTAGATTGATGACCTGGTTGCCGCCGACGGAGTCCGGTTCTCGATCTCCACTTCGTTGCGTGCCTTATTTTGAGCTTCAAGCATGACTTCGAGGTTCGTTGCAGCCGTCTGCAATTCGAACTCCAAGTTAGACACTCGCGAGGTGAAGAAGTTGAACGGAATCAAAGCAAAGATGGCGATGCCCAGACCGCAGGCAGTCGCGATCAACGCTTCCGCGATACCACCGGTAACCGCTTGAACCGCCAGCTCCTCATTGCCGAGGAAGCTGAATGATCGGATCAAACCGGTAATCGTTCCCAACAGACCGAGCAACGGGGCCAGGGTGACGAGTGTGTCCATCACTACGAGAAATCGTCCAGCGCGTTTGATTTCGATGCCGGCGGCGACTTGTAATGCCCCTTGCAGGGATGCGTGCTGGTGATTCAACCCGTTCCACATCATGCGCAGAACGGGGTCGCGCGAGCCGCGCGACAAGCGTGACGCCTCCGCCACATCGCCCGTCTCGATTGCAGTGAAAACTTTCTCGATCCGCTTTGGATCGCGCCGCATCCAGCGACCCGTCCACCAGAAAATTCGTTCAAGCACGACCGCGACGCCGATAATCGAGACGATAAGAATCGGCCACATGATCGGGCCGCCTTTATGGAAATTCTCGATAATAAAATTGGTCCAACCCGCCTTTTGCGCCGGTGCTCCGGCTGCGGGGGAACCTGAAGGGGCTGGACTCAACGTAGCGGGCATGGAGGTCGCCGGACTCGGCATTGCTCCCGGCGCGGCCGCGGCGGGCGACATTCCCGGAGCACCTGGTTGCGTAACAGCGGGAGGCTGGCCGGGAATAGCCGGCGACATCGTTGTTGTCGGCGGAACAGGTGCGCCTGGTTGAGCCGGGTTCGTCACCGGTGCCTGGGTCGCTGCAGGCGGCGGTGGCGGCGGCGGATTCTGCGCAAACGTAGCGAATGCAATGGTCGCAGAGACAAGAGAAGCGATGAGCAATGTTTTCATAGGCTGAGAGAGTTAAGAACTGGCTCTGAGATGAGGAGTCTTCCCTCGCACTGTTATCCCAAACGAAATCGTTGGGAGTCCAGCAAAACTTTTCATCTTAAGCACTTGCAACGGCATCATATGGACGCTGCGCATTAATATCGAATTATCTGGGTACGGGGGATGTAGTGCAAGCGTGCGAAATAGGTTTGAGCGAGAATTTTTTTGGCGTTACCCGATCACTTTTGTGGGTTGGCGACCCGGTTTCGCAGTGGCGGCCAATCACTAATCCGTGCTTCTAATTGGTCGCCTGCTCGGATTGGCCCAACTCCCGACGGCGTTCCGGTTAAAATGACATCACCGGCCAGGAGGGTGAGATGTTGACTCGCAAACGACACCGTTTCCGCGACGGAATAGATCATTTGGGTGGTGTGTGCCTTCTGTTTCACTTTGCCATTTTGGCGCAATGAGATTTCCAGATCCGAAGCGTCTACGTCGGTGTAGATAAAGGGACCGAGTGGTGTGTAAGTATCGAAAGACTTGCAGCGGGCGAATTGCTTCTCCGATTTCTGCAAGTCGCGATCGCTGATGTCCTCGCCAATGGTGTAGCCAAAAACGAAGTCGAGCGCTCGATTTGCGGCGACATTTTTTATCTTTGCCCCAATCATCACCGCTAATTCAACTTCGAAGTCGGTCTGGTGCTCGGGATAGGCGATCTCGATCGTGCCTTCGTGCGCGAGAAGAGAGCCCGGCGCTTTAAACCAAATCAACGGTGTGCCAAGGGGAGTTCGTTTCATTTCCGCGATGTGGTCCGCATAATTCAACCCGACGGCGATCAGCTTGGATGGGGCGGCGGGAACATCGATCGTGAGGTCCTTCATCGGAAGAATTTCTCCCGTGGTTTCAATGCCGAGCCAGTATGGCTGGGTAAGCAGGTGCGCTTCGCTGCCCCGCACCTCCGCATAAAATAGCCTCCTCCCAGGTAGTGAAAATGCACCGAATGTTCGCATCGCGAATGAGATTACGGAAATCAGTCTCGCTTGTCATCCCGAGTGATACGAGGGACCTCACATACATAGAGAAAGCCAGTCAATTTTGTGTGGGATGGGAGCGATTGGGAGATCCCTCGCCGCCTGCGCGGCTCGGAGGACACGCGAAACATATCGGCGTTATCGAGCCGAAAGAGCAACAGTCCTTAACAAAATGATCTTACGAATGAAACGAGAGACCCCGCGATCGTAGGCTTGCTTGATTATTGCGGCGTCAACCCGACGAAGTCGCGCACGCTCTTTTGCTCTGAAATGGAAAATGCGCCGCCGTTTTTCCGCGCAAACCAAAATGCGCTCGATGAACCGCCATCGAGATTCATCGCCCGCCAGATTTTAAAATCGTCTCGCAGTCGAACACTCGAAAGGGCGTCGCTCAATTGCGCCAGAGTAAGATAGCTGGAAACCCCGAAAGCTGCATTACCTCCGCGTCCGAGAGCGGCGAATGTTCGCCGCGCGGACCGCGTGTCGTCCAAACCCTGAATTCGTTTTCCGAAATCAATCAAAAACGGCCCGCATTCAACCGCTTCGTCGAATTTTCGCTTTCGTGAAAATTCGCGCAGGCGGAGAATCTCAATTCCATTTGAAGAGGCGCACAGCACGCCGGTGAGCAATCGAGCCCGTGTCAGGGGCGAGATAATCCCGCCACCAGAGACGAGCAACCCAATCGGGCGAAAATTTGGATCAAAATAACCGCCGTTCACACCAGCCAAGCAATTCCGGCGCTGCGCCGCATCGGCCAGCGTCTCTACACCGGAGGGATTATCGATAACTTGTAACTTCCCGGACTTGGGCGCCCTCAGCGCAGCATCGATCGTGGCGCTGCCCGTATTGCCGGATTCTTGAATAACAATGTGCCGATGCTCTACACCCGCGGCAGCAGATGCCTCCGCCTCGTTGGTGACAATTTGCCATTCGCCACGCGTCCCGTCGGCGAAAACAAAGAGCGCGATGAAAGCCGCGCTAAGTTTTAGCACCGTACTTTGCCAGCAATCCCATGAAGCGAGGATTGCTCCGGATGCGATCCCACACCGGATTCAGTTTCAGAATTTCCACCGTAAGTGGGCTCGGTCGACTAAGTAATCCATCGAGGATATCGACTGCGGAATCGGCGTCTCCGAGAATCGCGTAAACCTCGGCCAGGTTTTGGGTCATTGACGGGCCATCAAACGCGTCTTTGTCTTCCGGTAGCAACTCCGTCGCCCGTTTCGCCTCCCGTAGAGCAGCGTCCCGTTCGCCCAAGCAGGCGAGAATCATTGCCAGCTGAGCATGGCGGCCGGGATCATCTTGCGCCTCAGCGACTCCTTTTTCGACTATGGATTTTGCCTTCAAAAAAGCCGCATGTGCACCCGTCTCGTCACCCATCGCCTTTTTGGCCAGGCCTATGAAGGTATTCTTAGCACGGGACTGAGAATCCCACCCGGTGGCGTCGTCGCTAAGACTTTCGGCTGCTCGGAGTGCCTCCGGGAACTTGCGCTGTAGAAGGAGAAAGCCGACGCGCGAGACCGCAATTTTCCCACCTTTGTCAGCGTCTTTTGGAAGCGATTCGGACATCGCCAACGCTTGCTCCGCTGGGGCGAAATCGCCTTTTTCCTGGATCGCGAACATGGACTTCAGTTCTAGGAGCGGGAAATTCTTCGGGTCTATGGCCAAGGCACGGTCGAGCGTTTCGTTGGCCTTCGCGTAATCCCGGGTCATCTCATAGTTGAAGGCGAGATTTTGGAGAGGCCAGGTGGATTTGGGATCGAGGCTGGCGGCCTTTTCGATATTAGCAGTCGAGGCAGCCCAATTCCCGCGGCGTCGCTGGATTGCGCCGACCGAAAGCAGCACTTCGGAATCGTTTGGAAGACCCCGTTGGGCCACAGCGAACTCTTTTTCCGCGTTGTCGTAGTCAAAGTCGCCGTAATAATAAGCGAATCCCATTGCGAGATGGGCTTCGGGCAGATCGGGCTCTAATTGGAGCGCGCGCTCCGCCAACGTTCGCGCCTTTTCTCTACGGGCCTGAGTGCGTTCGAAAGTGTGCACCATCCAGCTCTCCAGTTGCGAGAATCTGGCAAGGGCCAGAGCGAATTTCGGGTCGAGCTGAATGGCGCGCTCGAAGAGCTCCTCTGCCTGCTTAAGTTTCTCGATGTCTTCGTAGCCGCTGACATACAAATTGTGTGCCTGAACAAAGGCCAGATAAGCCTCCCCATTTTCTGTCGGTCTGCGGGTGAGTTGTTCCTTTTCTGCAGGCGAAAGTTTTGCTTGCAGCTCCTTCGCTATTTTTTGAGCGAGATCGGTTTGAATGGCGAACATGTCGGTTAAATCGCGATCGTAGTCTTCCGCCCAGAGATGCTCGTCGTTCGCGGCGTTGATCAACTGCACATTCACGCGCACCCGGTTACCGTCTTTGCGCACGCTGCCTTCCAGAATCGCCGAAACGCCAAGGGCCTTTCCGATCTCGCGAGCATTAGCTGTCTTCCCGCGATAAGGCATAACCGAGGTACGCGATATCACTTTCAAGTCACCGATCTTGGCCAGATTCGTCAGGATGTCGTCCTGGATGCCGTCGGCAAAAAAAGCGTTCTCTTTGTTATCGCTGAAATTTTCAAAAGGCAGAACCGCGATTGATTTGTCCAATTTGCGCGCAGAAGCGCGCGGCAAAATAAACAACCCTGCGAGAGCCGAAATCAGCACACCCGCCCCCAGTAAGATCAGCAGATTTCGCCGGCCGTGGCGGCGCGGCGAAGAAAGATTCATTGGTGGAGTGGCGCGAATTCCTTCGGGCGTAACATCGAAGGCCCAGGCCAGAATCAGGCCGATGGGAAATCCGGTGAGGAGCAGGACGACGACCAACCGAAGTCCCCAGTTCGGTAACTCCCATGCGGGAAAGACAGCGGAAGCGAGTTGAATCAATCCCCCTGCGACGACGATATAAGCAACAGCAACGCGATAAACCTTCCGCCGTTGCACTTCTTCAAAGAAACCGCGTGCTTCAGACGTTGCCGGATTTCTTGTCGCGCCCGCCAACCCCGCACTCTTTGCATGCCTGGCGTCCCTGACCTTTTGCGGTAATTCGGGGTTGCCTAACTTCTCCGTGTACAGATTAACAATTGCGAGCGTCACACCGTGCTTTACCTCGACCTCGCCAAGGTCATGCAGACAAGCGCGCCATTCCGCGTACTGGCCGAGATCTTCCGCCACTCTTTTCGAGAGCAGAATATGTCCCGCATCTCCGCATGACATGATCCGTTCCGCGATGTTGATTGCGGCGCCGGCAATATTGGAGCGGTCGTTCACGTCGGTAGTGCTGCTAATCGGCCCGCTATGCACCCCCATCCTCAATTTCAACTGTGGATAGTCCCGTGTGGCTTCGCTAATTTCGAGCGCACATTGCACCGGAGCTTCCGGTGTCGTGAAGAAAACCAGGGCCATCCCGTCGCCGGTCGGCAATCGGGTTAATTTCCCCTCCGCTTCCGCAGTCCGAAATTGCTCGGTGCTGCGCACGACATGCGTGAGTTCCTGCTGAATTTCTTGCTGCTCGTTGATGAGCAACGTCGAGTAACTGACGACGTCGATGAATAAGACGTGCGCGATCTCCACGTGCGGACGCGCAGTTGTCTCCGAGGGCATGGGGGCGGGGGACGCCATTACAAACCTCTCCACCACATGAGACAAGATACTCTTGTCTAAAGTTCAGCAAACTTACTTCGATTACTTTACGCCGGTGGCAAAAATGGTCTGAAAATTCGGGCTTTGCTTTTCCCGCGCCACCACCCGGACATCAATATTCTTAAATCCCGTATTTTCCAGAAACTGATGCAACTCCACCTCACTGAATCCAAGCCATTGATCCGCGTAGAGTTCGCGCGCCCTTTCAAAGCGGTGACTGAGCAGATCGAGAATGACGATCCGTCCGTCCTTTTTCAGAATTGAATGAGCGTGACGAATCGCTCTTTCCGGTCGGGTGGCATGATGCAACGCCTGGCTGAAAATCGCGAGATCCACGCTGTTTTTTGCGATCGGCGGATCTTGCATGTCGCCGAGACGGTACTCGATGTTTTTCAAGCCGTGTTGCTTCGCCAACTGGGATGCGAAGGCGACCATTTTGGGCGAGTTATCCACTGCGATTACCTTGCGAGCGGTCTTGGCCAGTAATTGGGACAACGTTCCTTCCCCTGCGCCCAGATCGGCCACGGTCATGGCCGGGAGCAGGGTAATAAGGGTATGGGAAAGCGCTTCCCAGGAACGGCCGGGCACGTAGCTCCGGCCGAACTTGCCGGCGAGCTCATCGAAATATTCACGCGTCTTGTCCTGCCGTTTACGCAGGGTCAGTTTCAGCGCAGTGCGATCCCGGGTCGCTTCCGGAATTTCCCGGGCCATGCTATGAACCAGTTCCTGGACGCGGCCGCGAGTGCCGTTGCGTTGTGAATTCTTCAATCCGTAATAGACTTTTTTTCCGGCTCGCCGATCGCTTACCGCTCCCACCCGCTTAAGCTGGGCGAGGTGACTGGAAATGCGGGATTGTCCCATGCCCAAGATTTGCTGGAGCTCGGCCACGGAAAGCTCTTCGTGTTCCAGCAGAAGCATCAAACGCAATCGGGTGGGATCGGCGATGAGGCGGAGGAAATTAATGGTTGACGGCATCCGGCGGTAGAATGATATATCTACATATCATGATCGGTCAATATGTTCGCTCGGGCGCCATTCGGCCGTAAAACTGCTTCAAACCTAACCCTTCCCGATTCCAATGGCCCGTCGTTTCATTTTTTCTTCCGAGTCAGTCGGCGAAGGTCACCCCGATAAAGTTTGCGATACCATTTCCGATGCCGTCCTCGACGCCTGCCTGACCCGGGACAAGCGCAGCCGCGTCGCCTGCGAGACCTACGCCAAAAGTAATGTAGTCATTGTCGGCGGTGAAATCACCATCCCAAACTTGCCCAAGGGAACGCACCTCGAGACCGTCATCCCGGTCAACCGGATCGTGCGGGATGCGGTGCGTGAAATCGGTTACATCCATGACGACGACGTCTTCCACGCGGAGAAAATCTTTGTCAGCACGGTCATCACCGACCAATCGCACGACATCGCGCAGGGGGTGGATGCCAAGAAAGTCCGCGGCAAGAAATCGGCTGAGCAAGGCGCAGGCGATCAGGGCCTGATGTTCGGTTATGCCTGTGATGAGACCCCCGAGCTGATGCCGGCACCAATCATGTTCGCGCACCGGCTCGGACGCGAACTGACACGGATTCGAAAAAGCGGAAAGGTGGCTTGGCTGCGACCCGATGCGAAATCCCAGGTTTCTGTCATTTATGATGATGGCCGCCCGGTTGGAATCTCCAACGTCGTCATCTCCACCCAGCACACGGAGGACGTCAAACATTCCGACATCGAAAAGTTCTGTGTCGAAAAAGTGATTCGAAAAGTGCTGCCGAAATCGATGATGAACGGCACGACCAAGTACTTGGTCAATCCGACCGGCCGTTTTGTTATCGGTGGACCGCAGGGCGATACCGGTTTAACCGGGCGTAAAATTATTGTCGACAGTTATGGCGGAATGGGCCGGCATGGCGGAGGGGCGTTTTCGGGTAAGGATCCCAGCAAGGTGGATCGGAGCGCGGCCTACATGGGCAGATGGGTTGCCAAGAATGTGGTCGCGGCGGGCCTCGCTCGAAAGTGCGAAGTGCAATTCGCCTATGCCATCGGTTATCCCGAACCGGTCAGTGTTAACATCGACACTTTCTCCACCAATACTGTTCCAGAGGAAGCTATCCAGCGCGCTGTCATGCGTACTTTTAGCTTCAAACCTGCCGATATTATAGAGCAGCTCGATCTGCTTCGCCCGATCTACTCAAAAACAACTAACTACGGTCATTTCGGAAAGATCGACGATCCCGACATCACCTGGGAAAAAACTGACCAGGCGGCGGCCTTGGCCAAGGCCGCAAAGTGATTTGTAATAAAATAGAATGAGCACCACCACCACCTCTACGACAGCGCCCAGCGCTACCGATTACAAAGTTCGCGATATTAATCTCGCTGATTGGGGGCGTAAGGAAATTTCCATCGCGGAGAAGGAAATGCCGGGTCTGATGGCGATCCGCGAAAAATATGCCACGGCCAAGCCACTGGCCGGCGTGCGTGTAACGGGTTCGCTCCATATGACAATCCAGACGGCCGTCTTGATCGAGACACTGGTCGATCTCGGAGCGGAGGTCCGTTGGGCGAGCTGCAATATTTTTTCCACTCAGGATCATGCGGCGGCGGCGATCGCCAAAGCCGGCGTTCCGGTCTTCGCCTGGAAAGGTGAGAGCCTGGAAGAATACTGGTGGTGCACTTACCGGGCTATTTCCCACGCGGAAGGGAAAGGGCCACAACTCATCGTCGACGACGGTGGAGACGCGACGCTGCTAATTCACAAAGGGTACGAACTGGAAGAAGGAAGTAACTGGGCGAAGTCGTCTTCTGCGAACAAGGAAGAACAGGTAATTAAGGACTTGCTACTCGAAGTGAATCGCGAAAATCCGTATCGGTGGCATGAACTGGTTAAGGATTGGCGCGGCGTTTCCGAGGAGACCACGACGGGTGTGCACCGGCTTTACAAAATGCAGCAGGAAGGGCGACTTTTGGTTCCCGCTATTAACGTCAACGATTCGGTTACGAAATCGAAGTTCGATAATCTCTACGGCTGCCGGCATTCGCTTGTGGATGGGTTGAATCGCGCATTGGACGTAATGATCGGAGGCAAGGTTGCCGTAGTCTGCGGTTACGGCGATGTCGGCAAGGGTTGTGCACAATCGTTACGTGGGCAGGGGGCGCGCGTGGTCATCACGGAAATTGATCCGATTAATGCGCTACAAGCTGCGATGGAAGGGTACCAGGTCACTACGCTGGAAGAGACCTTGGGATGGGGGGACATCTACATCACGACTACCGGTAACATCGACGTCATCACGCTTCAGCATATGGCGCGGATGAAGGATCAGGCGGTCGTCGCTAACATCGGCCATTTCGATAACGAGATTCAGGTTGATGCGCTTAGTTCCGCTAAAGGGGTCAAGCACACCAACATCAAGCCGCAGGTGGATAAATATACATTTCCGGACGGCCACGAAATCTTTCTGCTGGCCGAAGGCCGACTGGTCAATCTTGGCTGCGCCACTGGTCATCCCAGTTTCGTCATGTCCAACTCGTTTTCGAACCAGGTTCTCGCTCAGCTGGACCTGTGGAAGAACCGGGATAGCTACAAAGCCGGCGTCTATGTTCTCAGTAAGAAACTGGATGAGGAAGTTGCACGACTGCACCTCGGCAAGATTGGCGTAAAGCTAACTCAACTTACCAAAGAGCAAGCCGATTATCTTGGTGTGCCGCTCGAGGGGCCATACAAGTCAGAGCACTATCGCTACTGACGTTCGCCAGTTTTCCGGGCCGATTCTTCCCAGAAAACTGGGATAGCCGCGAGACCCCGGTTTCATTCCGCTAACGATTCTGGTATCGTTCAGGTAAGAACCAGGAACGATGAGGCTGCATAAAGTCTGGGGGGCGGTATCTTTTTCCGCCTCGGTCGCGTTGGCATTGTCCAACTGTGCGACACAGTCCACGTCGCTTCCGGGAGGCGATAAACTCTATGGCGAAGTTCATACAGAACTAACGGCGTATCGGGACGATCTTATCAACCAGCCGCCGCCGGAATATCTGGCCGGTGCGCGCGGCCGCCGCCATCAAGGGGTAGGTGTCTTCCGGATTCGCTTTCATTTCGAGTCGGGCCGCGCATCGCGGGTCCAAATTGTGAACTCAACCGGCTATGTTGCTCTCGATCAAGCGGCGATTGAGGCGCTGCGGCAATGGACAGTGAAGCCGCGAACGTGGCAGAACATCGACGTGGTCATTCGATTCGCAACCAAAGCCCCGAATGAACCGCCTCCGTCAAGTCGTCGATACTTTCCAGTTGGTTCGCCGCCATCGTTTCGGCCGCCGCACTCTCGAACCCCCTAAGTCTTGGGAAAGCATGGATCCCCGACTAGCGAATTGAAATTGTTATGACCGCGCCCGCACAGGCTGTTTCACGAGTTCAATTTTCGCAGCCAGATAGGTCGAGAAATAACCCGCATAACGCTCTTGTAACTCGGGCCGTTGCCAATCTTTGCCGGTAAGCGTGCCGCGGCAGTGCGGTGAGCCACACCGACACGTGATCGAGTAGTTATCATCGTCAGTGATGCACCAGTCGTGCGTGAGTTCTTCTCCGGCGCGAATGTCCCTCATGGCAACGAAAACAATATTTCCGCCGAGACCCAGATTCGCATTGCAGGAATGATTGCTGTAAAGCATAGAAGCCTCGCGCTCCTCCTCTTTTACAGGGGCGATGAACAGATCGTCGCCGATCTGAATCTCGACCGGGCCAAGACGCGCGTTAATATCGCGCAGTTCCTCTCGCGTTACGATGTGCCCGCCCTTAACTGCAGCGATCTCATCTTTCACAAAATCGCCCGTCGCAAACAGACCACGGCCATGGATCGGGCTTTGGCGGACTTCGGTCTTTGGAGATAGCCAGGAGAGGCGTGGGAGAGGCTTGTCGTTCACAAATTCGGCAAATTAACACACCTTTATTCTGCGAATTTCAAGCCCACACAGCGCCCTGTAGAAGGGAGCAGGTTGAAGCGACGCGTTGCGCGAAACCGGGTTCGAGCGAGAGCCAGCCTCTTGTAAATCAGGCAAAAAGGCGAAGAATGAACTAAAATCGAAACCGGTAATACAGCGCGGGGTCTAATAGGGGGAAGGGAATCACAATGATCAAAACTCTAGCCAACATGTTCGGAGCCGTGTTCCTGCTAATCGGAATTCTGGGATTTATTCCAGAGCTTGCCCCGCATGGAATGTTACTTAAGACTTTTCGAGTAAATACTACTCTTAATATCCTGCATCTGTTCTCCGGTATGGCGGGCCTCTGGTGCGGTCTTTCGAGTGGATTGGCTGCGAAAGTTTACTTCCTTTTTTTTGGCTTCGCTTACGGAATGGCGGCAATAATGGGATTCTTCATTACTCATGGGCCGCTCCTCGGCCGAATCAGCAACAACAGGGCCGACACCTGGTTACATCTCGGATTTGCCCTTCTTTTTCTGCTGTTTGGTTTTGCCCCGACTCAGGAACCCGCGATCTCGCAGGTCATCTGAATGGGGTGAGCGATGAGTTGCAGTCAGATCATCTCATAGCTTGAGCGGACGTATTGCCACGAATTCCCCTTCAAACTCCGCCGCCGTTTCGCCATTCTCTTTCACCAAAACCTGCAGGCGAATTCGGGCCCGTCCATTGGCAGCGAGAGTTGCTTTCAAAGCGGAGAGTTCGGCATCGTCTGGTGACAGGCAAATCGCGCGAATGTTTTCGACTACCGGCCGCCGGAATTTAATCGAGCTTTCGGACACGACAACATAAGCGGACGGGGCGCGCAATTCCAACCAGAGGAATGCGTAAGCCGCCAATGTCGCCACGGCATTAATGCTGCCGCCGAAAGCAGTCTGCAGGTGATTTAAATTTAAGGCCACCGGTGCTTCGATGGTCAGTGGTTTAATCTCCGCAACACGCACACCCATCGCTCGCGTCAGAGGAATTTTCTCTTGGAGGAAACATTCCACCTCTTCACGCAAGCTGGTCCCACTCATTGGCATAACACTAATTGAATCAGGACGCGTGTTCAGGTTCTTGAGGAACGAATTGATAAAGTATGGGCAGTACAATCAACGCGCACATGGGCATGGCTCCGCGGATTACAGCCGACCGGGCTCCGGATTAAAAATTAAATCCCGGAGTCGTGCGGACCTGTTGCGAAGCACTCGGTGCATTTGGGTCTACTTCGCCAGGGACGGCGGTAGCTGAGGCGTTGGCCGGTTCACTGGCCGGTTCTTTGTCAGCTGTCGCACAACCGCCAACCGCGGTCGCGCCAATAATTGCCGCGGATGTCATGAACGCTGTGTACATTCTTGTCACCGGCCATAGATAGCAAAGTGCGCCCGGCAATTCCAGCCCGAGGAGGCAATCCGTTACAGCCGGTCGTCGTTGTTGACGACTGTGACATCACCGCCGCGCGCTGTCCGCGTTCGAGTAACTCCAGTAATGATGCCGAGGCCAAGCAAAATAACGGCGCCGATCTCAACCCAAAGCGCAGGCGCGCCCGCTGTTATCGCGGCCCAGGCGAGCCCGCCGATCAGGATTAGAAACCCGACCAGGTAAACGAGAAATCTCATCTCTTCTCCTTTCCCTTGGAATCGGTCAGGAGATTAAGCCTGGCTGTGGCGCTAGTGCGCCTTTCCAGGACCCCATAACGCCCGACCAGGTTTGGCTCCGGTGTGCTCGCCGTTCTTTAAGACCTCAGCACCATTTACAAAGACGTACTTCACGCCGACAGCATATTGATGCGGGTTATCAAACGTGGCCCGATCGGCGATCGTCTCCGGATCGAAGACGACGACATCGGCAAACATTCCTTCTTTGAGGAAACCGCGATGGTCCAGTCCGAGGTTCGCAGCAGGCAATGCGCTCAAACGCCGGACCGCTTCCGGCAAGGTAAGCACTTTTTCGTCGCGACAATATTTTCCGAGGACTCGGGCGAAATTTCCGTAGGCGCGCGGATGCGGGTGAGATTTGAGGAAGACGCCTTCCGGCGCTTGGGAGGCTTCATCTGAACCGAATGAAATCCATGGCTTGGCGAGTTCCTTCTTCACGTTTTCTTCGGACATGAGGAAATAAATTGTATCGATCCGAGACTCGTCCTCTGCAATCAGGTCCATCAGGGTCTCGATCGGATCTTTGCCGCGCATTTGTGCGATGTCGGCGAGCGATTTTCCGGTAAGCGGCTTGAGTTTTTCCGATTTGAATCCCACGAGCAGAATTCGCGCGGGCGAACCGGCTGCGAGATAAAGATTTTCCCATTGTTCGGAGTCGACTCGGACCTCGTCGGCAATTTTGGCGCGCGAACCAGGGTCGCGCAGCCTTTTGAATAAGGCTGGGTAACCGCCATCCTCTGTCCACGGGGGAAGACAGGCATCAAGTCCAGTCCCGGCCGCGGTATAGGTGTACATGTTAGCCCTGATCTTGAGACCTTCCTTTTGCGCTGCTTCAATTCGCTCCAACAGTTGCTCGGCCTTTGGCCAGTTCTTTTCGCCTGCGGCTTTGATGTGATAGACCTCCGCCGGAATTTCCGCCTCACGACTGATCCGAATCAGTTCATCAAATGCGGGCAGAACCTGGTTACCTTCGCTCCGCATGTGCGAAATATACTTTCCCTGGTACTTCGCTGCGACCTTGCATAACTCGATTAGCTCCTCCGTCCTCGCGTAAAAAGCCGGTGGATAAATCAGGGACGTCCCAATCCCGAGCGCTCCTGTCTCCATTTCTTTTCGCACCAACTCGCGCATCTCATCGAGCTGCTGCGGGGTCGGCTGTTTGTCTTCCAGCCCGATGACGTATTCGCGGACTGTGGTCGCACCCAGAAATGAGGCAATGTTACAGGAAACACCACGCGACTCGAGATAGCGCAAGTATTCCGCCAGCGTGTTCCATTTGATCTCAAACTTGATGTCTTTTTGCTCCCGAACGATTCGTTCCTTCATTCGCTCGTTCAGCGGGCCCATCGATTCGCCTTCGCCCATGATTTCGGTGGTGACACCCTGACGAATTTCGCTCTGCGAACGGCCGTCTTGAATCAGCGATTCGTTCGACCAGGAGAGCATGTTGATGAAACCGGGGGCGACCGCGAGCCCGTGCGCATCGATTAGGTTTTTCGCGTTAGCGTTGGAAAAATCACCGATCCCCGCAATTCGGTCCCCACGAATGGCGAGATCTGCCCTGCGTCCCACGGCCCCAGTCCCGTCGTAAACAGTCCCGCCTTTGATAATGACATCAAATGGCAATGGAGCCGAGGTGGCGGCGTCCAACCGGAGAGCGATAAGCAAGAACGACGCTGGCAGGATTAGTCGGAACAACACCGCGCGAAGCTGACAGCAGCTTGACCGAGCGTCACGCGCAATAATCGCGCTCGCTATTGATCGCCGGTGGTGGGCGGGCCCAGTTCGGAAGCGGGAATACGCGCTTGTGTCGCCCCGGTAATCGTTTGCCTGGTCTGCGACGAGGTGTCGGTCATAATTTCGGAGTTTGGATTTGACGAAGCGCAGCCAGAAATTCCGCAGGCGCAGAGCCAAGCCGCGATGAACAGAAAGAGAAATCGCATCTCGGTGATTCTATTCGAAGACGAAGCGATTTCCAGCTTCGGCAGATGGGACGGGCTCCGTTTGATCAGCCGCTCGAGGATGAATCTGCTTTGGGCGGCGCTCCGGCAGCGCCATCTTTTTTTTCGAGGGCGATTTGAAGCACTTCATCGACATTTTCGACCGGAATGAACTTCAGTTTCTGTTTTGCCTCTTCCGGCACATCGGCCAGGTCTTTCTCGTTCAGCTTTGGAATGATCACCGTGGAAATACCTGCGCGCATGGCAGCCAGGCTTTTTTCCTTTAGGCCGCCGATGGGGAGCACTAAACCCCGCAAGGTTATTTCGCCTGTCATAGCGACATCAGCCCTGACCGGGGTGTTGCTGAAAAGGGAGGCAAGGGCAGTAAACATCGCCACTCCTGCGGAAGGTCCGTCTTTCGGAACTGCGCCCGCCGGGACGTGGACGTGAATATCGGTCTCACGAAAATCCTCCGGTCTGGCGCCGATTTCGCCATCCCGGGTGCGGACAAGACTGAGCGCGGCCTGGACCGACTCCTTCATTACATTGCCGATTTGCCCGGTCAGGGTCACGTTTCCCTTACCTGGATATCGCGCCGCTTCGATATGCAATATCTCACCGCCCATGGGAGTGTAGGCCAGACCGGTGACAACACCGGGCTTGCTCGTTTGCAGTTTGCTCTCGCGCACGTAACGGGGCGGACCAAGCATCTGCCCGACGGTTTGCGGCGTGACCGTGACTCGCTCCTGCTCGCCGCGGGCGACCAGTGCTGCGACTCCGCGACAGACCGCGCCGATTTGGCGTTCTAATTCCCTGACGCCCGCTTCGCGGGTGTAATCATTAATGACCAGACGTAGCGCATCTTCCTGCCATTCGCATTGCTCGGGCTTGAGACCATTTTCCTCGAGTTGTCGCCGCACTAGATATCTTTTGCCGATCTCGAGCTTCTCGCGTTCGGTATAACCGGGAAGCGAAATAACCTCCATTCGGTCGCGCATCGGTTCTGGAATACCGTCCACATAATTAGCCGTTGCGATAAAAATGACCTGGGAAAGATCGAACGGAACATCAAGGTAGCGATCGACAAAGGCGTTGTTTTGCCTCGGATCCAGCACTTCCAGAAGCGCGCTGGCAGGATCACCGCGGAAATCGGTACCGATCTTATCGATTTCATCGAGCATAAAAACGGGATTGCGCGTGCCTGCCCGTCGCAATTCCTGGATGATCCGGCCCGGCATCGAGCCAATGTAAGTTCGACGGTGGCCCCTGATCTCTGCTTCGTCGCGAATGCCGCCGAGACTGATTCGCGCAAATTTCCTACCAAGCGCGTCCGCGATTGATTGTCCCAAACTGGTTTTGCCGACACCGGGCGGCCCAAGAAAACAGAGGATAGGGCCGTGACCATGCGGGTTGAGTTTGCGCACAGCGAGAAATTCGACCAGACGCCGCTTCACCTTCTCCAGATCGTAATGGTCTCGATCGAGGATTTTCTGCGCTTCGTTCAGGTCGAGGTTGTCTTCGCTCAATTTCGACCACGGGAGCTCGGCAATCGTTTCCACATAACTAACGATTACGGAATATTCCGGGCTGGCCGGTGGAATGAAATCGAGCCGTTTCAGTTCTCGTTCGGCCTGGGCCATTACGTCCGCGGGCGGTTTGGCCGATTCCAACCGGGTGCGCAGCTGTTCCCGTTGCTCGTCGACGCCAGTGTCGCCCTCGCCTAATTCCCGCTGAATGGCTTTAACCTGTTCGCGCAGATAAGCGCGGCGTTGCGCGTCGGAGAATTGCGACTGCACATCTTTTTGCAGTTTTTGCTGGATTTGTGCGATCTCCAGTTGCGAGGAGATGTGGGTCTGGACGGCGCGGAGCCGCTTTTCGACATCCAGTTCCTCGAGAATGGCCTGCTTTTGCGCGACATCTACGTTCAGGTTGGGCGCGAGGAAATCGGCTAATTGCTCAGGATTTTCGATGCTACGTACGAGCAGACTGGACTGATCCGGCGCATCCGGAGTCAATTCTAGTAGCCGCGCGGCCGAGTCGCGCAAATTTCGAAACGCGGCCTGCCATTCCTTTGAGTTAACGGGCTGAATTGAATCAAGGAGCGCGATTTCAGCCCGTAAATAAGGCTGGGTTTGTACGATTTTTCGTAGAGTAAATCTTCGCAGCCCCTGCACGAGCGCGATGACGTGATCGTCTGATTGCCGCAGAAGCTTGAGGACGATCGCAGCGGTGCCGATCTGGTAAAGGTCTTTCGGTTCCGGCTCTTCCTTGGTTTGATCCCGTTGCGTGACCAGCCCAATGATTTTGCTTTGTGGGAGGGTCTCGTCCAGCAAACTGATGGAGGTGGACCGGCGGACGTTCAGAGGCGCGACCGTTCCCGGGAAAATGACAAACCCCCGGAGCGGCAGAATCGATACAACGTCCGGAATTTTCGGCATTTCGATTTGTTCGCCGATATCTGCAGCTGCACCGGTGTTGATTGACGGATCGGTTGCCACGCCCGGTTGCAAAGTCGTCAAGATTTCTGCGCTCATGATTTCCTCAGGGGCAAGTGGATCCAAAGGAATCCATTTCGCTGTTCTGCCCTCGCCTCGTTGACCTCTGTGTCTTCGGGTAATTTGAGGACACGCATAAACGGGCCGTAATCGATCTCCATGGCAATCGTCTGCAACGCGCAATCATCCGGCTCAGGTACTTCGCGCGTCCCACGCAGGATCAGCCGTTGCGATTCTATCTGGAGGTCGATTTCAGACTGTTTTACCCCCGCCAGATCGACGCAGATTTGAATCGATTCATCGCATCGATAGGCATTGATCGCCGGCTCCCACCGGGGCGGAGCGGATGGCGAAAACGATGGGCCACCGAGCGGTTGCCTGACGTTTGTTAAGGTGGTGTATACCCAGCGCAAACGAAGAGTACGAATGGGATCCATTACAAAGTAAACATCGGGCGCGGCTGTCCCCTTTTCAAACGCCGCTGTGCGATGCGCGGTTATTGGGCAATTAATCTTCCGTCCGTCGTGCCGGCCGGGGCGCCGCTTACTCTTCGATGGCACCCAGGTGACCGCGCAGATGCTCCCGAAAAGTATAAGCGGGGTCGCGGGATCGCTTTGCCAAATATTCGCCAAACTTCAATTGATCGCGCAAAGTCTCGCCGTCACGAACCCGCTTCGCTTGACGCCGCTCCGTCTTCCAAATTGTGCGCGCGGTATTAAGTAGTCGATCGACCCCTTCCGCCGCCGCAAAAATGCAACCATCGTCGTCGGCAAATACTACGTGCTGGTTTGTCACCTCAAAGTCGCCAAATCTCGCGCGCTTCAACGCATCGCCGGTGCGCGGATCGAGTCTGAGCGGTCCTGAAGGACAGGACCCATAACTAAAAATCGGTAGTCCGATCTCCCTTAGCTCAGGCGTATCGCGATGAACTCCCCAGACAACAATTCCAGCGAGATTGCTGGCTTTCCCCTCCACTGCGGTCAGATCGCCTATGCAAGCTTCATCCGTTCGACCGCCGTTATCGATCACGAGAACATCGCCGGACCTGGCTCTTTCCATTGCTTCCAAAAAAACATCCACGCTGCCGAAGTGCTGCGCGGGCACGACGCCTCCCGCCAGCCGCATGCCCGGAACGACTGGTCGTATTCGAGTGACTGCGACCAGGATTGGAATGTGCAGACGCAGGCCTGCGTCTGCGATCAGGGGCGTTGAAAGGTCGGTAAATTGTAGAGAGATCGCAGTATTATCCACGTTGGGTTAGCGCTCTGATTGCTGCAGCAATTTTACTAATTCATCCTTCCATAAAGCGGCAATAGTGTGACTCCCATGTCCGCGCGTCCTGTCGCTTAACGGAATGACGATCGCGCGACCGCGAGGCACACGTTTGATCTCGCTTTCCAGAATCCCGAGTTCCGGAGGGTTGATCAAGTCGTCTGCGGAATTAATTGCCAGAAGGGGAGCCTGAATTTTTTCCAGATTTGGGCCCGGATCATAATCGCGAGATGCTTCAACAGCATAGAGGACGTCATTGGCGTCGTCGGCCTTTAGGATCGGCTCGACGAACTTGTTCAGTACCTCATCTGTCTTCGCCAACGTCGGCGCTTCTTTTTGCCTCAATAATGGATTGCTGCTCATGAACCAGAGCATCTCCGCCGCAGTTTTGAGGCTTGGTGGTTGCGTTTTGTATTCTCCAGCAGCCCAGGCCGGGTCATTCCGAATCGCGTCGATGACGATGCGGCGCCACCCGCGATTCCGTCCGGAAATTTGGGTTGGCAAACTGGCAAGCGGCATGAGCGCGTCCATAAAGTCGGGGTGCGCTTCGCCCCAGAGCCAGGTCTGCATTCCGCCCATGGAAGTCCCCATAATCAGTCGCGCGTGATTTACTCCAAGGCCCTGGCTCAACAATCGGTACTGCGCCTCGACCATGTCGGAATACCCGTAGCCCGGGAATTTTGCGTGCAGTCCGTCGCTCGGCTTGCTCGATTTGCCGTGCCCGATACCATCGGGCAGCACAATGAAGAACTTCGTTGCATCGAGTGGCTGACCGGGGCCGAAAAGGTCGCCGGCGAATTCGGGCCGGATAAACTGCGCCCCACTGCCGGTTGTGCCATGCATGATGAGGACGGCGTTGCGGGTCTTGCCCTGCCCGTCTTTCTCCGCTTTACCGATTGTGCGGTAATGAATGCGCAACCCCGGTAACGATGTTCCGTCGGAAAACTTGAAATTGGGAATCGCGTAATCTCCTTCGGTTGGCGCTGCGTAATCGGTCGCGCGGCTCGAATTGATGGCGATCAACAAGACCGCGCCTAAAAGCAGGTTCGTCGTTTTCACGATCTAATAACTCATATCCCTAATTCAGAATCCAATTCTGCGGGTCACTTCCCTCGGTCGCGGGTAATGTGAAAGCAAAATGGTGCTGAGGGACATTCGGTGGCGGTGGTGGACGCGGCAACCGGTAGCGATGTAAATGTGCAAACCGGCGACCGAGGCGCCCGATCAATTCACTTTCATTCGCAGCGCAACGCCTCGACCGGGTTCAGGCGAACAGCACGCCATGCTGGTAAGGCGCACGCGACCATCGCGACCAATGCCATCAACAGCACGACTTCACAGTACGTCCCCGGAGTGGTAGGACTTATGCCAAAGAACAAATTGGCGAATACGCGAACGAGGGCGAATCCGCCAGCTACTCCGAGGATGAGTCCAATGGCGATCATGCGGAAACCCTCCTCCAGCACCAACCGCATGACATGTTTGGTTTGGGCACCCAGGGCCATGCGAATCCCAATTTCGCTGGTGCGTTGCGCGACGAGCGAGGCAAGGACACCGTAAATTCCAACTGAGGCAAGGAGCAATGCCAGGACGGCGAATGCGCTCATTACGAACGACTCAAATCGACGCTGGCTCGTACTCAGGTCGATCACCTGCTCCATCGTTTGCACTTCAAAAATGGGAAGGTTTTTGTCCACAGCCCAAATTTGGTTTTTGACCGACCTAATTAACGACTTCGGATCTGAATCGCTCCGTAACGCCAATGTGAGCTGCGTGTAATCGAGCATCGGCTTGGTGATTTCCGGCCGGGTCGGTTCCTCGAGCGAACTTTGATGCGTGTCTGCGACAACGCCGATTACCGTCGATACAACTGGCGTGGTCGCGTTCTTGGTCACAACACTGCGAATGCGTTTGCCAATCGCATTTTCGTTAGGCCAAAGCTGCCGTGCGAGTATCTGATTAATTATGACCACGGCTTGTTTGTCCGCGACTTCCGCAGCCGTGAAATTGCGACCGGCGACGAGATGCAAACCGACGGCGTCTAAATACTCGGGCGTAAAAATCCCGCGCATATCCGCAGTCGGTTCGCTACCGCGCGCCGGCGGCGGGCGGTCATCAGTCACGAACCGCATCATTCGAATACGAGTGAGCGGAAGCCCGTCGGAGAAACTTGCGCTTTTTACGTCGGGCGTTGCCGAAAGCTTATCGAGCACTTGCCGACAAAACGCGGCAATCTGTTCGTTGTTCTTATAACGCGATTCGGGCAGACTGAATTTCATGGTCAGGAGATGATCAGGCCGAAAACCGGGATCGATTTCGACGACAGCGAGCAGGCTTTTCATCATAAAGGCAGCGCCGATAACCAGGATGCATGCGAGCGCCACTTCGACTGCGACGAGCGACTGACGTAATCGTCCCCCCAACGCACCGGTGTGGACGCCACGATTCTGATTAGCCAGTGCATTCACGTCGGTTCGCGCCGCCCGAATCGCAGGCACGATCCCGAACGCCACGCTGGCTATGATGCACACGACGGTGGTAAAGAGGAATACGGGCAAGCCCAGATGAATTTGTTCCGGCCGATTAATTCCGGCCGGTTTTAGAGCGATCAGCGCTTTAATACCGTAATGAGCTAGGTCAAGGCCGAGTACGCTGCCAGCTAGCGAAAGGACAAGGCTTTCCGCGAGCAGCTGCGAAATTAGTTGTCTACCGCTGGCACCGAGCGCCTTGCGAATCGCCATTTCACGTGCGCGTATCACGCCTCGGCCCAGCATCAAATTCGCAACGTTGGTACAACCGATCAGCAAGACGAATCCAACCGCCCCAAAAAGGACCAGCAAATTCCGCCGCTGATCTTTTCCAACATCTTCGATATAAATCGGGAACACGTTGATGCCAAACCCAGTATTCTGGGTCGGATCTTCGGTCGCCAGGGTGCGGCCGATCGCGTTCATCTCTTCGCGTGCCTGGTCGAGCGACAGTCCCGGGCGAAGTCTGGCAAAGACCTGCATTTTACGCCGGTTGAATTCCACGGAATCACGTTGCTCGCTCAAATCGTAGGGCACCCAGAGATCCGGTTTGCGCTGCTCC
>DASXIC010000131.1:0-6124 GCA_036498205.1 Chthoniobacterales bacterium | reverse complement strand
TTATCGATCCCGGTGCAGATGGCATCGGCCAATTTTTTGCGCCATTCCGGACTGGCGATTTGTCTGCTCTCGCCGCGCTCGGTGAGAAATCCGCCTTCGACCAGGACGGCGGGAATTTTCGTCAGGCGCAACACAGCAAAGCGGGCACGTTTAATTCCACGATCGAATTGGCCGATGTGACCGAGCAGGGAATGATAAACACAGCTTGATAACTCAACGCTGGCGGTGTCTTCCGCCGTGCCGTTCTGAACGTTGATTGCTGCGAGCGTGAGATTGTCTTCGTAGGTGGAAGGAGCGCCACGCGGTGTGAGCGAATAAATCTCGAAGCCGGCCGCAGCCGGATCGCGATCGGTAGCGTTGAAATGGAGACTAACGAAGATCGAATCGTGCGTGTTATTGGCAATGTGGGCGCGCACTTCGAGCGGAACGAAAACGTCGCTCTCGCGAGTCATGATGACGCGAAATCCTTTTGCCTGTAGGAGCGGGCGGAGCTGGCGCCCGACATCGAGCGCATAATCTTTTTCGTAGCCGTAAGGGCTGATCGCGCCTTTATCGAATCCGCCATGGCCGGGATCGAGCACGACCGTCTGCACCCGCGGAAGATTTGGGATCATGTTCGGCCGCAGCTGCGGCTCGAGCGTTTTCGCCAGATCAATGCGGGAGACGACCACTTTGCCATCGTGGACGAAAACCGGAAAGCTAAGCCAGTTCCGCACCCCATTGATAAGCATCTCGCGGCTGTCGACCACAAATTGCAGTTCGTTCTTGTCGTTCCGCAGGTGAACGTTTTTGCCTTCGATGACCGGGTCCGGAAACCCGTAGAATTTGGCAATATTATCGACGCCGAGGAAATCGCGGCCGTTAACCTTGATGATTTGCCAGTCGACACCGCCCAGGGCGACGCGGGCAAACGCCATGGCAAAAATCGTGCTGATAATCAGGCGACGGCCAATCATGTTACGAAACGATAACAAAGAAATCTCCCTCGGGGTGAACAGTTTCCATCTGCGAAGCGATTACCGGGCCAATCTGGTTTGACGAAATACGCTTCATTTTATATGCGACAAGTATGAGAACCCGCTCGGTATCGAATTGTTTCTCTTTAATTTTAATCGCGATTTGCGTGCTTTCTGCGCGGACTTGTCTGAGCCAGACAGGCAATTCGGCCCGGGCGGAGACTTCCGGTGGCAAGCATTTTCTCTGGCGCGTGACGAACGCGCCACAACCGTTTTACCTGCTTGGTTCAGTACATGCGTTACGAAAAAGCGATTACCCGCTTCCTCGCGAAATGGAAGATGCGGTCAGGCAGTGTCGCACCATTCTCTGCGAGGTCGATCCGAATGAGACGAACACATTCGCGCGATTGTTATTCGAATCGGCGCGATATCCGCGGGGCGAAACAATGCGGGGCAAAGTTCATCCCGAAACCTACAGCTACCTGCAGAAAATGGCGCAGAAGTCGCACATCAATTTAAATCGCTATAACATTCTGCGACCATGGGCGATCGCGATCGCGATGTTCAAGGTTCCCGGATTTGAAGGCGTATCCAATTCCCAGGGCGTAGACGCTCATTTCGTAGCTAAGAGCAGGGAGGAACACAAGCAGACGGGAGGTCTGGAATCGGCTGCTGCCCACGTGGGTGTTTTCGGCGGTATGTCGGATGAGGAAAGTGAAGTGGTCCTGCTCCGGGCGATCATCGACGCCGATAAAGAGAGTCAGGAATATTCGCAAACGCTGGCGGCGTGGAGAGCGGGAGATACGAAGCGCCTCTGGGATCTCGACACGCGTTTCCGGGTCGAAGCGCCAAGCATTCACCATCGAATTCTCGAGAATCGAAATGCCGCCTGGATTCCGAGGATTGAATCGGCGATCAAGTCCGGGACGCCGACGGTAGTCATTGCCGGAGCTTTGCATTTCTGCGGACCGAATGGCGTGCCCGCTTTGCTTCAAGCCAGAGGTCATAAGCTGGAGCAGCTTTAATCCGGCGAGAGAAGCGATGGCGGACGACACGCTCTTGTAGCAACGTCTCTGTGAGACGTTCGTTGTCGCCTGGAAGAGATGGCCTCGAATGCGGCTCACAGAGCCGCGGCTACAGGAACGATTGTTTAGCGCACCCGCTGCGAGCAGTTTATTCTAACAGCTGAATCGGGGGAAAAGAACGCCTCGACAGAGCGCGGCGATTATAATTCTCTGGCGAAGTTCACTGCACCGCAGCCAGAAGCCGGCACAGTACGATTTGCCGCGGACATTTTTGGTTTCTGGTTTAATTTTTCTGACGTATTTTTCCATGCGGCAATAAAATGAGAATGCTCTGCCTCCGCAGTTGTCTCTCGTTCTTTTTCATCACGCTTGGGCTGTTTTGGACAGGACCCGCCTCCGCAGAACTCGCCACCGGCAAACATTTTCTCTGGCGAGTCCGGAACGTTCCGCAGCCGATCTACCTCCTGGGATCGATCCACGCGCTGCGTCGCAGCGATTACCCGCTCGGTCGCGAAATCGATGAAGCGATCGGGCAGTGCAGACGTTTCGTCTTCGAATACGACAGCTACCACACCGATCCGCGACTTTGGCAAAGGAAGATGCTGGAAGCGCAGCATTACCGAGCTGGTACCACATTAAAGGACAAAATCCGGCCCGAGACCTACGCTCAAATTCAAAGAATCGCGAAAGTCCGAGCTTCTGAATATGACGACGTCAAGCCATGGGCGATCGCCTATTTCATGATGTCGCATCCCTATTTTCACGACATTCATAAACGCTACGGGACCGACGCCTATGTGATTCGTCGCGCGAGTCCTTTCGCCGAATATGCCGGGTTGGAAACGCTGGACGAACACATTCGCGTGCTTGCCAGCATGAGCGATGTCGAGAGTGAAGTATTTCTTTTGCAGACCTTCGTTCATTCGGATCGAATCGCGCAAGAAATGTCGAATACGATCGCGGCCTACAAGCGTGGGGACACCCGGGCATTGGCGGCGGCGAACGCGTTCGAAGATCGCGAATCGCCGTTTCTCACCTCGAGAATCATCGATCAGCGCAATGCCGCATGGATTCCGCGGATCGAACAGGAGATTCGGTCAGGCAAGGCGACCATGATTGTGGTCGGCGCGCGCCACCTCTGCGGGCCGCACAACGTGATCGGGTTGCTGCAGGGGCGCGGTTACATCCTCGAGCAACTTTAGCCGAATCGGGTTCGAGTTGGACAAGAGGAGCTTTTCGACTTTCCTCTCCGGATGGTTAAGCGTACGGGCCTGTTTCTCTTCGGTATTCTGGTGGCGGCAACAACTTTCGCGCAGTCCGAGCCGGTAAAATCTCCTCCACTCGCCACCCCCACTCCACCGCCCAACGTGGTGGAGCCTGGAAAGCCGCCGCCAGCCGACAAAATTCCGCCGCCGCCAACAAGCCCCATTCCGCAATCGCTGGGGGAACCGGCCAGCCCTCCTCCGGTCCCGAAAGAGGAGCCGCCGTTTGATACCACCAACATGGATCCCTCGGTCAAACCGTCGGACGATTTCTTTCTCTACGCCAACGGAGGCTGGATCAAACGGACGCCGATTCCTCCGGAGTATTCGCGCTGGGGAAGCTTCAACCAACTGATCGAGAAGAATAATGACGCGCTCCACGACGTGGCTGAGCGCGCGGCCAAGGATACGGCGGCGCCTGATCCGGATGTGAAAAAGGTTGGCGATTATTATGCCAGCGGGATGGATGAAGCGTCGATCCAAGTGGCGCGGGCAAAGCCGTTGACCGATGAGCTAAAGCGAATCGACGCGGTCAAGACACGCGAAGATGTGCTGCGAGAAATCGCGCATTTGCACGAGGTCGGCGTGGGCTCACTCTTCGGATTCAGCTCGGGCCAGGATGACAAGAATAGCACGATGGTCATCGCCCAGGCCTATCAGGACGGACTCGGGATGCCGGATCGCGATTACTATACCAAGACCGACGAGGCATCGAAGAAACTGCGCGATCAGTATGTGGAGCACGTCACGAAAATGTTGTCGCTGCTTGGCGAAGATCCAACCGCGGCGGCCGATCACGCCAAGAAAATCATGGCGATGGAAACGGCCCTGGCCCAGGCCTCGCGCACACGGGTCGAGCTGCGCGATCCGCAGAAGAATTACAACAAAATGAAGTTGGCGGACCTGCAGGCGCTCACCCCCGACTTCAAGTGGAACGACTATCTCAAGGAAGCGAAGCTCGCAGATCCCGGCGATCTCAATGTCGGTCAGCCGGATTTCTTCAAGGGAGCGAACAAGGTTTTCGCGAGCACGCCGGTGCCGGATTGGAAAGAATATTTCCGCTGGCATCTCGTTCACAGCACTGCTTCCGAGCTCTCCAACGATTTCGTGAATGAGAATTTCAATTTCTACGAAACTGCCTTGCGCGGGACCAAGGAAATCAAGCCGCGCTGGAAGCGTGTCGTCACCGCAACGGATGGCGCGATCGGTGAGGCCCTGGGAAAATTGTATGTCGCTGATTATTTCCCACCAGAATCGAAAGCGCGTGCATTGGAATTGGTAAACAATCTGCGGGCGGCCCTTTCCGACCGGATCAATGCGCTCGATTGGATGGATGATGCGACCAAAAAGGCGGCCCAGAAAAAACTCGCCGCGATCAACGTCAAGATTGGTTATCCCGACAAATGGCGCGATTATTCCACGCTTCAGATCGATCGCGGCCCATTCGTGCTAAACGCGGTCCGCGCCTCGATGTTCGAGGTGCACCGCGAACTGAGCAAGATCGATAAACCAACCGATCGTTCCGAGTGGGGCATGACGCCACCCACGGTCAACGCGTATTACAATCCGAAACTGAACGAGATTGTATTTCCGGCGGGAATATTACAGCCGCCTTTTTTCAATCCCAAGGCAGATGATGCGATCAATTATGGTGGAATCGGCGCGGTCATCGGCCACGAAATGACCCACGGCTTCGACGATCAGGGGCGGCAGTACGATGAGGTGGGCAACTTGCGCGACTGGTGGTCGCCTGAATCGGCCGCCAAGTTCAAAGAACGCTCCGGTGCGGTCGTAAAACAATATTCTGAATACGAACCGCTTCCTGGTTTGCATGTGAACGGCGAATTGACCCTGGGGGAAAACATTGCCGACATCGGCGGAGTAAAGGTTGCCTACGCGGCGCTGCAAAAGGCGCTGGCTGGGAAGCAACCGGAGAAAATCGACGGTTTTACGCCGGACCAACGCTTCTTTCTTGGCTTTGCCCAGATCTGGCGCTCGGTCCAGCGCGATGAAGACCTGAAGCTCCGATTAAATACCGATCCGCATTCGCCAGCGCGTTACCGCGTAAACGGTCCGGTGTCCAATTCGGTGGAATTTCAGAAGGCGTTCAATATTCCCGATGGGTCACCAATGATCCGGCCGCCTGACAAACGTGTAAACATCTGGTAGCGGCGAGGCGAACCATTGTTTGCATCGCAGAATAACAGGCGATAAACGGGCCGGCTGGGGCGATTGACTCAATCGTCCGAGGATCAATGATGCCGGCCAGGTTTCCGACTCGTTGGGCGGTTCGGTGAACCGCCCCTACCGATACACCAACCAAAAAGGCGCAGAGCATTGGCGCTCTGCGCCTTCAGGCTTGAGGGGAAGTCGGGACAGTCAGAAAAATCTTATGTCGTCGAGCGGTAGAGCTTGAACTCTGCCACGCGGGCTGGTTGTCGTTCTGGAAATTCTAGAGGCCGCGTGCACGCGACACGCCCTGAATTAGTTAACGACTATTAAATTTTTTTCCTCCGAAACGCGGGGAATGGAGACGATGGTGCGACACGTAAATTAGACCGACGCACTATTGCGGCGAACCAATAATCATTAGAAAAAAGCCGATTAAGGGGTTTCGTAACTGCGCTTGTACGAGCGGATTGAGAACTTCCGAGTTTTTCCGCATACACTGTAATCCTTTCCGACGCGGAAATTCTCCAAGCAATTTCGTCAGCCCGCCGTCGCCGATCTCGAGCGGCGGTTTGTTCTAACGACGGGTGAACCTCTCGCTACTTTGTCGATGCGCGGCGCTTCAGACAGGCAACCGCGAGCAGAGCGCTGCTCAAGAGCATTGCTGTCGAGCCCGAATCAGGAACCGTTCCGACAAGAGAAAACGTTTCGT
>DASXIC010000130.1:0-29771 GCA_036498205.1 Chthoniobacterales bacterium | reverse complement strand
AGCGGTGGTTTCTAATCCGCGCAAGGTGCGAGCGATCTACAGCATGAGCGCAAGAGCGACCGACGGGATGCGTTGATGTTGGCACGTATTGCCCGGATGGAACCGGCGCTGCTTTACCCAGTCGAGCATGGAAGCCAGGAGGCGCAGCAGGATCTGTTGTGCACCATGTGGCGTTCGACGGGAGGCACCCCCGTCTATTCCAACACTCGCCAACGGAAAGTCATCATGACGCCTGAGGATGCGATTGGGAAGCGGTTCGCTGTCGTTGCCATTTTTGCCCATCCGCGCGGATAGCAACGCCCGCGGTCGGCGACAGTAAATCTTCGGCAAGTGTAAGTCTGGCGCTTCTAACTCGGTCTTTCCCAGGGAGGAACAGGTAAGACTCGGATTTGAACTAGAGTTTGTGCTACAATGAGCAAAATCCTAATGCCAGGGTGGCGGAATTGGCAGACGCGCTAGACTTAGGATCTGGTGTCGAAAGACGTGCAGGTTCGAGTCCTGTCCCTGGCACTTTGAGTCGCGTCCCAGCCAGGTTGTCTTTAGGGAGGCAGCGGTTCGTTTCGGGGCGTTTTCGATCCGTCGCGATCAGCTCGATCGATGTAGTCGCTGTCATGGACAGATAAGATTTTCAACGCCGGCCCTCGTTGGGTGTTGCGAATCACGCGCATGGTGGACTCAACTTTTTCCTGGCTTACGGAACGCGTCGGCTCATTTTCAGCGTAGGCTTCGGCTAATTCGCGCCCTTGAAGTTGCGACTGAACTTCAACTCCCAGCAGGTGCAAAATCGTCGGAGCAAGATCGACGTTTCCAGTCGGCAGATCGTCTTCAAATCCACGGCGTAAATGAGGTCCGGCGCCGATCAACGTGTTGTGCACATCGTAGGGACTCAGAGTGGCGTGTGTTCCCTCGCCGGCTTTCCGGTTCCAGTCCGCATCGATTAAACCGGGAACACCGAATTGATTCCTATCGTCGTACCAGCGAAACGACATGACGACATCAGGCGGGTTAGCCACATCAATGTGTCCCTGAGCCAAAGGAAACGCTCCGGTGCCTTGGCCGGCGAAAACGATCCCGGCGAAATCACTTTGCTCCAACAACTCGACTAAACGTTTTACCACGGCCTGATCGTGGTCTCTGACATAGAAGACAACCGATCCGCCGTTGCCGCAGGCAAGAATATCGCCGGACTTGGGCGAGTCGGAAAATTCCTTGCCGGCATGGAACCCGGCTCTGTTGAGGAGCTCAACCACGTCAATGGAACGTTTAATCGTTGAAAAGCCGTGATCGGAGACAACGAAGATGTCCGTTGAATCGCGAACTTGTTTCTTGTCCAGCGCGCTCAGGACCAGCGCTAAATTTTCATCCACCGCTTTGATCGCGGCGATTGCCTGCGGCGAACCCGGGGAATGGTTGTGCTGCGATAAATCGGGTTCGCTCAACCAGAGCAATGAGAAATCGGGCAAGCCATCGCGCCAGAGCACTTCTGTCAGAGCGCGGGTGACGTAGGTATTTCGCTGCGCAGCCGTGGCATTCGGGTCGCTCAAAAACGGTCCAAGCAGCCCGGTGGTTTTTTCCCGCAGGCCTTCCGGCATCGGTGCGGCGGCGAAAATGGTCAGCTGCTTGTCCCTGGTGAAGGCCACCGTCCAATCGTTGTGCCGATCGAAGAGCATCGCGACCGCTTTGCTGCCGGCGACGACCACTTTCTTGCCTGCGTTACGAATCAGCTCGGCAATCGTAGGAAGCGCGAGGTATTTGCCGCCGGAAATTTCGTCGCCGCGCTTAACGGTATCAGGATCGCCGCTATCCACTGGCCGTCGCGGATTGATCCCGGCGTTAAACGCCAGATTGGCGATAAGACCGTTATGGTCCGGGTAAACTCCGGTGGCCAGGGCAGCACCGTTCACATCAGTCAGCGTGGGATAAACTGAGTGATGATTACGAAATCGAATGCCATCGGCAGCGAGTTTATTGAGCGTAGGCGCGTATTTTTCCGTGACAAAATCCGGCCGCATTCCATCCCAGACTACGAGGACAACGTGACGCGGTCGTTCCGCCGGGGCGGCAATTGACGCGAACGCGCAGAATGCAAGAAGTGTGAAGATGCGGTAGCGGCCGGCTGGCATTCCGCCAAATTCGCGTGAGAACTGGTTCTGCCAAGTTTCAATCACGTAACGAAACGGGCTTGCCAGGTTCGGCCGCGGTACAGAAACTCGCACAGCCCAGCTGATGGTCACTGCATCCAAAAACGGCAACGCGCCGCGCGAAATCGAGCGCAAATTTTTGCTGAAGCGGCTTCCGCCGAACCTGCGTCATTTTCACAGCCGTACCATCGAACAGGGTTATCTTTCGGTGAAGACTGACGGAACGCAGATCCGTTTGCGCAAGGCGGGACGTCGCCACTCGCTCACGATCAAGCGCGGGCGGGGATTGTCGCGCCAGGAGATTGAAGTCGATCTGACCCGGGATCAATTCGAGGAGCTTTGGCCTGCCACAGCGGGCTGCCGTCTCACGAAAACTCGATACGATATTCCGTTCGGGAGGCATACGATCGAGATTGATGTTTACCGCGGGCGCAACGAAGGGCTTGTTGTGGCAGAGGTAGAATTTCAAGACGAGCGCGAGTGCGCCCGGTTTCAGCCGCCGGAGTGGTTCGCTGCTGAGGTGAGCGGAAAATCGCGCTATAGTAATGTTCGGCTGGCGCGCGAGTAGAATGGCATGAGCTACGAATTGCGCCGAGATCAGAAACTTGGAGCCAATTTGCGGCGCATTTGTCGCAAACAGGTGGCAAGCGCTCTCCAGATCGCGCGCGGCGAAGTGGAACCGGACGACACTCCAGTCCATCAAACCCGCAAGCATCTGAAGAAGGCGCGAGCGGTGCTGCGAATGGTGGCGGAGGAGATCGGTCGCGGTCTGTATAAGCAACAGGATCGGTCTTTTCGCGATATCGGCCGCCTGATTTCAGATGTGCGCGATGCGGAAGTTCGCTTGCAAACGGTCCGGCAGCTTCAAGAGATTACATGGCGACAATCGAACCAGACTTTCCATAAGACGGAAGAACTGCTTTTGGGCGAGCTGGAGCATTTTCTCGCGGCCTTCGCCGGATGGCAAAAACAGGCGGCAACCGAGCTGGAAAAATTGTGCCGGGAAATCGAGAAATGGCCGATTGAGGAGCTGAATTGCAAATGCGTTCGAGCGGCAGTTCAGCGCGGTTATAAATCAGGGCGTGATGCCTTTAATCGGGCGCAGGCAAAACCGACGCCGGAAAATTTTCACGAATTTCGCAGCGAGACCAAACGCCTGTTTTATCAATTACGAATTCTTCGGCCCATCAATCCGCTGGTGATTGGGGCATTGCTTGACGAGCTGGGTTCGCTCGCTGAGGTGCTCGGACGTTCCCACGATCTTCATTTTTTGGGGGAACGTTTACGGCGCGATGATTCTAATCCTTCACCCGCGGAAGCGCACGCGCTGGTGGCGGTGATTGAAAAGAGCGAGCTCGAGTTGCAAAAGCGCAGTGTCGATGTAGCCGCGCATTTTTTCGACGAACGGCCAAAGGATTTCGGCAATCGATTGGGCGGTTGGCTGCTGGAGTGGATTAAAGGCGAGGCGCCGACGGTGGCCGACGCGCTTATCTGCAAAGGCGATGTCCTTGGCCTAAAGGCTCCCAAGCGCCGCTAGCGAGTACCATCGCTAAAGAATTTGCCAGCGGGGTTGGCCAGTTCGGCGATCGATCTCCCAGAGCCGGACACCACCGAGATAAGCGTTGCGATTATCTCCCTTTTCGATGCCACGGGGTAGCCCGTTCATTTTCTGCACGTTTCCGCCGCCGAGCACGATGGTGTCGGCGACAAACGAAAGTTTCAATTGTTCAACCGCGTAAAGGACCTCGTCGCGCCACTCGTTTCGACCGAGTTTCTCGAGCCCCTCCTTGCCGACAAACGTCTCGATTTTGCGGTGACCATGGTAAGGCAGATCGCCCAGTTCAAGGGGGAGAACTGAGTTCCTCCAAACGAGGGCTGACCCGAGACCGGTGCCGAGGCCGAGGAACAAAATGCGGCCGCGGACGTGACTGCCGAGGGCCTGCATCGCAGCGTCGTTAATTAAACGCGTTGGTTTGTGTAGTGCCCGGCTGAAATTGAAGCCGACCCAGCCTTTGCCGAGGTGCTTGGGTTCCCGGACGATTTTGCCGTGCCGGACTGGAGCCGGGAACCCAATCGAAATGCGATCGAACTTCAAGCCTTTAACGCTTTCGCGAAATCGCTCGACAAAATCGCGCGGCCTCATTTCCTCGCCGGAATCGAATTTTATCTGAGTCTTCGGCGACATCATTACTTTGACCTGAGTGCCGCCTATATCGGCGACAAGGATTTTGCGATTCATCGCCGTTGGCTAAAAAACCTCTCAGGCCGGACTATTCGGCCAGACCGATTTTACGCCTGAGCCGTTTCAGAACACCGCTGTGTTCTTCCTGATCGGTGGCAACCGGAGGCCAGCACTCCACGATCTCGAGTGCGAGAAAGCGAAAGAGAGTGAGGCGCGCCAGTTTCATATCGAGGCGAAGATTGCGCGCGATTTGCGCGATGGAACGGCTGCCATTGAACTGCGAAGCGAACTGCGCCTCCGCCACGGTGAGACGGAGATTTTGCACACGCTCAAAACCATCTCGCGTATAAGCCGGAATCCAGCCCGGATCGTAAGCAACTTTATCCGCGACGTCCTGGAGTTGAACAAACCGCACCGCCGCCAGTGTCCACTGATCAACTTCTTCCTCGACCGGCTCTTCCGATACAAAATCCGGTAGCTCGTTCGATTGCTCGAACACGAAACGTACTCGGGGAGCGCCCCACAATTGAGCAAAAAGTTTCTGCCCATAATGTTGCACCAGCTGTGAGGCAGCATCGCGCAAAATCAAATCCTCCCGCGCCAGAGTGAGAAAAAGCGGGCGCCCGGTTTCCGACTGCTCTGCCCGAGCCTGCGCGACCCGTTCGGTGTCGATATTGACCAGGGTGATCGGCGCTTCCGAGCAATACAGTTCGGGGTCGCGAGTAGTGACGAGCAACACTTTTCCATCGCGCGCGAATAGCTCGATATCCTGCTTCGCCCAGAAGGAACGGAGCACGCCGGTAAGTTTCTCCCTGCCAATGGTACGGAGGGCCCAGTTGAGGGAAAAGAAATTGGTATCGCCGGCAAAAAAAACATCGCGGACAGGAGAAGAAGAGGACTCCGGTGCCGACGGTGTGTTGAAAGGCGCGTCGGCGAACTCACTGTGGGCCGCCATCACCGGCGACTCACCCCAGATTGGCGAAGCAGAGGCCATTTCCCCCGGCGATTCGGTTTGTGGTCCGATGACGCTGGCGAATTCAGATACTACGTCTGTGTCCGCAGCGGTGGTCCCTTCTTCTGCGGCGGTACTTTGCTCGCTGTCCTTTGGGAGGTGTTTTTCGATCGTTTGCAAAAGTGAATCTGCGGTGAACGGCTTGCCCAGAAATCCTACTACGTTGGACGAGCTCGGCTGCGAGGTTTGCACCTCAGCAGCGAACCCGGACATGTAAAGCACAGGAATTCCGGCAGTCTCGACATCCTCAGCCAATCTCCGGCCAACCTCGTCTCCCTTCAAGTCCGGCAACATATAATCCAGAATAATAAAATCGGGCCTCTCGCGGCGAGTGACCTGCAATCCTTCCTCGCCGGTGGCGGCAGTGATTACCTCGTAGTCTGACTCTTCCAGAATTTCCCGGACAAAATTAAGCAGCATGACGCTGTCGTCGATAACGACTACTCGATACCGTTGCGATTTTTGTGAAGGGGACGAGGCCGGATCGCTCACAGGGAAACAGGGCCGACGGCGGAGTTCACCCGCGCCGGCGGTTGCGTTAACAAATTATGCTTCTCACTAAATGAAAAGGATTTTCTCCGGCGCCGGTCAGTCAGACTGCCAGGCCGGGACCCGAATCTAACTTCTATTGCGTGATTAATACCCGATCATGTCTGTTTTCGGCTTTTCAAATGAACCGACGGGCCAGTTCGCGCCGGCTGGTCTTGCCTCGTTCGTTGACCGGGATCGCTTCAACGAAGAAGACCCGTCGCGGCACCTGCCAGCTACTCAGGCGCAATCGCAAATACCCCAGCAATTCCGTCTCGGACACCTCGCTGTTAGCCACCACACAAGCTGCCACCTCCTGATGGCGCCGCTTCGATTCGCGCCCAAAGGCGATTACTGCACGCACCCCAGGAAATTTTAAGATCTCGGCTTCCACCTCTGCCGGATTTACCTTTTTCCCGGCAACGTTGATTAGGTCCGAGACGCGCCCCACGATGCGGTATCCGCGCCCGATTTTTTCCAACAGATCGTCTGGTAGAAAACTTCCACGGCCCAGCTTGCTATCGTCTGGTTCTGGAAGATAACCGTCCCCCACAGCGTCACTGCGAACGCGAATGCGGGATGGCCTTGTTTCCGAATCCAGTAATTCAATTTCAACGCCTTGCATTGCTTCTCCGACGAAGCCGGGGACCGCCTCCGGCCTGCGTGCATAGCAAATTCCGCCGCATTCCGACGATCCGTAGAAAGAATGGATTTCGCACTGGAAACGTGCGCGAAATTTATTGGCTAGTTCGGGAGAAAGCGGTGCGCCGGCCGAGATACAGAGCCGCAGATCGCTTAACGGAAGCACGTCGTTGAGTTCGCAGAGCGATTGGTAAAAGACGGGCATTCCTGGCAGGACGGTGGCCCCTGTGGCGGCGACCCCATCAGCAATCGCGCGCGGCATCCGATCGGTACTGAGCGCCATCGGAACCGCCCTGGCGATAAGCGGGGTGAGCAAATTACTGAACCCGTAGGAGTGGGAAATCGGAATCACTCCATAATTTAAGTCGCCCCGATCAATCTCCATCGTTGTGCAAATGTTCTCGCAATCCGCCAGGAGTTGCGCACTTCGAAATCGAATCGCGCGCGGCGCAGCCGTCGTGCCGGAGGTGAGTTTCAAGAGAGCCGGCTGAGGTCCGTCCCAGCTAACATCGGCCGTTCTCGCTCTTGGCGAAATATCGTCCCTTCCGTCGTTCACATTCCGCACGGCTACATCGGAGTCGCGCAGCGTTATTTCTTCGTTATCACCGGAGGCTCGCACAACGGTAAAGAGGGCGCTGGCGCGGCAGATCTCCATCGCCATCGTTCGCTCATGAGTGCTGATTGATCGCTCCAGAGGTAGAACGACGATCTTTCGGCGCAGACAGGCAATAAATAGTGATGGCCAGTCCGGGTGATTACCGATTTGGACAGCAGCAACTTCCCCGCTGGCCAGCGACTCAAGCTTTTGCGCCAAGAATTTTGCCCGCTGTTCTACTGCCGCGAAAGTGCGTACGATATGGCCCTGACGATCGAGAATCGCCGCCTTATCCCTGTTCTCGGCCAGAGATTTCTCCCAGGCGGCCAGAAGGGCGTCGGAGGAGGTGCTCACTTGCGAAAACGGCGGATCGCGCGTATCTTGCGCGCTCGTTTTTGAACATGAAAGCGGACATTCATCCCGAGTATCACGAGACCGATATCGTCTGTGCCTGCGGCGCGGTCTATCACACGCGCTCAACTCGCCGCGATATTAAAATCGGCATCTGTGCTGCCTGCCATCCGTTTTTCACTGGAGAACAGAAATTCGTCGACACGGCCGGCCGCGTCGAGAAATTCGCGCGCCGTTACGGCAGCACGAAGGCTGCCCGAACCCCGAAGAAATCTTAGCTGAATTTTGCAGCCGCCTCCTTTGTCGGGGGGCGTCTCTCACACGGCGATGGAGTGCCGTGGTTACAAACAGGACCAATGGATTTCAATTTCCTTATTCAGAGAAAACGAGAGCGGTTCGAGCAACTCGAACGCGAGATTGCAGATCCGCATCTTTTTGAAAATCGCAAGCACGCGAGCGAAGTCATGCGTGAGCATGCCAATGTGAAGCAGTTGCTGGCGAACTGGGGTGAACTGTCGGCCGCACGGACACAACTGACTGATAACCAGGAGCTGGCAGGCTCCGCTGATGCCGATCTCGCGCAGATGGCACAGGAGGAAATTCCAGAATTAGAAAAACGCGTTGCCGATCTCGAACGCGACCTCCAGATCGCTTTGCTACCTCCGGACGAGAATGAAAATCGCGACGCGATCATCGAAATTCGCGCCGGTACCGGCGGCAGCGAAGCGGCCATTTTCGCGGCCGACCTTTATCGGATGTACACGCGTTTCGCGGAAGCGGCTGGGTTGAAAATTGAAGACATGGAATCAAGTCCGTCGGAGCTCGGCGGCTTAAAGGAAGTGATTTTTAAGGTAAACGGTGAATCGGTCTTTAGAAAATTGCGCTACGAAAGCGGCGTCCACCGCGTCCAGCGCGTCCCTGCAACAGAAGCGCAGGGCCGTATTCACACCAGCACGGCGACGGTGGCCGTTTTGCCGGAGGCAGAGGAAATCGATCTCGAGTTAAAACCTGAAGAATTACGTATTGAAGTGTGTCGCGCTGGCGGTCCGGGTGGGCAGGGCGTGAATACAACCGACTCCGCGGTGCAGGTATTGCATATTCCGACCGGCACGATCGTGCGCTGCCAGGACGGTCGCAGCCAGCAAAAGAACAAGGAAAAAGCGCTCAACATTTTGCGCTCACGTTTGCTCGAAGCCAAGCAGCGTGAGGAGCAGGAAAAATACGCTGCCCACCGCAAGAGCCAGATCGGCAGTGGCGGCCGCGAAGAGAAAATCCGCACTTATAATTTTCCCCAGAACCGCGTGACCGATCACCGCATAGGATTGACGCTTTACAATCTCGATCGGTTCATGGAGGGCGATCTCGCTGAGATGATTGCCGCGCTGCAAGCGGCGGATCTGGCCGAGCGGCTGAAGGAAAGCTCGCTGGCAAGTTGATGCGAGTTACCTGTCGTCAGTGGGCCAGTGATGGCGCGCCGCAGAATTGGCGATGACGGTCCTAGATGTCCTTCAATCCACGACCGCATACTTCAAAAAACGCGGTATTGAAAATCCGCGGCTGAATGCGGAGCATTTGCTCGCCCACTCGCTTGGGCGGAAGCGCCTGGAAATCTATCTCGAGTTCGAGCGGGACCTTTCCGAGACGGAATTAACTCCATTGCGCGAATTGGTCCGCCGTCGGGGACAAAATGAACCACTTCAGCATTTGCTAGGAACGGTCGAGTTCTGCGGACATCTTTTTCTTTGCGATGGACGGGCGCTTGTCCCGCGTCCCGAGACAGAGCAGCTGGTCGAACTCCTCCAGTCCGCTATCACGGATTCGAAATTCAAAATTCTCGACGTGGGGACTGGCAGTGGCGTGATCGCGATCTCGCTGGCAATCAAATTCCCAGAGGCGGAAATCATCGGGGCGGATATTTCGGACGATGCGCTTTCACTGGCGCGGGAAAATGCTGCTCGTCTGGCTGCAGACCGGATCCAGTTCCTGAAAAGCGATTTGTTCGCGTCTATCGTCGGTGAGTTTGATCTGGTCGTCGCGAATCTTCCTTATGTCTCTCGGCACGATCGGGACGACCTCACTCCCGAAGTATTGCGTGACCCCGAGATTGCCCTTTTTGCCGGCGATTGCGGCGACGAAATCGTCCGTCAAACGATCGAGCTGGCACCTTCCCACCTGCGTGCCGGCGGATTGCTTGCTTTGGAGATTGGGATTGGCCAGGCGGCCGGTTTAACCGACTGGCTACGAGAGAAAAATTACCGCGACATTGAGGCGAAAAACGATTACTCAGGTGTAACACGCTTCCTCTTCGCCCGGTATGGATAAGATTCTGGTACATGGCGGGAATTCCCTGTCCGGCTCGATAAAGATCAGCGGCTCAAAGAATTCTGCGTTACCGATTTTAGCGGCAACATTGTTGACGCGCGAGCCATGTACCATTCACCGCGTGCCTGACCTGAGCGATACGCATTACATGCTCCAGATATTGATGCATCTCGGCGCACAGGTGGAGCGCGCCAGTGGCACGGTAACCGTGACGGCTGAGAATGTGAAATCGATCGCGCCATATGACGTTGTGCGAAAGATGCGAGCTTCGGTCTGCGTCCTTGGTCCTTTGCTCGGCCGATGTAAGGAAGCGACGGTCTCGTTGCCGGGTGGCTGCGTTATTGGCGATCGGCCGATCGATTTGCATTTAAAGGGATTCGAGGCCCTTGGCGCGGCTGTGCGCGTGGAGGGCGGGGATGTCAAAGTTTTTGCCCCGAAACTGAGGGGCACCGTCATTAACTTACGAGGCAAATTCGGACCAACTGTCCTGGGCACCGATAATGTAATGATGGCCGCCGTCCTCGCCGAAGGGACAACCGTGATCGAGGGGGCGGCCGCGGAACCGGAGGTCTGCGATCTCGCCGAGTTCCTGAATAAGATGGGCGCGAAGATTGAAGGCGCCGGAACACGTCGGCTCATCATTGAAGGCGTAAAAGAACTTCATGGGGCCGAGCACGACATTATCCCGGACCGGATCGAGGCGGGCACATTTCTGATCGCCGGAGCGATCGCTGGGAAAAAGGTTACTATCAATCGCTCGGAGCCGAAGCATCTTACCGCTATTACCAGCGCCTTGACCGATTGTGGATTCAAAATCGAGGCCGGGAAACAGTCGCTCACGGTATCGCCCAATGGTGCTACCAAACCGTTGGAGATAGTGACCGAACCATATCCAGGATTTCCCACGGACATGCAGGCGCAGATGTGCGCGCTCCTCTCAACCACCGACGGTATCAGTGTCGTCACGGAAAATATTTTTCCACAGCGCTACATGCATGTAGCCGAGTTGAAGCGGATGGGGGCGCACGTCCAGCTGGAGGGACCCACGGCCGTAATTCAGGGCGTTCAACGGTTGACTGGTGCTCCGGTCATGGCGAGTGACCTGCGCGCTTCCGCCGCGCTCGTGCTCGCTGGATTGAAAGCTGAAGGCATTACCGAAGTAAGCCGCGTCTACCATATTGATCGCGGATATGAGCATCTCGACGAAAAATTGAGCGAGCTCGGCGCCCACATAGAGCGTATCAAAGACTAACCATGGAAACTCCAACCCCTCCTCTCCCTTCGAACCCGACCCCAACCTCGGCCCAGAGTTCGGAGGTCCGGACCTGGTGCGTGCTCTGTCACGCCAGCGCGCTGCTTGGGCTATTTTTTCACTTCCTGGGACATCTCCTGGGACCGCTTATTGTTTGGCTGGTCAAGCGTGGAGATTCCCCCGAGATCGACGCGCACGGCAAGGAATCGCTCAATTTCCAGCTGTCGATGCTGATTTACGATGCCATCGCGGGCATCCTGTGCATCGTGCTTATCGGCATTCCAATCCTGATCATTCTTTGGATCATGAACACGGTCTTTGTCATTATCGCCTCAATTCGGGCGAGTGAGGGTCAACTTTATCGCTACCCGTTTACGATTCGATTCTTGAACTGACTTTCACCAGGGAATCACTTTCCGGTCGCGCAGGAATTTGCCGGTGAGATTTTGCGGCGCATCAGCGGCGAGCCAGACGATGCCGGCTGCGCCTTGCTCGACTGAGCGGGTCGCATTGGATCCTCCCATATGGGTGCGGACCCAACCCGGACAAACCGCATTGACTGCGCAGCCTGGCAGCGCAGCCGCGAGCTGGACCGTGACCCCGTTTAAAGCGGTTTTCGAAATACTGTAAGCGGGGGCCCAGCCGTCCGCTCCATCGGTCAGTTGTCCGCTACTGCTGGAGACATTGACGATTCTGGGTGCTCCCGATTTGGCGAGCAACGCCCTGAAGGCCTGCGCAACGAGCAACGGACCAAGGGCGTTGGTCCGCAGTGTTGTTTCAAGGAGCGCCGGCGTAATGGTCCAAATCGATTCGTCGTCGTCGAGCAAAATGCCGGCGTTGTTTACCAACACATCGAGATGATCCGCGGATTTGGCGAATTCCGCGGCAGCCGCGCGAATACTTTTTTCATCGGAGACATCGATTTTTAGAAACGTCGCCCCGTCTCCGATCTGCGTCGCTGCTTCCCGCCCGGCTTTCTCATTTCGCGCGCCAACGAACAGACGAAAACCTCTCTCAGCCAGCTGTGCCGAAACTTCATAACCAATTCCTTTATTCCCGCCTGTCACTAAGGCGACCTTTGCCACAGTTCCTATTGTGAGCAGGCCGAACGAATTCCGCAATCGGCCGGAATCAACCACTCGAAAAATCGTAATTCGTCGGTTAGAACTCGGCGGTGAATTCGGCGCCCGTCAGCACCACAAGGACACGCCGGTTCATTTCGCCCCAGCTGACGACGATCGTTTGGGCCCTGGCGATTATGGCCGTCTGCGGCCGTGTCGCATTCAATAAAACGGCCACGCGCCAGGACCTTTTCCCGGTTTATCAAAATGCCGGACAGTCCTGGCTGACGGGTCACGATCTCTACCGCGAAGCGAAATTCGACTACCGGTACTCTCCCTTATTCGCGGCCGCCGTCACGCCCCTATCGATTTTGCCACTCAAAATCGGGAGTATTCTGTGGCGGCTGATTGGCATCGGCATTTTTCTCGGCTCGTTTTACTGGGCAAGCCGGCAAGGTATTCCGAACAAACCTGTCTCAGAGGAAACCCCCTTACTCTTTCTACTCTTGTTGCCGCTGGCTCTGGGCAACGTTAACAACGGTCAGGCAAACTTGCTGGTGATCGGGATGTTGCTCGCGTCGATTGCAGCAATCGTGCAGCAGCGCTGGATGTTTGCCGCTGTTTGGCTGGCGCTTGCCGTCAATATCAAAGTCTATCCTCTGGCTGTCTGCCTCTTGCTCGTGCTGATTTATCCGCGGCAATTATCCTGGCGATTCGCGCTCTGTATCGCGCTGGCCGTCCTCCTCCCCTTCGCAATGCAGCGAACCGATTACGTAATCCGCCAGTACAGCGATTGGTGGCACTATCTGCGGACAGAGGATCGCACTTCGCGATCACTTTCCGAGTGGTACAGCGATCTGCGATTAATTCTTCGCCTCTGGTTTCTGGCCCTGTCCCCCCGGGTTTACCTGCTCATTCAAATCCTTACCGGAGCATTGATCGCAGTTTTCGCTGTTATCGGAAGACTTCAGTCCTGGGCCGCTCCGCGTCTGCTCGGTTGGGTTCTTTCACTGAGTTGTTGTTGGATGTTGCTCCTTGGACCGGCGACTGAATCGTCTACCTATGTGCTCATCGCGCCGGCTACGGTTTGGGTCGCGGCTGAGCTTCTGGCTCGTGATCGGCAGAAATTGGAAATCGTCTGGGTTGCGGCTATTTACAGTTTGCAATTGCTAGCTGGGGTGGCCGGGTGGTTCGGTGGAATGAAGCGGTTTGGTATTTACACAAGTCCGCTGGCACTAGCGGCGCTTTTGCTGGCGGCGTACCTGCTGCGGCCTGCGACCTTTCGCGAGTTGCGCGTGGTTAATCTTCATCGCTGAAGTGCAGGGAATTAACCGGCGCAGCACTCGCATGTTAACCCGATCTTCGCGCAGGTCCTTGCCCTTGGGAGTTTCAAGGACCTTGGGCACGTCGCGAAACCGTGGATCAGTCATGATAAATCGGAAGGCAGCCGAACCGATTTGTCCCTTGCCAATATGTTCATGTCGATCGACACGAGACCCGCGTGCGCTCTTTGAGTCGTTCAGGTGAATTGCAACGAGGCGATTCCTTCCAATCATACGATCGAATTCCGTAAACGTTTTCTTCACCGCGGTTTCAGTGGTGATGTCATATCCGGCGGCGAAGACGTGTGCCGTATCGAGACAAACACAGAGCCTTTCTGGCTCGCGGACGTGCCCAATAATGAATGCAATTTGCTCAAAGGCGTGGCCAAGGCAGGTTCCCTGCCCAGCGGTCGTTTCCAGCGCAATTCTGGTTTTCACTTTCGGAATCCGCGCGAAAACCTCGTCTATCGATGAAGCAATTTTATTCAGGCCAGCTTCTTCGCCGGCACCAAGGTGCGCGCCCGGATGAAGTACGAGAAAAGGCAACTCAAGCTGGTCGGCCCGGAAAAGTTCTTCCGCCAGGGCACGAATCGAGTTGGCGTGAAACTGCGGATTAGTCGCTGCCAGATTGATCAGGTAATTTGCGTGCGCAAAAACGGATTCTATCTTCGTGCGCTGCGCGTGCTCGATGAATGCGCGAATTTCGCTGGGGGCGAGAGGACGGGCGAACCACTGCATGTTGTTTTTGACGAATATTTGCATCGCGGTGCAGTCGATCGAGCATGCACGTTCGATCGCCGCGTGCACCCCGCCACTGATCGACATATGCGCTCCCAGAAGAATTTTGGATCTCGGATTTCCGAATCCGGAACGACGGGACACGTCATTTTGCGAGCTTTTGAATCCGAAATTCGAAGTTCGCATTCCGCGATGGTCAAAAATTTCGCGGCCGCCAGGTCGGGTGACTTAGGCTTCCCTCGGCTTGGTACTCGAAGAATTTGTAAAGCGGAGTGAGGACGAATCCGGCGCCGCTTGCGTCGATCCGGACATCAAAGTCGATTTTATCATCCACGAAATTGGCGTCGCCGTGCCCAACCATGCCGAAAGCGCCACCGTCGACATGAAGATCGGGGATGTGGATCACGCCGTCCTTCGTTTTCAAAGTTGCCGTCGCTTTGCGAGCAACGCGATAGCCGACACCGGGCAGCACCTTATTAAGCAGGTCGGAGAGCGGGCCAAACACCGGGATGGCGAAGACATCGCCATTCCGGACCTCAACGTCGCCCTTACCGTCGATCGAACGCGCGTCGCTTCCGACACCATTCCAGTCGAAGTGGCCGTTCATGAGTCCCTCAGCGGTCTTGTATTTGAAATAGAGATCGGTCAGGCGCGGGAAATCGACTCGTTCGATGGCAATCGTGGCATGATAACGTTGATCTTCCCTGGCGAGGGAAATGTCCGCGTTGCCCCGGACGTTTCCCGAGAAAATGCTGCCCGTTAAATCAGCTATTTGCATCCGATCGTCGCTGAAAAGTAATTTCGCCGCGATATGATCGAAGGTCAGTGGTTTACCGAGGAAGAGATATTCCATCGGACCGGGAGAATCGACTGTGAACTCGAGCCGAGTGTTCTTTCCTCCGCGAAACTGGTAGACACCCCTGGCCGTAACCAATGGCGGCTGACGAAATTTGTAAGGTATTAGTGCTTTTGCCAGTTTGGGATCGATCCAGTAAATCGCTTCAGTTGGTCGCAACGTTGATCGTATATTCGAAAGCCGGGTCTCGTGTTGGGCGTAATCATACGTCATCGTACCGGTGGCGATGCCTTCATCCCGTTCGACGCGGAAATTTTGATAAGTTACCGCACCGTCTCCAAAATGAATGTCGGCGCTCACATTGTTAAAGCCGATCGTCCGAAAGCGGCCCCGATCCAGTTTCAGGTGGCCATCGCCTTTCCAGGTGGCCGAATCCCGGCTCGGACCGCGAATTGAGAGGGTCACGTTGGTGGCGTGTGGCCAATCCCACTCATTGACGAACTCACGCATGTCGGCCGGGGCGAGCGATCGCAGGGCATTCGCCTCGATCGTGCTGGCCAGTTCTAGGCGGAAATCCTGCGGAGCATCGAGCAGCTGCGCCGTAAGTTCACCGGTTTGATGCCGGAGGTGAATATCGCGAACCAGCGTGCGCGTGCCATCCCACGAGAACTCCGCATCCGCACTGAGGAAGGGAATTCCCTTGTAACTGAAGCGATCGCAAGCGGCATGTCCGAGTGCCTGCCATTGTGGCTGGCCGTCTCCGAGTCGGGCCGAGCCGGAAATATTAAAGCGCGGGGAACTGAGAAACGTAAAATCGGAAATGAACCGCGCCAAGCCGATGGCCTCGAGCAAGCCACGCAGGTTTAATGTGCTGCGGGCCTGAAACTCCAGGTCGGAAGTAGGACGGCGCCATCTTGCATCCGCGGCAAATGCGCCGAGCTCATCTCGCCATTCACATTGCGTGACAGTGAGGGTCTGATCGGAAAACTCAGCGGCAATGGCCAGTTTACGAATGTGATAATTCCCGCGCTCCAGTTGTTCGCAATGCAGGCTGCCGGCAACCCGCGCGTTCTCCAATTGTGCAACATCGCCGCTGAACTTCAGCTGCATATGAGGCCGCGATTGGAATTTGAACTGGTTTATTTCCGCGACGACTTGTTGCAGTGCGGTCAAGCGCGCCTGCCATTCGGCTTCCGCAATTTCCTTGGAAGACGCATAATCGTTCCGTTTGATCAAGTGACCCGTTGCTGAGATACCGATGCCGCAAAAAATGCCTTCCGCCTGACTGACGTAAATTTGTTCCGGCGGAAAATAAACGTGGGCGTGGAGGTTCTTAATCTGGGCTCGGGGCGATTTTGGATCGGCCCCGCTCGGCAACGGCAGCCTGACTTGCGCGTTGCGAACGTCGATCGCGTTCAGGAAAGGCTGATGTTGCAATAGAGCGGCATAATTGACGTCGAGCGAAAGCCGGCTGATCTGAGCGATCGTGTTCTCGCGATTCTTGTAGTCGTAAATGCGGACGTCCTGTGCTACCAGGCCACGAAAAGGGTCGAGAGTCAGGCGCCGGACCGAGGCTTCCACGCCGTGTTTACGCAATTCATCCACCACCAGGGCACGCCATTGCCGGCCAAACCCTCTCCTGGCCAGATACCAGCCACCGCCGGCCATGGCTCCAAGGGAGAGGACAAGGAGAAACCGGACGATTGTGGTAACGGTGCGACTCCAGAGTGATCGAGGCGGCTCTTGCGATCCCGCTCTGACTTCGGGAAGTTCCGCGACAGGCATGGAGATTATTTCGTTCGCCGCAAAGGCAATTTCAAACAAGCCGGAATGAGCGTAACCGATCTGCCCGGAATCAATGCCTCTTTAAACTTCATCAGCACAATTTTCATTTCTGCCGGCTGGTATTTCATTCGCCTTAACTTTTGGCGGCGACATGTCCTCTGCATGATTGTTGCGGTGATCTCGTCGAGCGCCTTCCTCACCTGTTATCTCATCTATCATTATTACACCGGCGAACGCTCCACTCATTTCAGCGCCGGTGGAGCGATTGCAGCGATCTATTTTACGATGTTGATCACTCACATTTTGCTGGCGTTCGTTACCCTGCCGCTGGTTATTCTTACCCTCATTCCTGTGTTCAGCCGTCGCTGGGACCGTCACCGCCGGATCGCGAAATGGACGATGCCGATATGGCTCTACGTCTCGGTCACCGGTGTGCTCGTCTACCTGATGCTCTACAAATGGTTTCCGCCCGCCAACCTTGCACTGCCGCAATGAATGTTGTTTGCTAAACCGGCCGCAAGCGGCCGTTTCATCCATGGTGACAATTGCAACGTTTAACGAACAATCGAAGGCAAGGCATCTGCGCGATCGATTGCAGCAGTCGGGCGTCAGCGCCGATATCATCGGGGAAGGCCACCTCCAGCGCGTCGCCTTTATGTCAAAGCCGCAGGCAAACGTGAAGGTGAAGGTCGACGAAAAGGATTTTGAAAAGGCGCAGAATTTGATGGTTGAATGGGAAAAATCCGATCCCGATATCGGGTCAGCGCTGCGCTGCCCCCAATGCGGCTCATCTGAGATTGAGTATCCGCAGCTTACGAGAAAATTCCTCACCCCGGCTATGGCCAGTGTTTTGTTTGCGCTGAAAATTTTCCCGAAAGAATTCTATTGCCACTCGTGCCATTACACCTGGCCGGAGCGAGAGGAACCCGAGAAAGAACAGTGGTGGCAGTGACCTAGCCGCCTGGGCTGGAGCTGCTGTCTCTTTTCCGTGGCATTTCTCGCGGCACGGCTGACACGGTCGTAATTTTGGGCATTTTGTCTCGCACATGAAGTGGCTTTTCGCATTACTGCTCGCGCTCGGGATTTTTGGCGGTGCGGCCTACTTCAGCTACAACGTTCTCTTTAAACAAGAGATTGCGGTTCAAAAAGAGCAACGAGGCGAAATCCCGGCCACCCCTGTACCCGATATCAGCCTGCCCGAGTTCGAGGCAGCCGCCAAGCTGCGGCAGGAGGGCAAATTGCCCGAGGCGCGCGACGCCCTGACCACGTTCATCCAAAAGTATCCCAGCAGTCAGCATTACGAAGAGGCCAAGGACCTTTTGGGAGCAGTAAACGTCGACCTGTTGTTCTCGGCTGTGCCGTCGCCGGAGAAAGAGGAGTACGTGGTGAAGAAGGGCGATGTCATCGCCCGGGTGGCGCAGAAAATGAAATCAACCCCCGAGCTGATCATGCGCACTAACAACATGAACAACACGATGCTGCATATCGGCGACAAGTTGTTTATCTCTCATCCGGAGTTCTCGATGTTCATTCAAACGAAACAAAAAATCGTCGTCCTTTTGAATCATGGTAATTTTTTCAAGCAATATCACATTCGGGAAATCAAATTGCCGCCCAAGCAACCGCCTCGCATCAACAGTAAAGTGGCCGAAGTGATGGCATGGAAAAATGGCAAACGGGTCGGGTTAGGCACGCGAGAATATGCCACCAGCACCCGCTGGATCCGTCTGGCGGCTCCCGGCTATATGCTGTATGCCATCCCCGACGCCTTCCATCCCGGCAGCGACCAGCCTCCGCCCGCACTCGGGCTCGGCCTTGCCGCCGGCGATACCGAGGAGCTGAGCAGCCTTGTCAACGGGAAGACCCCTGTCACCATTACCGACTAGAATGAAGGAACCACAGCCGCTCGATTTCGAAAAACCGATTGTGGAACTGCAACGGCGTTTGCAAGAAATCCGCGAGCATTCCGGCGAACACGCCCTCGATTTCGAGAACGAAGTGGAAGCGATGGAGGAGAAGATTGCGACCACTCGCCGTGAAATCTACCAGAATCTTAGCGCCTGGCAGCGCGTCCAGATTGCCCGCCATGTCGAGCGCCCGTATGCCCTTGATTACGTTGAACGTTGTTTCAGCGATTGGACGGAGTTGCATGGCGATCGCCGCTTTGCCGACGACAAAGCGATGCCCTGTGGTCTGGCCAGGCTGGGCGAAAGGCGTTGCGTCGTAATCACCAACCAAAAGGGCCGCAACACCAAGGAAAACGTCATGCGCAATTTCGGCTGCGCTCATCCGGAAGGCTATCGCAAGGCGCTTCGTCTCATGCAGCTGGGCGAAAAGTTCGATCTTCCCATCGTTTCATTGATCGATACCCCCGGCGCGTTTCCTGGCATTGGATCGGAAGAGCGCCACATTGCCGAGGCGATTGCCGTAAATCTGCGCGAAATGATGAAACTACGTGTGCCGATTCTCGCCGCGGTTATTGGCGAAGGAGGTTCGGGTGGTGCCCTTGGCATCGGCGTTGCCGACCATGTCATGATCCTGGAGAATGCTTATTACTCAGTGATCAGTCCGGAAGCATGCTCGGCTATTTTGTGGAAGGACCGCCGGCACGCGGCGGAAGCAGCAGAGGCTTTGAAGCTGACCGCACAAGATTTGATGAACCTGGGCGTCGTCGATGAAGTCGTTCCGGAACCGGAAGGCGGCGCTCATCGAGATCACGAAAAATCGGCTGCGATTTTAGGAACAGCGTTACGTCAGAATCTTGAACGCCTGCTCGCGATCCCTCTCGACCAGTTGCTCGAGTCGCGATATGCGAAATTCCGTCGTCTCGGAAATTTCGCCGAGCTAAGCGCTGATGGTGATGGCGCCAGCGTCTAAGCGCATCTCCGGTGTGAAAATGAAACGGAAGACAGGGTTTACGACAGTTGCAGTCCTGCTGTTTTTAGCCGGCCTCGCCAGCGGGAACACACCGCCGCCGTTTCAGTTCGATCGAGACACCTTCGCGTTCGGAAACATGACTGTCTTTGAGTATCAAAACGGCGTCGCGCGTTTGCGCCGTGGGGCGGACGCGAAACAGCGGCGTTACACCCGGCGTTGTTTTGTCCTTAGCCGTACCGCGATGCAATTTGTGAAATTTGCGCGTTTCGAGCCGCGCGGCCGGCCGCTGGACGACCATGAACTGGCGGCTCGCATTCGAATGGTCACCAGTCGGGCAGCCTGGAAGCCGGCGCTGCCTGAAAAGGAGCGTGTTGTCTTTCCCGGATACGCCGATCTCCGGGACATGAGCAAAGCCCGTGGACTTATCTTACAGGAAAATGTCGGTAAGGGCTGGCCGACTTATTGGCGGCCCGGAAATTACCGAATGATGTTGCAACCCAGCGTCGCTTACCAAAAGCAAACGCACGCCAATATGAACGCGACGCTCGCCCGCGGGGATTTGTTTGTAGGCTTTCTCACTACTTTTCCCAATTTCAGCATCAATCACGCGGTGTTGGTTTATGCGAAAAAGCCGAGCGAGTCAGAACTGGTCGATCGCTACGTCGTTTACGACCCAAATCATCCGGAAAAACCGCGTGAGCTCTGGTGGTCGGAACGGGACCAGGCTTTTGGCTTTCAGAAAGACTGGGATTTCGTAGGCGGGTACGTGCGCGTCTACCAGGTCTACGGGAAGCCGCTTCAGTAGCCAATCAGCGACGTTAAAACTCGCGCTCCAGGACAAGCGGCGGTTTCGGTCGACGGTGTCCGAAGGGCACCGGCACTGACGGCGGAAAGAGAAAGCGCAAAACCGGATCGATGCGATACGCCCAGGCGGCTTCATCGTGCCCGGCACCTTTCGCTTCGAAGTATTGCAAATCGTCGTCGAGCCGCCAACCTTTCTCCACCAGCAGATCGCGCAACTGGCGCGCGTTTTCCCACCCCGGCTCAGCCGTTCCCGTATCGAGCCAAATCTTAAGGGGCAACTTTCGTTCGAGTGCGTCCACCATTTTCAAAATGACGCCATTGTCCCACCAAATCGAGGGTGACATTACAGCCAGCCTGCTGAACACGTTTGAATACCAAAGTCCCATGCACAAGGTCAAAAGGCCGCCCAGAGAAGAACCGCCCAGGCCGGTAGAGGCTGCGTCACGCCGCGTCCGATATTTTCGATCGATAAAAGGCTTCAATTCCTCGACCACAAATCGGCCGTAATTTCGGGCGAGCCCTTTGCTCCGCCGCTTCTTCTCCGGGTCAATCAGCCCGCGCGTCGGGGTGTACTCATGAATGCGGTCTTTTCCGGCATTATCAATTGCCACAATAATTAGCGGTTCGACCAGCTTCGATTCGATCAAACGCTGGGCTGTCTCATCCACACCCCATTCCACTCCCGCGAAAGCCGTCGCGGCATCGAAGATGTTTTGTCCGTCCTGCAGATAAAGGACTGGATAGCGTTTAATCAAAGAACGCCGATAGCCGCGGGGAAGATAGACCAGGATGTCGCGGCGATTCTTGAGGATGCGCGACGCAAAGCCGTTGTGACGCTGAATGTTTCCGGTGAACATGTGATCTGGCATTTTTGCAACCGAGAGCTATCCGCGAAGAGGAGCGCCTTGTCTAACACCTGCACTTGGTTTCGCACTTGGCAGGCTTGGCCCGGGTGGATAATGCTCATTTTTCCACGCCTTTCGATGCAAGAGCGCTACATCCGTTGGTGGACGCCACATTTGAGCCGGGATTTCGAGATGCTCGCGTTCGGTGATGGCGGGGCACTTCCGTTGATCATTTTTCCGACGTCATTCGGCCGTTATTATCAGAACAAAGATTTTGGCTTGATCGATTCTGTTGCCTGGTTCATCGACAACGGCCGCGTGACCATCTACTGCCCGGATGCGATCGACCTCGAAAGTTTCTACAACAAATCAATCCATCCGGCCGATCGGATGAAAACACATCTCGCTTATGAGAACGTGATTGTGCGCGACGTCTTCGATTTCGCGCGGCGAGAATGCTCGGCTCACCGGGTCGCTGTCTGCGGCGCAAGCCTGGGCGCGTATCACGCGGCCAACATCGCCTTCAAACATGCGGATGCCATTAGTCATCTCATTAGTTTAAGCGGGGCCTTTGAAATCAGCGATTTCTTCGACGGCTATCAGGATGACAACATCTATTTCAACAGTCCCTACCAATATCTGCCGAACATGCCCGATCCTTGGAAATACAATCACATGAGTATCGTTATCGGCACCGGCGAATGGGACAACACGCGCGACGAATCACTGCGGCTCTCCGGGATTTTAAATTCTAAAGGTATCCGCCACTGGCTTGATGACCGCAAATGGTGCGGCCACGAATGGAAGTATTGGCACGACATGCTGCCGTATTACTTGTCGAAGATTTGATCCGAATCCCGTCCCCCTTTGTCATGTCGAGCGAAGCGGAGACATCTCTAACTGTTCCTCCCGCTCAGCTTATAACTCGTGACGCCGAAAGAGGGAAAAAAATCGGAGATTCCTTGCCTCCGACCAAAATGACAAAAAGAATTCGTGGCGGCGGTCTCCAACCGCCGAATTTGAACGTTCGGCCAACCATTAGAAATCCCCTCTACAAACGACAGGACTCAACGCTATGAAGAAAATCGGAATCCTTTTCGGACAGGAAAACTCGTTTCCCTGGGCATTCATCGATCGCGTGAACCAGAAAACGGGCGGCAAAGATATCGTGGCCGAAGCGGTCAAGATCGACAAAGTCGTTCAGGGGGATCGGTGCGGCTACGACGTGATTATTGATCGGATTTCGCAGGACGTTCCGTTTTACCGTGGCTTTCTGAAAAACGCCGCGTTGTGCGGGACCGCGGTCATAAATAATCCGTTTTGGTGGAGCGCGGACGAGAAATTTTTTAACAATGCGCTGGCGACGAAAATCGGCGTCGCCGTTCCACGCACCGTGCTACTGCCGTCACACGAAGTTCCGCCGGAGACCAACGCAAACTCGTTCCGAAACCTGGCTTATCCGCTCGATTGGGAGGCCATTTTTGAATACGTCGGCTGGCCCGCATTTTTCAAACCGTTCGCCGGCGGCGGATGGAAAAATGTCTATCGCCTGCACAACCCCGAAGAATTTTACCGGGCCTATAGCGAAACCGGCCAGCTTGTGATGATGCTGCAGGAGGAAGTGAAATTCGAAATGTACTTCCGCTGTTACTCGATCGATCAACGTCATGTGCGAATCATGAATTACGAACCGCGCCATCCGTATCACCTGCGTTACCAGACCGAGTGGCAGGCGCCGAAGGAGATCTTGAGAAAGGTCGAAGAAGGCGTGCTCCAGTTGAATCAATATCTTGGTTACGATTTGAATACGGTGGAGTTTGCCGTGCGCAAGGGCGAGCCACTGGCGATAGATTTTTGCAACCCCGCCCCTGACGCAGAAGTGAGCTCAGTCGGCCAATCCAATTTTGACTGGGTAGTGAACGCCGTCTCGGACATGGCCATCCGTAAAGCGCGCGAACATGAACCAGGGCGCAATAATTTAAGCTGGGGCAAATTCATTCACGCAGCGGTCGGATATCACTCCCTCGGAGATCTCAAGTTGCAGTAACGGCTCCTCAACGCTGGCATTTTGGGCACCAAGCGGTGGTGCGACCACCAATCGTGGCCCGGCGCAGGATCACACCGTGTAGCGGACACCTGCCCCCTTCGCGCCATCGCTGATGAATGAGCCAGCCTTCTGGCGGATCGGACAAGTCCGGCGCCATCAGACGCAGCGACGCGCGTGCGACAAATCGCGTCGCCCGGAAAAGCGCGGCGCGCTCTTTTGCCGTCAGCGCCTTAACGATTTTCGAAGGTAAAACTTTTGCCCGCCAAAGAATCTCATCCGCCATCCAGTTGCCAATCCCGGAAAATCCGGACTGCATGAGCAGGACCGATTTAATGGGCGCTTTCCGATGACGATCTAAGAAACTGTCGAAAAAGGCGCGCTTGAACTGCGACGAAGCAATCTCCGGAATCGTGTCGTTCCACCATTCAGGCAGAGTCTCGCCGTGATGAAATTGAACACGGCCGAACTGACGCGAGTCGGTAAAGACGAGTGCGCGCTCATGTTGATAGAGCACGAGGTGATCGTGTTTTCCAGGTCGGAAATCAGCTTTCTCGATCCGCAGCCTGCCGGTCATGCCGAGGTGAAGGCCGAGCGAGCTATTTCCGGAAAAATAAAACCGCATCCGCTTTCCACGCGCTTCAGATCGCAGGAGCCGCGCGCCTGTGAGATGCTGGCGCAGCGCTCTTGTATTCGTACCGCGAAAAACGCGCTTTTCGGAGTGCAAAAGAATTTTGACAACGCAACCGTCCACTCCGGCGTCCCAGCGACGCCGAAAATATTCGACTTCCGCTAACTCAGGCATTGCGCAGAATAATTGCGCCGCTGGTGGCGGCAATATCCCGCCCGTTTTGCCATGGGGCGAGGCGTGTTAAATTCTAGTTAAATGGAAAAAGTGATCATCGTCGGGAGCGGCTGCGCTGGCTTGACCGCCGCGATATACGCTGCCCGCGCACAGTTGAGCCCGTTGGTCCTGGAAGGGAGTCAGCCCGGAGGACAACTTTCCACCACCACGATGGTTGAAAATTTTCCCGGGTTTCCTGATGGGATTGACGGCCCGCAGCTGATCCTGAACATGCATGCGCAGGCCGAAAAGTTCGGTGCCCGCTTCTCCTACTCCGAGGCGACGGGATTCGAGCCGCTAAACTCGCACATTCGTCTGCAAGTCGATGATTCAGAATGGCTCGAAACGGAGTCGCTCATCATCGCCAGCGGAGCGTCCGCGCGTTATCTCGGGCTGGAAAATGAAGAGAAATTGATCGGTCACGGATTGACCTCGTGCGCAACGTGCGATGGAGCTTTTTATCGCAATGTGCCGGTAGCGGTGATCGGAGGGGGCGATTCAGCCGCAGAAGAGGCGCTTTTCCTCACCCGATTCGCTTCCAAGATCTATTTGATTCATCGTCGCGACAAACTGCGCGCGTCCAAAATTATGGCCGAGCGCGTCTTAACGCACGAAAAAATCCAGCCGATCTGGAACACTGTTGTCGTACGTTACGTTCCCGACGAACAAGGCGAGATGAGCGCGATAGATTTGCGCAACGTTATTACCCACGAGGAAAGGCGACTCCGCGTAGCATGTGTCTTCGTCGCGATTGGGCACGATCCGAACGCGAAACCGTACCGGGGCAAACTGGAAATGGATAAGGAGGGTTACCTCCTCACCAAACGATTAGTAGAAAGCAAACACCCGGGAGTTTTTATTGCCGGAGATGTGGCAGACCGCCTCTACAAGCAAGCTATTACAGCCGCGGGAGCGGGCTGCGCCGCCGCCATCGAAGCGGAGCGGTACTTGAGCGGGATTCCGCTCAAATAATTGCCGATTTCCGAATGTCGATTTCCGAATTAGCCAAGCGGACGAATGCGTTGAAGGCCCGAACTAAGGATTTCGCAATCCGGATCTTCCGGTTAGTAGACGCACTGCCGAAATCGGTGCAGGGGCGGGCTGTCGCAAATCAAATCATCCGCAGCGGAACATCCGTCGCTTCAAACTACCGTGCAGCGTGCCGAGCCCGATCGCGGGCTGAGTTTATCGCGAAAATCGGCCTGGTGGAAGAAGAGGCAGATGAAACGCTGTTCTGGCTCGAGTTGATTATTGAAACCGATTTGCTGGCGGCAAACAAACTTAAGCCGCTACTGCGCGAAGCAGATGAAATTGTCTCGATCATGGCGGCGTCGCGCAAATCAGCAATCGCAAATCGGCAGTCGGCAATTCGGTGAAGCTCTGCGATCTCACGCAGTTCTATTCGCCGTTGAGCGGAGGTGTAAAGCGCTACGTCCATGAGAAAATCGCCTACATCCAAAGCGAGACGGACCACGAGCACGTTCTCATCGTTCCCGGCCCGAAAACCGAGTGCGTTATGGCTGAACGTTCACGGATTTACTACATTCACTCGCCTCTGATCGCACGGTCCTCTCGTTATCGCGCCTTGATTAATCTACGGGCGGTAGAACAAATTCTGGAGCGCGAACGACCCGATCTGATTGAATCGGGCGATCCTTATCAAATGGCATGGAAAGCAATCGCCAGTGGCGACGCTTTGCGGATTCCGGTGATTGGGTTTTATCATTCACATTTTCCGGAGGCCTACATTCGCAGTGCGGCAAAGTTTCTCGGCAACACTGCCGGTGAAGCGGTGATGGATTTTGCCCGGCGCTACGTGCGCAATCTCTATACTCAATTCGCTGCCACGCTGGTTCCATCCAGTCGGCTGGGTGCAGTTTTGACCGACTGGGGCGTGGATAATGTTCGCGCCGTCAATCTGGGCGTGAACACGACTATTTTTACCCCAACGCCGGAGGACGGGGCAATGACGCGAGCAGATCTCCAGGTCCCCGAATCTCGCCGGCTACTGCTCTACGTGGGTCGACTGGCCAGGGAAAAGAATACCCGAATGCTTTTTCGTGCTTTCGAGGCCTTGCGCGGAGGGGAGGATTTTCACCTTCTGGTGATTGGCGATGGACCCGACCGGGCGGAGTTGAGCGATCTCCAGGCGCGTCGCGAAAATGTCACCTGGCTCCCTTATTGCACGGAATCGAGTGAACTTGCCCGTTATTACCGGGCGGCGGATTTATTTGTCCATCCCGGGACCCAGGAGACGTTTGGGCTTGTCGCCCTGGAGAGCCAGGCTTGCGGCACTCCGGTCGTAGGCATTCGGGGCAGCTATATGGATCGAATTATCTTACATGACCAGGAATGCTGGGCGGAAGAAAACACCCCAGAATCGCTCGCGCGGACGATCGAATCGGCCTGTGCACGGAATTTGCCCCGGCTCGGGGCGAGGGCTTCCCGCCTGGCCCAGGAACGCCTCGCCTGGCCGCGCGTGTTCGAACGATTATTTTGCATTTACCGCGACGTCCAAGCCAGCTACAGAAGTCGCGGCTGAATGAACGAGAATCTAAATTATACCATTCGCGGCTATCGATCGTCCGATCGGACGGCGGTACGGAAGCTTTGCTGCGACACCGGTTTCCTCGGCACCCCGATCGATCCGGTCTTCGAAGATCACGAATTATTCGCCGATTTCCTTACTACCTACTACACCGACCATGAGCCGGAGTCTTCCTTCGTTTTGGAAGTCGACGGCGAAATTCGAGGCTATCTCCTCGGTTGCCGCAAGCCTTTGCAGAATCAGCTCTACGCTTTTGCTCAAAATGCGGTTTTGTTTTTTCGCGCGCTCCTCCGCTATCCAAAATACAACGCCCGCTCACGGAAGTTTATTCGCTGGGTGATCGGATACGGGTGGCGCGAAGTGCCGGCCACTCCGCGGTTGACGCCGCACTTTCACATTAACCTGCGCCCGGATGCGCGCCGGGTCTCCACCACCCGCGCCCTAATGAGCGCCTATCTCAATTACCTTTATCGATTCGGCGAACGCCGCGTTTACGGCCAGATCGTGACGTTCGAAAGCAGGCGCGGCGAAAAGCTTTTCGAACGCTATGGCTTCAAAGTGCTGAATCGTGCCCAGATTACGAAATGGAAGGCATTCTATCCCGAATCGGTCTATTTGAGCACGGTCATCAAAAACCTCGAGACGAGCGGTCCGCTTTCTGCCTACTCCCGCCGTCGCACCTAGCTCCTTGTCGGCAAGTCACCCGTAGGGTAAGGTGCGCCGCACTTGCCGGCATAGCTCAGTTGGTAGAGCAGCTGATTTGTAATCAGCAGGTCGTCGGTTCGAATCCGACTGCCGGCTTTCTCGCTCATGTTGCAAGGTCAGAAGATAGTAGTGGTAATGCCGGCCTACAATGCGGCGCGAACACTACGGCAAACCTACCTTGAAGTTATCGCGCATGAGATTGTCGACGAGATTATTCTGGTGGATGACGCCAGCAACGACGAGACGGCGGCAATCGCGCGTAGCTTACCCCGGGTCCGCGTAGAAGTTCATCCGCAGAATCGTGGTTATGGCGGCAATCAAAAGACCTGTTATCGCCTGGCCCTGGCTGCCGGAGCCGACGTGATTATCATGATCCATCCCGATTATCAATACACCCCCAAGCTTATTCCGGTGATGGCGTCGATGGTGACAAGTGGTCTCTATCCTTGTGTCCTCGGTTCCCGAATTTTGGGCGGCGGAGCCATGCGGGGAGGAATGCCGTGGTGGAAATATGTTTCCAATCGCCTGCTTACCTTGACAGAAAATGTGCTGCTCAAAGCGAAGTTATCTGAATACCACACCGGCTATCGCGCGTTTGCCCGCCATCTACTGGAACGATTGCCTCTGGCAAAGAACTCCGATGACTTTGTTTTCGACAATCAAATCCTGGCGCAAGTTCTCTGGCTCGGCGAATCGATCGGAGAAGTGAGTTGCCCCGCCAAGTACATGCCGGAAGCTTCCTCGATCAACTTTGCGCGCAGCGTCCGCTATGGCCTGGGATGCATGAGCACGGCATTGCAATTTGTCGTCGCCCGGCAGCGTGGGAGTGGCAGGATTTTTCCCGAGCTGCCGGCAATCAGCTAGGTTGCTTTGATGATTCGAAGTAGTTCGACCGATCGAACGGAAGCCTATTGGCGAACTCCGATCTATTTCGGACTACTGGTTATCGTTCTAATCGTATTTTTGCAAACAGGCCGCTTTGGCTTCGTTAACTACGATGACGGGTCTTATGTATTTGAAAACCCTCACATTTATGCCGGGTTAACGGCTCACAACATCGTCTGGGCATTCACTCATATTCATTCCCAGAACTGGCATCCGCTGACTTCGCTTTCGCATATGCTCGATTGCCAGCTCTTTGGTTTAAGGGCAGGCCCGCATCATCTTATCAATGTTTTGCTCCACGCCGGCGCCGTTCTGCTTTTATTTGAGTTTCTACGTCGGACAACGGGCGCGCTTTGGTCGAGCGCAATGACCGCAGCCATTTTCGCCATTCATCCGTTGCGGGTCGAGTCTGTGGCTTGGATCGCGGAGCGTAAAGACGTCTTAAGCGGGGTGTTTTTCATGCTGACGCTACTCTCCTATGCGAGTTATGTAAAAGCGCGAAGTTGGCGCCGTCTTTTCATCGTTGGGGTTTGGTTGGCGTTCGGGTTGATGTCCAAGCCGATGCTGGTGACGACTCCTTTCGTGCTTCTACTTATCGATTATTGGCCACTCGCACGGACTTGCTCTTTTCGAAGTCGAATTGCCGAAAAGATTCCACTATTTATTCTCGCGGCCGCTTCCTGCTTCGCGACAATGCTTGCGCAGAGGCTTGCGCTGGGAAGTACGGAGAATTTGCCATTGGGTTGGCGCGTCACAAACGCGATAGTTAGCTACTTTATCTACCTGTGGCAGCTGGTGTGGCCGCACGATCTGATTCCATTTTACTTGCACCCAGAGTGGCGAGTGCCGGTTTGGGAAATCGTTTCGCTATGGTGCCTGTTTATTGCAATCACATTGACGACTATATTTTACCGCCGGTCTCGGCCATATCTTTGTGTGGGCTGGGGATGGTATGTGCTGATGCTTATACCGGTAATTGGGATAGTGCAGGTCGGTTTACAAGGTCACGCGGACCGATACACCTATCTGCCGATTATTGGGATTGTGATCGCAATTGTCTGGGGGATTCGTGATCTGACCCATGGCTGGCGCTCACGAGCTATCATCATTACACCCGTTGCGGTCGTTATCATCATCGGCCTCGTATTTTTGAGCTGGCGACAGACAACCCATTGGCACGACACGGAAGCTCTCTGGAGCTACACCTTGAAAATTTCCCCGGATAACGACGTGGCGCATGCCGGCCTCGCTGGAATTCAACTGGTAAGGGGGGATTTGGAGAATGCATCGAAGCATTATCGGCGGGCAATCGAGCTTCGACAGGGGAATTCGGCCGGTCATTATGGACTGGCTCTGGCACTGGCGCGCCAGCGGAAATTTGACGAGGCAATTGGTCACTGGGAGAAGTCCCTGGAGATTCAACCCGACAATACCAGTGCCCGAAATTATCTCGGCGCCGCATTTGCCAGTGTCGGCCGGGAGCACGAAGCGG
>DASXIC010000129.1:0-7407 GCA_036498205.1 Chthoniobacterales bacterium | reverse complement strand
AATTCAGCGGTTGCCTACTTGCGTCTCCATGGACGGAACGCCAAAGGGTATTTAACCGGAAAAACCGTTGCAGCCCGTTTTGATTACGACTACTCGGACACTGAAATCGAGGATATAGCCGGGCGCAATGAAGAACTCGCGCGCCAGGCCAAGGAGGTGCACGTCGTTTTCAACAATAACGCGCGTGACTACGCGCCGCACGCCGCGCTGCGACTCCGCAAGGCGCTCGGTCAAGTCATCCGTTCGCCCGCATCTCAGACGGCTGACCTTTTTTGAGTTAGGTTTGCTTGTGGACGAAGCAACTCTTCGAAATGGCCCCCGGCTGCCTGGGCCGCTGGTGCGCTTTAAGCGCTGGCTTAGTGCGCACCACATGACCTTGATGACCATCGCGGACACTCCTCATTCGATCGCACTCGGTTCTGCCATCGGCATTTTCTTCGGTTTTACTCCGCTCTGGAGCATGAAAACACTGTTGTCGATCGGCGTCGCCTGGTTGTGCAAATCCAATAAACTCGCAGCCGCAATCGCGGTCACATTGCATGATGTAATTCTTCCCTTGATGCCCGCGATTTTCTGGTGGGAATACAAGGTTGGATACCGCGTCCTGCATGGAGCCAGACCGCGCCACGTTAAAATCGGGCACGTCTCGATATGGGATTATCTGCACAGCGACGTATTTATGCGCCTGATTTGGCCGACCCTGGTGGGGTCGCTCTTTCTCGCCATTCCAAGTGCGATTATAGCCTACGTCATCATGCGGACCCTGGTGGAACGGGCCCGCAGTTGCGAGGAAAACGCGGACGCAGCCCCATGACATTTTCCGCCCGCGGCGGCATGATAGTTGCATCAAAATTGGGCGCGCGATTGGTCGTACCCTGAAAGGGAGCGGCATCCCGCGGAAAATTATGAAACCTTTCATCGCAATTGTGTCCAGCCTTTTGCTCTCTTCCTGCGCGGACATGTACGTTACCAGGAGTCAAGTTGGCGGCAGGGGAGTTGCCGCGCCGGTTGACGCGAAAGATTTCGGGTCTCACGTCCGTATGATTACGGCAAATTGCGGTGTCGGCGCTTACGGGCCGAGCGCGATCTACATACGTCCGTTCTGCATCGACACAGCGGTTTTCACAGGCGATCAGGCTCAGACTGACGGTGAATATCCTATCCGCAAGGCACTAGCGCCAGTTGAGTTTGCGCAAGATCTTAAGGAACAATTGGAAAAGATCGCTCCTGCGCGTGTTCTCAAACCAAACGAGGCTCCCCGTGTTGGCTGGCTGGTTGATGGCCAATTTACGCTCGTCGATGGTGGCAACCCAGCGGGCCGGGCACTGCCGGGTCAATTTGGAATTGGCCAGTCAAGGCTCGCGATGCGCGTGCGCGTGACCGAGGTCAAGAGCGGTATTGTCCTTTACGAATTCGACATGGTGGGCGGGAGTGACCTGCAAGGCAAGCTTGGCACCGTCCGGGCAAGCGGTTTGGGTCGCGCCATTCACTTCGATCTGCAAAATGCGGCTGAGCGCGTTTACCTGACCCTGAGCGCCAATCCGTATCGTTACGGCGCTCGCGCCAACGTCAGTCTGCCCGAATAAGCCGATCCGTTTGCGAATCGGATCACGCTGGTTAAGGTGCAGCCGGTTCAATCCGGCGGTGATTTTCGTGCGCAAATTTTTTGGAATTCTCTTCGCTTTGACCACGCTCGTCAGCGTGGCGCAAAGCGCACTGGCGGCTGCGCCTTCCTATCTCGTAGTCGATTCGCAAACCGGTTACGTGCTGGTTGAGCAGGGCGCGCGGGATAAGCGTCAGATCGGTAGTCTGACCAAGGTGGCCACCGCGTGTGTAGTGCTTGATTGGGCCGAAAAGAAGGGCGGCGATCTGGGGCAAATCGCGACAATTCCGCAACAGGCCTTTGTCGGTATCGAAAAGAATGAAATCGGGTTTCAACCTGGCGATGCGGTTTCGTTGCGAGATCTGCTTTATGCGGCCCTTGTCCAGTCAGACAATATCGCGGCCAATACGCTGGCCATGCATGTAGGTGAAACATTGCAATCGCTCCTCGCCGGTGCGCCGAATTCGAAGGTCACACCTGCCGGCGAATTCGTAGGGCAAATGAATGCGTTGGCCAGACAACTCAAGATGGATCGTACCCGTTTCACGAATGCCACCGGATTCGATCAAAACGAGCGGCCGATGCCGTACTCGTGCGCCATCGACCTTGCGCGGCTTACACGCTACGCCATGAACAAGGCGAGTTTCCGCTTTTATGTTTCGCAAAAAGAACGTGAGATCACATTCAATCGCGCCGGCAGACAAATGCATACCTTGCTCCGCACGACGAACGATTTGCTTGGAAAAGACGGCATCGACGGTGTGAAAACGGGACAGACCGCACGTGCCGGCGAATGCGTTATTCTTTCGGCAAACCGGGAATCGGAGATTATCAAGGAAGGTGAATCGGCCCGGATTTTTCCGCGCCACCTCATTGTCGTGGTGCTGGGCGCTGCCGATCGATTCGGGGACGGCGAACGTCTTGTCCGGCAAGGATGGCAGGCTTACGACCAGTGGGCGGCGGCTGGTCGACTGGTCGATCCGAAGAGAACGTTGTAACCTGCCCGCGATGAAACCGCGGATCGGCGTGCTCACCAGCGGGGGCGATTGCCCTGGATTAAATGCGGTGTTGAGAGGGGCGGTACTTGCCGCCGAAAAACTCGGTTGGGAAGTGGTTGGCTTTCGGGACGGCTTCGAAGGTCTGCTGCCGCCGGGCGATTACGTCATCCTCGATCGCAAGTGCACGGAAAACATCATGGCCCTGGGCGGAACTATCATTGGAACCACCAATCGCGGTCATTTTGTGTCAAAGGTAGCCGCCGGTGATCGCGCGGTTGTCGCTTCCGAAGTAATTGAGAAAGCGCGCAGAGTTTTGCAGGAAGCGCGTGTTAATGCCCTAATCATCGTTGGTGGGGACGGGTCGATGACGACCGCTCTCCAACTGCAGGAGGCGGGCATCAATTGCGTAGGCGTTCCAAAGACAATCGACAACGATCTGGAAGCGACGGCTATGACCTTCGGTTTCGACTCTGCTGTCGCAGCCGTAATGGATGCGTTGGATCGGCTGCACACTACCGCTACGAGCCACAAGCGTGCGATTGTCGTCGAAGTAATGGGACGACACGCTGGCTGGATCGCCCTCCACGGCGGTCTCGCGGGAGGAGCCGATATTATTTTGATCCCGGAGATTCCGTTTGATTTCGACAAGGTTGCGCAGGCGGTTCGTATGCGCGATGCAGCCGGCAATTTGAGTTCGCTCGTCGTTGTGGCGGAAGGGGCGCGCCCGCAAGACGGCCAGCAAGTGAAGCGCGAGATGAAAGAAGGGGAATTCCGGCTGGGCGGAATAGGAGATATTGTGGCGCACGAAATCGCTGCGCGAACCGGTAAAGAAACCCGCACCTGCGTTCTTGGGCATCTGCAACGTGGCGGCGCACCGACAACTTTGGATCGCATTCTCGGAACGCGGTTCGGAGTGAAAGCGGTCCAACTGATAAACGAGGGTCACTTCGGAACTATGGTGAGTTATCAAAATTACCAGTGTCACCACGTCCCAATCGCCGAAGCGGTGAATCGATTACGGCTAGTTCCGCCAAACGGCGAAATGGTGCAGACGGCGCGGGATGTCGAAATTACTTTTGGCGATTAATCCGGCGTGAAGATCATTCTCGCCTACTCCGGCGGACTCGACACCTCGATCATCCTGCGCTGGCTGCAGCAGAATTATCACGCGCAAGTGATAGCCTTTTGCGCCGATATCGGTCAGGAAGAGGAGTTGGAGGGTCTCGCAGAAAAGGCGCAGCGTACGGGTGCTGCGAAGTGCATCATCGAGGATCTGCGAGAGGAATTCGCGCGCGACTTCATTTTCCCCATGTTTCAAGCCGCGGCGATTTACGAAGGACAGTATTTTTTAGGCACCAGCATCGCGCGCCCGCTGATTGCAAAGCGCATGGTTGAGATCGCCCGCGCTGAATCGGCGGATGCCATCGCCCATGGCGCAACCGGCAAGGGAAATGATCAGGTTCGATTCGAGCTTAGCGCTGCCGCTCTCGCGCCCGAACTGCACGTGATCGCACCATGGCGCGAATCGCGGTTTCGGGAGCAATTCCCCGGACGGGCGGAATTGATCGCCTTCGCCAGGGCCAACAAAATTCCAGTCGAAGCGACGGCGGCGAAGCCCTACTCAACCGATCGCAATCTTCTGCACATAAGTTTTGAAAGTGGAATGCTGGAGGACCCGTGGTTCGACGCCAGTGGGCCGCAAGCGAGTAGCATGTATAAGCTTAGCGTCTCGCCAGAAACGGCGCCGGATGTGCCGGAGTATCTGGAGCTCGAGTTTTGCGACGGCATTTGCACAGGTATCAATGGCAAAAGCATGTCGCCGTTGCGTGTGATGCAGAGGTTGAACGAATTGGGCGGAAAAAACGGAGTCGGACGCGTCGATATCGTCGAGAACCGCTTTGTCGGGATGAAAAGCCGGGGCGTCTACGAGACACCTGGCGGCGCAATTCTTCATTTTGCGCATCGGCAAATCGAAACCTTGACGATGGATCGCGAAGTGATGCAGTTGCGCGACAGCCTCATTCCGAAATATAGCGCGCTCGTCTATAACGGTTTTTGGTTTTCCCCGGAACGAGAAGCATTGCAAGCTCTAGTGACGGAGTCACAGCGCGGCGTAAATGGCACGGTGCGACTGAAGCTTTATAAGGGCAACATTATCGTCGCCGGCCGCAAGAGTCCCAACAGTCTTTACGATTTGAAAATCGCTACAATGGAGGGAGACGAAGCCGATAAATACGATCAGAGTGATGCCACTGGGTTTATTCGACTGAACGCGTTGCGTTTAAAACTGCGGGCTGATCTCAAATCACGCGATTCGAAATTCTCGCGAAAAAGCAAATCAACATCAGGCAGGGGCGATTGACCTCAATAGCCCGGCGGCTGTTCGGCGAACCGCGCCTGCCGCCCGTCCTTGCGAGCTGTCATTGTCGATCTTATACTTTGATGGCGTCAATCAACGCGAAGGAATCTATGCCAACGACAATCGCAGCCCCCAAAAAAGGACCCTCAGCCGAAGCCGATTTCCTTCCCCTTCAAGGAACGGACTACATCGAGTTTTATGTCGGGAACGCCAAACAAGCGGCGCATTATTACAAAACCGCATTTGGTTTTCAGAGTCTTGCTTACGCTGGTCCCGAAACAGGAACGAAAGATCGAGCGAGCTACGTTATTCGTCAAAACAACCTGACGTTCGTTCTGACCACTCCGATCCGGCCGGACAATCCAATCGCAGACCATATCTATAAGCATGGCGATGGCGTAAAGGTCCTGGCGCTAAAAGTAGAAGATGCCACCACCGCGTGGGAGGAGACTACCAAGCGTGGAGGAAAAAGTTATCTCGAGCCGATCACGATGACGGACGGCGACGGACAGCTGATTATGAGTGGTATCCATACATACGGTGATACGGTCCATGTTTTCATCGAGCGCCATAACTACAATGGTGTGTTCATGCCCGGGTTCCGGAAATGGGAGTCGAATTACCAGCCCGCTGAGACGGGTCTTTTATACGTCGACCATTGCGTAGGGAACGTCGGTTGGAACCAGATGAATCCCTGGGTGAAGTTTTACGAAGAAGTAATGGGTTTTCGGAATATCCTCACCTTCGACGACAAGGATATCTCGACCGAATATTCTGCCTTGATGAGCAAGGTCATGAGTAATGGAAATGGGTTCGTCAAATTTCCCATTAACGAGCCTGCGGAAGGCAAAAAGAAATCCCAGGTGGAGGAATATCTCGACTTCTACAACGGAGAAGGCGTCCAGCATGTAGCAATCGCAACCAAAAATATTGTTGCCACCGTAACCGAACTACAAAAGCGAGGCCTCGAATTCTTGAAAATACCTCCCAGTTATTATGAGACCGTTCTCGATCGTGTCGGCCATATCGATGAAGACCTTCGACCATTGCAGGAATTGGGAATTTTAGTGGACCGTGACGACGAAGGCTATCTCCTGCAAATATTCTCCAAGCCGGTCGAGGATCGACCGACGCTCTTTTTCGAAATCATCCAGCGCAAAGGCGCAAAGAGTTTCGGGAAAGGGAACTTCAAGGCACTCTTTGAAGCGTTGGAGCGAGAGCAGGAAGCGAGAGGTAACTTGTAACACTCGAGAGGAGGACTATGCCATTTTATCAGAAACTGGGTGAGATTCCGCGTAAGCACCATATCTGGTTTCATCGCAACGGCGCGCCCACCTATAAGAATGAAGGTATCGCCTACGAGCACGTTTTCACAACTGAAGGGTTTAACGAAGCCTACTCGATTTGTTACCATTTGCGCCCGCCCACTCGCGTTCGCAAAGTCGAGCTCCTCGAATGCAAGGAACTTAAAAAAGTTACCAATAGTCCGCTTCGGCATCATCACCTGAAGACGGCAAGCATTCCGCGTCGGGGCGATCTTTATCGTGGCCGAATACCGGTCTTGTTCAACCAGGACATGGTCGCTTATCGCTCCCGGCCGGCCAAGGCTTACGGCGACTTTGAGTATTACAAGAATGGCGGCGCCGATGAGATTATCTTCGTTTTCAAAGGAAGCGGAACGGTTGAGACCGTCTTCGGAAAATTACCGTATCGCGCCGAAGATTACATCGTCATCCCACGGGGAATCACTTACCGCATGGTGCCGGACAAGGTGGAGGAGGAAGACTATTTGATATTGGAATCGGCTGGGCCGGTCCGAATACCAAAGCGTTATCTGAACCACGAAGGACAGATCCGGATGGGTTCACCTTATAGCGAACGCGATTTTCACGGACCGAATGAACTCCTGACAATCGATCGAGAAGAGGACGTCAATATTCTGGTGAAGGACGGGCCTCGCTGGACCCGCGTGACAATGGCGCATCATCCCTTCGATGTCGTTGGCTGGGATGGTCATCTTTATCCATACACTTTTAACGCTCAGGATTTCGAGCCGATTACCGGAACGGTCCATCAGCCACCCCCAATCCATCAGACATTTGAGATCCGCGGCTATGTTGTTTGCACTTTTGCGCCCCGGATGCTCGACTACCACCCTGAAGCGGTAAAGATTCCGTGGGTTCACGACAATGTCGAAGCGGACGAGGTCTTGTTTTACGTTCGCGGAAATTTTGGGTCGCGCCGTGGAATCGAGCCGGCATCGATCACCTTGCATCCGCGCGGTATCCCTCACGGACCACACCCGGGCACAATCATGGCGAGCAAGAACGCGCAGCGAACCGAGGAGCTCGCCGTCATGTTCGACACCGAGCATACGCTTGAGCTTACCGAAGATGCGCTGGCAATCGACGATGAGAAGTATCCGCTGAGTTGGCTGGATTAGTTGA
>DASXIC010000128.1:0-35628 GCA_036498205.1 Chthoniobacterales bacterium | reverse complement strand
TGCGAAACGGATCCGAGTGCGCACCGCTCAGGAACGCCCGCAGTTCGTCCGTCATTAAAACTGAAATATCAAACAGCCTCATCTCCCCCTCCATCCGCACAAAACTCGTGCTCGTAGTTTTCGCAAGAACAGCCTGTCGTAGCGTGCGCTGCGCTCTGAGCCGGGGCCACGACAAACGCCGCGCTTTAGTGTGCGCTGTCCCCAGCGCATTTGAAAGCGCCCACGCATGCCAATTATCCCGCTCAGGACAGCGGACTCTACAGCGAGAAGGAAAGGTGCTCCGCCGAGAAAACGGACGCTACAGCAGAGAAGTTGTGGCCGCTCGAAAACCCGCCGGCTCTGCCGGCGGAAAAGCTTCGTTCGCTCCGGCTAAATCTCTGAGCGCACGAACAAGCCGATCGATTTCATCTTCGCTGAGTTTCCGCGAATAAACAGGATGCTCGATATAGTCCTGTAGCTGCTCCAACCGAACGCAATGGGCTTGCTGGGTCGTTCCGTAAGAGGCATCGACATGCGCACCGGGAAAGACCATCACCCCACGAATGAATAAGTCGTCCGACGGTGATAGCGCGGCGATTTGCTCACGGAAGAGCATGATTCGGCGGACGAATTTCTTGATGTAAGGCTGCTCAAGTCCCACCCCATTCAGTGTCAATTCTCCGACTGGATCGGCCGCGACCAATCCGATCCAGTTTTTCGTCTCAAGCGCAAAAAAACCGGTCGGGCCCACGATAACGTGGTCGAAACTGGCGCGCGCCGTGTTCAAATTATGAAAGACAAAAAACTTGTCCGGGAGCCGCTGAAGTTCAGCTTCGACTTCCCATTCGCCGAAGGCCCCCCTGCGCCAATGCAATCGTTCGCGCTCGAAAGCGGTCAATCGGCGGTCGGAATAGCGGCAAAACCACCACAAACAAACCCCAACCATCAACGCCAGGACCGCGATTCCGCCAATTCGTCCGCGGGTCGCGGCCAGAGTGGTCAATATGACGCCCTCGGTAAATGCGATGGTTGCAGCGGTGAAAATCATCGTCCGGCACATTCGCTTAAATGCTTTCACTGACCGGTAGATGGAGTGCACACCCGCCGTCCCAAAAACTCTTGGCATGCGCCCTTGTGCTGCAAAATCGGTGCCACCGGCGCAGCGGAGAAGAGGAGATTATCCGCTGAGGACAGCGCACGCTACAGCACCGACAAGAGACGCTCCAAGTGCTGTAAAGTGCGGTGTCCTCACCGCGTCATATTTTCCGCTGGCCTGCCCGCTCAAAGAGCTGCGACTTTTCCCGATGTAGGCGCGATTGATCTTGCCAGTCCGGCTCGGACTCGTTCGAGCGGTTCGGTGAACCGCCCCTACCTCTAAGGGCGTTCGCAAAGGTACAGGGTCAAATGTGCTGCTGGCGAGCTCGCATCTTCCAAACCAGATAAACCGGCACTCCCGTGAGAACGATGGCGATTCCGACACCAGACGTAGCTGGTGCCAACAAAGCCAGGTCGCACACGAGAAGAAGGGCCAGGACAATCGAAATGACCGGCACGAACGGATAACCCCAGGTCCGATATGGACGCGGTTCATTGGGCCGTTTCCGTCGCAAAATGATCACTGCCCCGACGAGGAGCAGATAAAAAATCAAATCGGCCGATACGATATACTCGAGTAATTGCGTGTAGACGTTACCGAAAGTGCGGCCGCCCGTGGTGGAATCCGTATTGATCGTGCGAGGCAGCGTTAGCAGCATTGTCCAAATCGCCTGTACTCCCAGTGCTACGGCAGGGACATGAAAACGATTAACCGTTCCTACTTTACGAAAAAATAAATCGTCGCGGGCCATTGCGTAATAAACCCGTGCGCCGGCAAGGATAAGTCCGTTGTCACAACCGAAAGTCGAGATCATGATCGCCGCAGCCATGGCAAAAACACCGGGCGCACCAAAAATTGCCTGCATCATCGCCACCGCCACGCGGTTCTGCGGCGCGTGTTCAATGCCGTCGAGAGAAAGAACGGCGATGTAGGCGACGTTGGCGAGCAAATAGAGAACTACGACAATCCCGCAACCATAGAGCAATGCTCGGGAGAGGTTCCGGCCCGGATCGCGCACCTCGCTGCCGATAAAGGTAACATTTGTCCACGCTGTTTGTGCGAAAAGCGGTCCCACCATCGCCTTGCCGAACAAGAAGGCCAGAGCGAGTCCACCTACAATTCCGAGACCCGGTTGTGCGATTTGCGGATTCCATCCATTGGCCCAGGGATTCCACCAATGCGACGCCAAAGCGGCGCAAGCAGGACGCCACCCAAATAGTAGCCCCACGACAATCACACCGGCGAGCGCGGCTGTTTTCGCAAGCGTGAAACTGTTTTGTACGAGCTTGCCGATGCGCAGGCCGCGCGTGTTCGTGAACGTAAGAACGGCAACAAGCAGGATCGCGATGAGCTGTTCGCTAGAAAGACTGAACGCGTAGCCCGGGAGCACAGGGAGCGGAGCAACCAGATACCGCTCGGAACTAACCGCGGGCGCAAATACACCGAGAAATCTGGCAAACGCGATGGCAACCGCGGCGATCGTTCCTGTTTGCACGACGAGAAACAGCGTCCAACCGAACAGGAATCCGATTGCTGGTCCGTAAGCTTCGCGCAAAAATATGTAAACACCGCCGGCGCGCGGCATCATCGTGGCCAACTCGGCGCAGCATAACGCTCCGGTAACCGTCATCAATCCTGCAACCGCCCAGGCGAGGAGCAGCCAGCCAGGTGCGCCAATCAATCGGGCCGATTCCGCCGAAGTAATGAAAATGCCGGACCCGATCATCGAGCCCATGACAATCATGGTGGCATCGAGCAGTCCGAGGCCGCGAACCAAGCTTGTTTGTTGCTGTTTTAAATCGTCGCCGTTCATCGGCGCTGAGCGGGCGGGGCAATTGTGACCTTTTCCTCCTCCAGGCGACGGCGAAGTTCGCTTACGAACGACACGGCTTCTGGCGTATCGCCATGCACGCAGATGGTATCGGCCGCAATCGGGATATCGCTTCCGTCGACCGATCGGACTACGCCTTGTTGAAGCATCCGGATGACCCGCTCGGCTGCTTGTTCTGCATCATGCAGCAAGGCATCGGGACGAGTCCGCGAAACCAGCGATCCGTCCGGCATGTAATTTCGGTCCGCGAAAACTTCGCGTGCGACTTGCAGTTCCAATTTCACCGCCGCCACCTCCATCGTGCTACGGGCCGGGGCAAAGAGGATAAGACGGGGATCGACTGCCAACAGCGCCCGCGCGATGGCATCGGCGAGGGCCTGTTCTCGCGCTGCCATGTTGTAGAGGGCACCGTGCGGTTTCACATGGCGCATCTCTGTGCCGGCGCCGCGGCAAAGGGCTGCAAAAGCCCCGATCTGATAACAAACAAGCGCGAAGATTTCCGAAGCGGCCACATTCATTTCCACGCGACCAAAATTTTCGCGATCGGCAAAACTCGGATGCGCACCGACTGCAACACCTCGCTCCTTCGCGGCGCGGATCGAAGCGAGGATCGAAGCGGGATCGCCCGCGTGAAACCCGCACGCGATGTTGGCCGAACTAACGAGGTCAAGAATCTCGTCGTCGCGGCCGATGCCTTCGCCAAGATCGGAGTTGAGATCGACAAACATATTGTTCATGCGAATCGCGTTTGCAATCCGACTCGAAAAAGCGCGATATCACGCTCACGCTTGAGCAACAGGTCTCTCGCTTCTGCGAGAGCGATTAGTTCGAAGCGAACTTGATCCAGAGGCTGCAATTGCGCAGCACGAGCGAGATCAACTGTGATCACATGGGCTATCTTTGGATAACCCCCGATCGTTTGGCCATCGCCAAGTAATATGATCGGCGCTCCGTTACGCGGAATTTGAATCGCTCCCGGCGCGATCGGTTCTGACGGAAGCTCACCCGTTTTGGCAATCGAGATTTCCTCGCCTTCCAGGCGCAGACCCATCCGGTCGGAATTCATGGCCACACTAAAGGTGCCCGACAAAAATCGTGCACGCGAATCCTCGGTGAACTGCTCCCATTGTCGCCCCTCGACCAGGCGCAATACTCGATCTCGCGCGGTCAATTGCGGCGCGCCCCAGTCGGAGATTTCATCAGTCATTTCAGAGCCTATGCGCAAAGCGAGCGCGCTCGACGGGTAAAGCTGAAGCTCGTCCTTGTCGCGCAGGGCGCGGCCGCAATGGCCACCGAAATGAGCACGCAAGTCGGTTGACCGGCTCTTCAAGAGCGCAGGAACGTCAATTCCCCCGGAAATCGCCAGCCAGGCCCGACCACGCTTCGCCTGCACTTCGCAAATCACATCCGGCGCGATTCGCGCACAGTGCAACGGAGGCAGGGAAATATTGCCGATCCGAACTTCAAACTCTCCGCCGCACCACGCGATCAGTCTTTCGTCACCAAATTGGAGGCGGACCCGCCCGGTCGCAATCTCAAGACCGGCGGCGCAATCCTCGTTGCCGACGAGCAAATTCGCCAGCCGCATCGAAACGGAATCCAGCGCACCCGCAATCGTTACGCCAAACTTGCGAAACCCGACTCGCCCGCAATCCTGCACCGTCGTTTGGAAACCGGCGGAGAGAACAATCATCTCATTAGAGCATTAAATTCATCGCGTGTGATCGAGCGAAAACGGACTCGATCGCCAGCTCGAAGCAGGGCCGGCGGATTCGCGTTGGCATCAAATAATCGAATCGGGGTACGGCCGATAACATTCCAGCCGCCCGGCGACTCCAACGGATAAATTCCGCTCTGGCCGGCAGCGATGGCCACCGAACCGGCTGGAACGCGAGTCCGCGGCGTGGCAAGACGTGGCAAATGTAATCTTCGCGGGAGGCCGGCTAAGAATGGAAAACCCGGCATGAACCCGATACACGCAGTGATGTACTTCGCAGATAGATGGAGCGCGATCACTTCGGCGGGGTCGAGCGTCGTCTGCTCGGCGACGCCCGAAAGATCGAGCGCGAACTCTGCGTCGTAACAAACCGGGATCTCGATTGCTCGCACCTTTTTCCGAGAGGCGCGGCCCGCAGCGGCGAGCGCGGAAGTTATGCGATCGTTCAAAAAATCTTCGACCCTGTGTTCGTCAGCCGCGGCGACCACACGGCCCAAATCGAAAAAAAGTGCAACGGATTGATAAGCGGAAGTGATTTCGACAACACCGGGAATTTGAGCCCGCTCCAGGGCCTCAGCAGCGGCCAGTACTCGTCGAAGCAATTTGTCGGGGTCGGAGTACTCATCGGCAAAATCGAGAATCACTGCGGAATCGCCGAGCGCATCCAGTCTCATCGTGCTGATGTTTATCACACAAACCGCACCTGACTCGCCAGACTAAGTGTCGCCGTGGCGCTCTTTCAGTGTCGAGCTCTTCTGCCAGGGACGAATCTGCAGACGATCGATAGTCATCCCGAATCGCGCCGAGGGCGAGGGATCTCTCGGAAATGCTATCCCGCGCAGAATTTCGGTGATCGCTTGAACGCCTGGAGGTCCCTCGCTTCACTCGGGATGACCGAGCAGTAAAATCGAAAGATTATTTTTCGCGCACTCTGTTGCCATAGAACTCCGCACTGTCGGGCTCCAAAATGGACGCGACGGAGCGCATTCCTCCAAAGGCCCTACCCTCGCGCCGACGAGACAGCTCTTACAGTGTCAGGATCGAATTACCCGGCTCTTGCCGCAGCTGGTAGGGGCGATTGACCTCAATCGCCCAGATCGGTCCGATCCGGACTGGCTAGTTCAAACGTCCATGCCAGCAACCGACTATTCCATGCGGACCGCCTCGATCTCGATTGATGGGACAACATCCTGCCCAATTCCGGATACAGCTTCGCTCGTCCCACTAAACATGAGACCAAAATCTTTTCTATGAATGGGCTCGGCGGTGACCTGCCATCGAGTTCGCTCAGGAAGCGCGTTACCCGTGATGGGCGTTGCAAGTTTCACATGCAACGTGATCGGCCGTGTCACTCCGTGCATGGTTAAATCGCCCGTGATGTCGCCGCTATCCGCGCCTGTTCGTTTTACCGTGCGACTGCGAAACGCGATCTCGGGAAATTTTGCAGCGTTAAAAAATTCGTCACTGCGCAGGTGCTGGTCTCGCTTGGCGATTTTTGTATCTATACTCGCCACCTGGATCGTCGCCGTTACGCTGGAGCGCTCCGGATGCTCGCGGTCCACGTCAATTTTGCCGGCGAATTTATGAAACTCACCGCGGGCGGTTCCGAGGAGGTGATGCACACTGAAGGTGATTTTTGATCGCGCGCTGTCAATTCTGTAGGTTTCCGCCTGAACAGCAGGGGCGAGGAGAGCGAGCAAAGTAAAGAAGAGGCCAGGGTGTTTCATTTTCCAATTGCCCAAGTTGATGCGCGCCGAAGCAGTGCGCTATTTTCCATTTGCCACGTGTCGATTCGCTTCATTTCACAAGAGCAGCCCGTTCAGGGGCAGCTATTTCTTTCAAAAGCCGCGTTCGCGACAATGGTAACTTACCGAAGAGATTCGCCAAAGTCTGGATCGGATTTGATTTGGCATTGTGCACCCCAGCGATGCGGGCCAGCTCGGTCTCAAAATGCAGGACAGTTTTGCCGTCAGGATCACGCCGGTCAAGAAAACCAAAGGCACGTTGCAAAAGGTTGAAAATTTCCGGCTCGTGATGCTCGCTCATCGTGCAAATCTCAACCAACTCCACAAAGTATGACGCCGTTTGCGTTCGGAGATAATTGGTACGGATTCCGCCAAACGGATTTACAATTACGACTTCCCGTAAGGTGTGCAGATTCGATTTGCGACTCAGTGCAATCGAGAGATCCCCTTCGAAAAATAAATCGAGTCGCCCGGCAAACGGACTTTTGGGGCGGCGCGCGCCGCGGGCCACCGTTTGAATCACGCCCATTAGATTCGTGCACCAGGAAACAATCAAGCTGGTATCGCTGAGACGTCGCTTGCGCAAAAGGATGCCGTGAGTGCTGATCACGGGAGAATTTACACCACTCCTCTCTATCGCCACGGCTTTACTGTGTTAACGCCGGCTTTCGCGATTCCTTTGTTATTCCGCTCGGAGTTGAAGAATAGCGAGCCCTGAGGCACGGTCGATTGATTCAGCCGGTCGGGCCTGGGCTCGACCGGGGCGGTTCGGTGAACCGCCCGTTACCAGCTGCTGTTCCGGCTTAGATGCGCTGGGGACAGCGAACCGCTACAGCAGCTTGATTTGCGCGAGGATTGCATTGTGTGCTGCGTCTTTCGTTTTGCTTCACGGGAATAAGCGATCGGCCAGGAGCAGCCATCGACGTATTGTTACCAGCGTTAATTCGAGTGCTGCAGGATTGGCTTGTGTGTGCTCCCAAATACTTTCGGTATCGCAGCAGAATTTATCCGCGCCGAAACTTGCAGTTGCCTGCCCCCGCGGGAACTTGATCGGTGCAAACAAGCAAAATTGGATCGCTGAATGTCTCGGTGATTGGCCTTGGCTGCAATAATTTCGGCTGGCGAATTGATGCCGTTGCGGCGGCCAAAGTAGTGGACGCGGCGATTGCCTCCGAGGTTAATTTTTTCGATACCGCCGATCGCTATGGAACTGGATCGAGCGAGGAATTTCTCGGGCGCGCACTAAGCGGCCGGCGTGATCGCGTGATCATTGCCACCAAGTTCGGGATGGAAATGGGGAAAGGTAAGCAAGGCGCATCTCCGGAGTATGTGCATCGCGCGCTGGAGGCCAGCCTCCGTCGTTTGCGCACAGATAGAGTTGATCTCTACCAACTCCATCAGCCGGACCCGAAAACGCCAATCGCCGACACGCTCGGCGCTCTGGACGAACTCGTGCGCGCGGGAAAAGTTCGTGAGATCGGCTGTTCGAATTTTACGGTTGAACAAATTCGTGAAGCAGCGGAGGCGGCGAGAGACCGCGCACACTTCGTTAGCGTGCAAAACGAATTTAGTCTGTTTCACCGCGAACCGGAAGAAGGCGTGTTGGCAGAATGTGAAAAACGTGGGCTCGCCTTTTTGCCTTATTTTCCGCTCGCAAACGGGTTGCTGACCGGGAAGTACCGGGCTGGCAAGAAGCCGCCGCAAGGCAGTCGTGCCGCAGAAGGATTCGGTCCGAAAATTTTCACCACCAAGAATCTCGAAGTGGTTGAGGAATTGATAACATTCGCCGAACGGCGCAATCACACCATTCTCGAACTGGCTTTTGCCTGGCTTCTCTCTCATGGAACCGTTGCCTCAGTGATTGCTGGGGCGAGTAAACCGGAACAGATTCGAGCCAACGCTGACGCGGCTTCCTGGCAACTGGCTGCAGACGACCTGCGCGAAATCGACGCCATTATGCGACGCGCCCGTTGAGAACGGGGAACGCGATTAAACGTTGAGAATGGCCACGACGGAAACGGCGCGGGTTCCGCAAGATCATACCGGACGTCAGCACCGCTTGCCGGTTGGGGCGGTCAGTTGGCGAACCACTTTTCGCGCACTACGCCATCGCAATTACCGGCTGTTTTTCTGGGGACAGCTTGTCTCGCTCGTCGGCACCTGGATGCAGCAAACCGCGATGAGCTGGTACGTCTACGAAATTACGAATTCAAAACTTCTTCTCGGCGCAGTTGCCGCGATCGGTTCGGCGCCGATGATAATTTTTTCCATCTGGGGAGGGTCGCTGGCGGACCGCCACCCAAAGCGGACGATTTTGATTTGGACGCAGAGCGCGCAAATGTTGTGCGCGTTCGTGCTCGCGCTCGGCGTTTGGCTGAATTTTGCCACTCCCCTGTACGTAATCATTGTTGCCGCGCTCAACGGTGCGGCGATGGGATTCGATATGCCCACGCGCCAGTCTTTCACGGTCGAAATGACCAGCCGGGAGGATTTGCTGAACGCAATCTCCTTGAACAGCTCGATCGTCAATGGCGCGCGGGTAGTTGGCCCCTCCGTTGCCGGTTTGTTGATTAGTGCGGTCGGTGTTTCGATGTGTTTCTTCCTCAACGGACTGAGTTTTATCGCGGTTATCGCGGGCTTTTTGATGATGCGATTACCTGAATTCGAGCGTCCGGCCCAATCAACCTCTGCCGCACAACACGCCTGGAGCGGGATTGTCTATTCGCTAAGACATCAGCGGGTTCGCACGATCCTGTTGCTTTTTCTCGTCGTTGGCATTTTCGGCTGGTCCTACACTGTGCTCATGCCTGCTTTCGCGCGCGACGTCCTCGGCCGCGGGCCCAACGGATATGGCGTACTCATGTCAGCCAGCGGGATTGGTGCTTTTATTGCGGCGCTGCTGGTCGCGGCCTACGGGCACCTACTTACTCCAAGGAAACTGGCGCTCGGCGGGATTTATCTCTTTTCTGTCGCCGTGCTCGCGTTCTCCTTTATTCGGAATTTTTACCTCGCGTTATTCTTTATGCTTCTGGCTGGATTTGGCATGTTGTTGTTTTTCGCGACGTCAAACACGGTGCTCCAGACCATTGTTCCCGACGATATGCGCGGACGCGTCATGGGCGTGTGGTCGCTCGTGTTCGGGGCCATGATTCCGCTGGGAAGTCTCGAAGCTGGCCTGGTGGCGCACTGGATCAGCACTCCTTTCGCCATTGGTTTCGGTGCTGTCGTTTGCGCCATCTCCGGAATAGCGACACGAATCGTGATTGCGCGACGCGAGTCAAAAAGCGCAACCTAACCCCCATGCCCGCCTACATTATTGTCGATCTCGAAGTGACCGAGCCGGTCGAATACGAGGAATACAAAAAGATGGCCGGCGCGACGGTGGAAAAATATGGCGGAAAATACATCGTGCGCGGCGGGATCTGCGAGACCCTGGAGGGCGATTGGAATCCGAAACGAATTGTGGTTTTGGAATTTGAAAATATCGGCCAGGCCAAGGCTTGGTTGAACTCACCGGAGTACGCTGAGCCGCGCAAAATGCGTCATCGCACCGCCAAGACTCGGATGATTCTGGTGGAAGGTCATCAGAATAAAAACTAAGCGGAAGATTGCCTGGCCTGCACTGTCCGCAGCCCCATATAAAGCCCGGCGCGCACAACGGCCCGATATCCACTGAGGACAGCGGACCCTACAGCCTTAAGCTCGGTAGGGGCGGTTCACCGAACCGCCCGGGCGATTGGCTAATCGCCCACCTCGGAAAAGCCGTCGACACGAGGCCGGACGGCAACACATGTAGCTTTTAAAGAAGCGGCGCGCGATCAGTCTCGGCCGTCTTTAATTTCACACCAGCCTGTTTTAACAGGTTCGTCAGATTTTCTTTGCTGCTCTGTGCCGGATCGTAGCAAAGGGTGATCGTCTTTTCGCTCAGATGAAGCGAATCCGGGATCACCCCCTCCGCTTTACCGATCCCTTCCCTGATATCTTTCTCAATCGCGGGTGCAATCGGCCCCTCAATCTCAACTGAGAGGGAGACGTATTCCTCGGCGCCGGAAAGATTTTTTGCTTCGTCAGCCATTTACCGGTTCAGGATGTGGAGGGCACGTTTCTCCACTGCGAGTGCGCCTTCTTTGACCGCTTCGCTCAATGTTGGATGTGCATGGCAGGTTCGCCCCAGATCCTCACTGCTGCCGCCAAATTCTATCACTGAAGTTACCTCGGCGATCAGTTCGGAAGCGGCGTGCTGGAGAACGTGAGCTCCCAAAACGCGATCAGTTTCCGCATCAGCTACGAATTTGACCAAACCTTCCGCATCTTCGTTGGCCAGCGCACGCGCATTTGCACGGAATGGAAACCTCCCGATGCGCACATTCATACCTTTTGCCTTGGCTTCGTCCTCGGTAATGCCGACACCGGCTAGCTCCGGATTGGTGTAAATGATTCCGGGGATAGCGTTGTAATTTACGTGACCGGATTTGCCGGCGAGGTTCTCCACGCAGGCGATCCCTTCTTCTTCGGCCTTGTGCGCCAGCATCGGACCCGCGATCACGTCCCCGATTGCGTAAATGCCTTCCACGTTCGTGCGGAAATGTTCATCAACTTTGATTCGCTTCCGTTCGTCGAATTCGACGCCGATTTTCTCGGCGCCGACTCCTTCGCTGAACGGTCTGCGTCCGACTGACACCAACACCTTATCCGCCTCGAATGTTATTTCATCATTACCTTTCTTAGCTGTGGCAGTGACGCTACCGTTCGCGACTTTCACTCCGGTCACTTTGGTTTCGAGATGAAACTTGATCCCCTGCGCTGTGAGAGACCGCTGGAGCAGGCTGGAAAGCTCGAGATCGAATCCGAGCGCAATGCGAGACAAGAATTCCACCACCGTCACTTCACTACCGAGCCGATTCCAAACTGAGCCCAGCTCCAGACCGATCGACCCGCCGCCGATCACGAGAAATTTCTTCGGCGGCTCCGGGAACGTCAGCGCTTCGGTGCTGCTAACAATGGTCTGGCGATCAAACTTCGCAAACGGCAGCTCGATTGGCGCGCTACCAGTCGCAATGATGATGTTTTTGGTCTCGAGTTCCTGCTGGCCAGCCGACGATTTAACCGAAACTTTCCCCGGCGCCATGATCGTTCCGAAGCCGTCGAAAACCGTCACCTTGTTTGTTTTCATCAATTGACGGACTCCACTAACGAGGGTCTTCACGACCTTATCTTTTCGGGCCATCATTTTGGCCATATCGACATGGGCGTTCTCAATCACGATGCCGTGTTTGGCTGCCTCCTTTTGTGCAAAATGTAAATGATCACTGGAGGTAAGGAGGGCCTTGCTCGGGATGCAGCCCACGTTCAGACAGGTGCCACCAAGTTCCTTGTCTTTTTCGACAAGCGCCGTCTTGAGCCCAAGCTGACCCGCGCGAATGGCCGCGACATAGCCGCCAGGCCCCGAACCGATGATCACGACATCAAATTTGTCCATATCGTTACAGTGTCCTTCCGATCAAAGCGGAGGAATCTTTTACTATTAGCCGAAGCAACGGCGCGAACAAACGCAGCGCGCACGTTGCGATGATGAATTTGCCGTCAAACCCACTTTGCCTTGGAAGTCGCATTGAATACCAAGAGATGTCTCGGCTAAGCTCGAGATGACAAGTTGCACAAAACGCTCGCTTTTATCATTCCGACCGAATTCAAGGCGATGCTGTAGCGTCCGCTGTCCTCAGCGGACACAGGATGAAATCAAATGCGCTGCAGACAGCGCACACTACAGCGCTTTTTGCCATGTCGAACGAAGCCGAGACATCTCTTGCTATATTACAAGCGATAAATATGAGATTCCTCGGCTCCGCTCGGAATGCCAAAGGACGGGTTCGCCAGTGCGAAAATGCAACTATCAAAAATCGATCGGCAAAGTATTCGGCTTTTCGATTCCTTCCTTCACTTTCACCAGGAAAGTGACCGCTTCTTTACCGTCCACCGCGCGGTGGTCGTAGCTGAGAGCAATGTACATCATCGGCCGAACCACGACAGCGCCATTGGTCGCAATCGGTCGCTCCATGATCTTGTGCATTCCCAAAATTCCGCTTTGCGGCGGATTCAAGATTGGCGTGCTCAACAGCGATCCGTAAACGCCGCCGTTAGAGATAGTGAACGTCCCGCCCTGCAGCTCCTCAATCTTCAGCTTCCCTTCCCGTGCTTTCTTGGCGAAATCGGCAATGTCCCGCTCCAAATCAGCAAATGATTTCTTGTCGGCGTCGCGCACAACAGGGACTACCAAGCCGCGCTCCGTCCCGACGGCGACGCCGATATCGTAAAAATTGTTCTGCACAAAGTCGTCGCCTTCGATCCGGCCATTAAGCGCAGGCACTGTTTTCAAGGCCGCGACTGTCGCTTTCACGAAAAACGACATGAATCCAAGTTTTAACCCGTATTTTTTCGTGAACGCTTCCTGCGCATGCGCGCGCAGGGATTGCACCTCGCTCATGTCGCATTCGTTGAACGTTGTCAGGATCGCGGCCGTATGCTGCGCCATCACCAGTTGTTGCGCGATCTTCCGACGCAACGGCGACATCCGTTTGCGCGTGACCCGGCCATCGGTTGGCTCTCCGCTTGCAAGCTCAGGTTCGATGATCTCGGCTGCCGCGATTGGTTGCTTGTCCGGCGGCTTTGGCTCGCGATTTTTTGCGGCCGAGAGCGCGTCGCCCTTGGTGATGCGGCCGCCCCTGCCCGACCCGGAAATCGCGGCCGGATCTAGCTTCTCCTCATCAACAATGCGACGAACGGCTGGCGATAAAGTCTGTGAATCCTTCGATTCTTTTCGTGTAGCGGGCCGCGGTTGAGGTTGACCCGCCTCCGGTTTGGTTTTCTCCGCCGGCGGCTCCGTTGCAGCCGGAGCAGAATCATTTATTACCGCGACGACTTCACCAATCTTTACTTCCTGGCCTTCGGCCGCCTTCGTTTCCAACACGCCATCGATTTCGGCAACGATCTCAGTCGAGACCTTATCGGTATCGAGTGTGAAAAGCGGGTCGCCCTTGCTCACTCGCTCCCCGTTCTTCTTGTGCCAGACCGAAACAACTCCACTGGCTATCGATTCGCCAACAGCCGGAATTTTCACCTGCACGCTCATTGGCCGCTAACTAAGCGCAAGAAAATCGCGCGGTCGACTTTTAACTCCGACCGATCAGGCGCGATCAATCGAAAATGCCTCGGCAATCAGCGCGGCTTGCTCGCGTTTGTGCCGAGCCAGCGACCCTACTGCCGGACTGGCGCTTGGATCGCGGCCGGCGTAGGCAATGTCGCGACCAAACATTGCCCGTAACCTTGGCTCCATGAATGTCCAACCGCCCATGTTCTGTGATTCTTCCTGGCACCAAACAAGACGTGCCTGTTTTGGAAACGCCTCGACCGCATCGCGCAATTTTTTATCGATGAGCGGATATAACTGCTCCACGCGGATAATAGCGCTGTTGCGGATCTGCTGTTTTTCCCGCTGTGCAAGCAAGTCATAGTAGACTTTGCCCGAGCACAAAATTATCCGGTCGACTTTATCGAGCTTGGCTGTTTCCGGAATGATCTCGAGAAACTTTCCCTTGGTGAAATCTTCTTCGCGCGAGGCCGCGAACTCCGCTCGGAGCAGGCTTTTCGGCGTCATGATGATGAGCGGCTTAACAAAATCGCGCTTCATCTGCCGGCGCAAAACATGAAAATATTGGGCCGAGGTCGTGAGATTACAGACTTGGATATTGTCTTCGGCGCAGGCCTGAAGAAAGCGCTCCAGCCGTGCGCTCGAGTGCTCCGGTCCCTGGCCTTCGTAGCCATGCGGTAGAAGGAGAACAATCCCGCTCGGACGTTGCCATTTCGACTCCGCCGAAACAATGAATTGATCGATAATCGTCTGCGCGCCGTTCACAAAATCACCGAACTGTGCTTCCCATAGGCAGAGCATGTTCGGATAATCGAGCGAATAGCCGTAGTCGAACCCGAGCACGGCCGCTTCCGAAAGCAGACTGTTATAAATGCAAATGCGCGCCTGGTTCTCGGCCAGATGCATCAGTGGCAAATAAGGTTCTCCCGTCTTGGAATCGTACCAGAAAGCGTGGCGATGACTAAACGTGCCGCGCCGGCTGTCCTGGCCAGATAAACGGACCGGCACCCCCTCGAGCAACAACGATCCGAAGGCCAACGCTTCGGCAAATCCCCAATCGTATGGACCTTCCGCTTTCAAAATTTCGCGGCGCCGATCCACCAGCATTTTTTTGATCTTGGGCAAAATATGGAATCCTTCCGGCACGCGAGTAAGCCCGTTGATGATGGTTTCCAGTTGCTCCTTGCTGATTGCGGTCGGCGGCGATTTTGCCGTGTATTTCGGCTGAAACACGGCCGTCGATTCTTTAAACTTGGCCTTGTCGCCAGCCTTCTCCTTCTCGATCGCCTTCGCTTCGTCGAGAGTCATTTCCAACCGAAGCTCGAACTCTGTTTCCAGCGACGCCAGGTCATCCGCGCTCAGCACGCCGGATTTGAGAAGGTCTCGCTTGTAGAGAGTTGCAGCCGAAGGGCGCTTTTCGATTCGGTCGTAAAGATCGGGTTGGGTGAAGGATGGTTCGTCGCCTTCGTTGTGGCCATATTTGCGATAGCCATACATGTCGATAACGAAATCGCGTCCGAATTCCTGGCGGAAATCGAGCGCCATTTCGGTAACGAATTTCAAGGCGAGTGGATCCTCTCCGTTCACGTGCAAGATCGGAGCCTCTATCATCTTCGCGATGTCGGTGGCGTACATGGATGAGCGGGCGTCTTCCGGGAGGGTCGTGAATCCAATCTGGTTGTTCACGACCACGTGCACTGTTCCGCCGGTCGAGTAGCCGGCGAGCTGGGACATGTTCAATGTTTCCGCGACGATTCCCTGGCCGGCGAAAGCGGCATCGCCATGTAACAGCAAGGGCAAAACTTTGCGTCGATGTTCCGTATCGCCCCGGATCCGTTGCCGGGCACGGGCGGTCCCCTCCACCACCGGATCGACAGCTTCGAGATGGCTCGGGTTTGCCGAAAGGCGAATCTCCACCTCCGCCCCCTCTGCCAGCTTCCGCACCGTCCGATAACCGAGGTGATATTTTACGTCGCCGTCGCCGGCGACCAGGTCAGGAAGGTAATTTTCGCTGAACTCGGTGAAGATCACCTGCAGCGACTTCTTCAGGAAATTAGCCAGCACGTTCAGGCGGCCGCGGTGCGCCATGCCCATGCAAATCTCCTCCACCCCATCCCCCGGACATTTATGCAGCAGAGTGTCGAGCACGATCATCAACCCTTCCACCCCTTGCAGAGAGAAGCGTTTTTGTCCGACATAACGGGTGTGAAGAAATACTTCGAACATCTCCGCCTCGAGCAATGAACGAAGCAACGCGATCTGCGTTTCACGCGCGACGGGCGGTTCACTGATGCGGGATTCAAGACGATGCCGAACCCAATCGCGGATACGCGTGTTCTGAATGTGTTGAAATTCCGCTCCGATCGAACCGGCATAAATACGCTCCAGCAGCGCGATCATTTCGCGCAGCGTCATCGGCCGATTTTCCAGAAAGAACTTGGACGAAACGACATGATCGAGATCCTTGTCGCTCAGTCCAAATTCGCGAAGCGTGAGCAACGGATTCTCCGGTCGTCTATCTGCAAGCGGATTCACCCGCGCGATGGTATGACCGAGTATGCGATACGCGTAAACGAGGCCGTCGATCCGCGTCTGAAGAGGACGTTCCGGCGCATCAAGACGGGACTCGACCGCAGGCACTGGTGCGCCGTTGCGCATTTTCAGGTTGCCTAGCTCGAATCCCTCGAAAAAAGCCGACCATCCCGAATCGAGCGACCCGGGATCTTTCAGCCAGCGCTCATAATTCTGTTCGAGCAGATCAAGGTTCAGCCTTGTCGCGAACGATGAATGCATCTCCGGCATAAATCTCCGCATGATCGGGCCAAGGGGCAAGTTGACAGCGCGAAGCGTGCTCCGTTACTTGCTCGCCGATGCGCCTTCCGCTGCGTCTGGCGATATTAAGTTCCATTACGCTTCTCACGAAAGCTGTCCCGGCTCAGCCGCCCGTGCCGACGCCTTCACCCTCCGCGGCCGATCCGGCCTCGGAACCGACGGTACTGGCAGTGGCGAAGGTGATGCCTGCAGTAGTAAATATTAACGCCGAGCGAATTGTGCGGCGACAGGTGCGCGATCCATTTGAGGATTTTGCGGCCCAATTCTTTGGCAATTATCAGAGTCAACCGCGGGAGGTTCGCCAGCGCCTCCAGAGTCTCGGCTCCGGATTCATCGTCGATCCGGCCGGCTACATCGTGACTAACGAGCACGTGGTGCAACGGGCCGCCGATCTGAAGATCGAGGTCACGACCAGCGACGGTAAAGTCTACAACGCGCGCTATATCACCGGTGACGCCAAAAAAGATCTCGCGTTCATTAAGATCGAAGGCAAAACCGGGTTTCCTTTCATCAACCTCGAGAATCTTTCCCCAAATCTGCTCGGCCAAACCGTCATGGTGGTTGGTAATGCAGTCGGTTATGGCAGTTCGATCAGTCGCGGCGTACTCAGCGGAATGAAGCGGGACGTCACTATCGAAAATATCGATTACAAAAACCTGCTCCAGACCGACGCCGCGATTAATCCGGGGAATTCGGGCGGTCCGGTGATCGATATCAGCGGTCGTCTCGTCGGTGTAAGTTCGGCGAAAATGGCGTTCACGCCACAAGGAGTTCCGACGCAGGGTGTCGGTTTTGCCATTCCAGCCGAAGCGGTGCGTGAAGCGGTCACTGAGTTCAAGAAAATCGCACAGGGACAGCCACCTGCGCAGCAGCACGCCGACCTGAATCAGCCTGCTGCAACGAATGCCGATCGCTTCTTCGGAATGCAATTGCAGGATTTGACGACCGAGCTCACTGAAGCGCTCGGCTTGATTCCTGGGCGCGGAGTGCTGGTTAGCGCAGTCGAACCCGGCAGCCCCGCCGACGAAGCGGGGATTGAGCGCGGACTGGTCATATATCGAATAGGCCGCCACGACGTGAATTCTGTAAAAGCGATTGAAAGCTGGCTGGGACGGGCACAAAGCGGTTCACGCGTGGATTTCGTTATCGGGATTGCCCGCAGCGATGGTACTCGACAAATTCAAACCGTTTCGTTGACAGCGCGTTGAATTTTTTCGACAACGCAGCGCGTCCGAAGTTGTCTCACTGAACTATTCCGATGATTAAAGTCCAAAACCTCACCAAGAAATACGCGGGCCAGGCTGCCATTCGCGACCTCAACTTCGAGGTCGGTAAAGGGGAGATCATGGGTTTTCTCGGACCGAATGGCGCGGGTAAAACGACGACAATGCGTATTCTGGCCAGCTTTATGCCTCCTACTTCCGGCCGGGCAAGCATTGCCGGTTTCGATACTTTCGAGCAATCGCTCCAGGCCCGGGCCCATCTTGGTTACATGCCGGAAAACGTTCCGCTTTATAACGACATGCGAGTAACGGAGTACTTGAATTATCGCGCAGCGTTGAAGGGTATTCGACACCGGCGAATCGGCGAGCGAGTTGGGGACGTGAAAGAACTCTGCGGTTTGAAAGAGGTCGAAAATAAATTGATCGGCGCGCTCTCAAAAGGTTATCGGCAACGGGTCGGATTAGCTGACGCGCTCGTGCACGAGCCAGACCTGTTGATCCTGGATGAACCCACCAGCGGGCTGGACCCAAACCAAATCCGACAGGTCCGTGAACTGATCAAGAACCTCGGCAAACAACATACGATTCTGCTTTCCACGCACATTTTGCCGGAGGTCGAGATGACCTGCAGCCGTGTCATTATCATTCATCGCGGCCGGATCGAAGCGTGCGATACGCCGGAGAATTTGCTCAGCCGCATTCGCACGGCCGGTGGCGTGGCGCTCGAAGCGAAAACCGGGGCCGACGACGGTGCAACCGAGTTGAAAAAAATCCCAGGAGTCCGCGACGTGACAGTGAGCGACGAGGGTGACTGGAAATTGTTTGCGCTGCGGGTGGAATCGGGTGGCGACGTGCGCGAAGAAGTTTTTAAATTGGCGCGGGATCGCCACTGGAACGTCCGCGAGTTGACGGCGCGTCGCGCCACCCTCGAAGACGTGTTCGTCGAAATCACTCACTCGGACGAGATATGACGAGAGAGCGTTGTCATCCCGAGCGAAGCGAGGGGCCTCATGAGAACTGTTGGCGCGGAATTAGCATGATATGCGTGAACCAGGAGTGCGTGTGGGATCCCTCGCCGTCTTCGCGCCTCGGGATGACAGGACGCTGCGTTGTTTCTGACGTGATAGGGAAGGGCGAGATCGATGCGTAAATTCCTAACTCTGCTTTCCCGCGAGGTGATGAGTTATTTTTACTCGCCCATCGCTTACATCGTCCTGCTTTTTTTTCTGATCGTGAGCGGCGTTGATTTCTATTTTCAGATCTCGTTTATGAATCAACGGCCGGTCCCCTATTCGGTCCAGGAGGCGTTCTTCAATTCGGTTTTTTTCTGGTTCGCCTTCGTTCTGATTTTTCCACTCATCACGATGCGATTGTTTGCCGAGGAATTTAAGCTCGGCACGATTGAACCGCTGATGACCGCGCCGGTGCGCGATTGGCAGGTTGTTCTTTCGAAGTTTTTTGGCGCGCTGATCTTTTATGTCGTGCTTTGGGTTCCGACGATTCTCTACTTCGCAATTTTTCAATACGTAACGCATCAGCCGGCTGCGGCATCGAGCGGCGCCTACTGGGGCTCGTACTTGATGCTTCTCCTCCTGGGAATGTTCTATCTCAGCGTCGGCTGTTTCGCTTCCGTTCTGACGCGGAATCAAATCATTGCCGCGGTAATTTCTTTCTGCGCGATTACCCTGCTCTTCTTCCTTGGGCTAGTTTCCTTCATTCTGCTGGATGTCAGTTCGAGCACACGACAGTTGCTTGGCTATTTCTCAGCCATCGAACACATGGGCACGCTCTCACGGGGCGAGATCGATACCCGGCCAATCGTGCTCTACACCAGCATGACCGTGGTCATGCTCGCGCTCACCTACCAGGTCTTTCAGTCGCGTAAGTGGAGGCTTTAACGATGCCGCAGAAACAAAAAACGATCCATCGCCTCCAGATCGGCACCAATGTCGTTCTCCAGATCGTTCTCCTGCTTTTTCTGGCCGCAATGGTGAACTATCTCGGATTCGAGCATTACCGCCGGTGGGACTTCTCGCGCGACAAAAAATATGCGCTTTCGGACAAAACGAACCGGGTTCTTTCGACCCTGAACAACAAATTGCGCATTACCGTTTTCTTCGCGCCCGAAACACCGATTACCAATGACGTCCAAAATCTCCTGACCGAGTATCAATATGCGGCCAAGGGAAAGATAGACGTCGAACAGATTGATCCGGCACGGAACATTTCCCGGGCCAAGGAGATCGTAGATAAGTATAAAATCGTCACGGGCGAAAGCATGCTGGTGCTCGATTACGAGGGCCGGAACAAGACGGTAAAGGCCTCCGAGATGGCGGAGATCGACCAGAGCGGCATGCAATTTGGCGAAGGACCACGAATCACCGCATTCAAAGGCGAGCAAGCACTCACCAGCGCGATCATCGATCTGACCGAAGGAAAGAAGAACACGATTGGTTACGTGCTCGGCCACAAGGAACCGCCGATCGCAGACGTTCCGGCCGGGCCCATGGCACAGCCCGCAGCGGGAAGTCCGATTTCAATCCTGAAGGCATTTATTGAAAACGAAAACATCAAGATCCAGGAACTCAATTTATTCAACGTGGACGCGATTCCGGCCGACATGAAAACGATCATGATCATCGGCCCCCAATACGATTTCTCCGATCGCGAGATGCAGTTGCTGCGCGATTTTTGGAATAAGCAGGGACGCGTGCTGCTTCTGCTCGATCCCGCTGCCAAAACGCCGAAACTGAACGCATTTCTAAACGAACTCGGAGTTCGCGTGAATGACGACCGTCTCATGGCGGTGGTGCGGACCGGAATTCAAGAAATGGCGCGAGTGCGCGATGTCATCGGACGTTTTCTGCCCGATTCTCCCATTACGAAACGGCTGGCCGATGTCCGCGCGCCATTCTATGGCGGTACCTGTTCGCTGACGCTGGAAAAGGACCGTGTGCGTGGAGCCGGAATTCAGTTGCAGCCGTTGGCTCAGGCGGAAGAAGGCTACTGGGGCGAAGTCGACTACAATTCAGATGACCCGTCGAAATTGCAGTTTGACGCAAACCGAGACCACGCCGCTCCGCTCTACATCGCGGTCTCGGTCGAAAAAGGGGCCAGCACCGATCAGCGCGTGCAGGTTAACTCCGCCCGGATGGTTGTGGTATCGAACGCTACCTTTGTTCAGGACAACGCGCTGACGCAGGATCAGCAGGCGCTCGATTTCATGTCGGGCAGCGTAAATTGGCTGAGTAGTCGCGAGCAATTGATCGGAATCGCTCCCAAAGTTCCGAAGGCATTAACGTTCAGTCTCGACCAGACGGCGTTGCGCAATCTGCGCTGGATCATTCTGGTGTTAATGCCGCTCGTGCCCGCTTTCATCGGATTCGGCGTTTGGTGGAAGCGTCGCGCCTAATTTCCCGATGAAGACGCGAACCACAGTCGTCTTGCTTTTGCTCGTTGCAGGAATTGGTGCCTACATCAAGTTCTACGAGAGTAAACGACCCAACACGGAAGAAGCCGCGCGGCGCGCGCAAAACGTTCTCAACTTCGAGCGGGACAAAATCAATGGGATCGTCATTCAGAACGGCGACGAACGGATCGAGTTGAAACGACTCGATAAGAAATGGCGATTGCAGTCCCCGGTTAACGATTTGGCCGACAATTCTGTGATTGAGAATTTGCTCTTCGAGCTGGAGGACTGGAAAAAGGAAGCGACGATCACAGCGAAAGAAACCGAAGCCGACAAAAACAAAATGGCGGATTACGGCCTGTCCAAAGCGAAGCTGCGCCTGAAGTTGCAGGGCGAGACGGCCCCGCCGGAAATTCTATTCGGCAACAACGCGGCGCTCGAGAACCGAATCTACGTTCGATTCGAGAACTCTAAGAATGTCTTCCTCGCGAACGACAATATCAAAACCGCGATCTCGAAAAAACCGGAGGAATTCCGCGACCGGAAACTGACTGATGCAATAGCTACTCAAGTGACGCGGGTCACACTGAAGACGCCCGCCGGGGAGATGGAGCTGCAGAAACAGGGGGATCACTGGCAGATTATCAAGCCACTGCGGGCCCGGGCCGACGACCAAAAGGTAAATGATTTGCTCGCCCAAATCACGACCAGCCGAATCCAACAGTTCGTAGCCGATGATCGCGGCGATTTGCATCCCTACGGACTGACGGAGCCGCGCGGAACGGTTACGATTTTGGGGGCGGACGATAAGCAAGGGCAGGTCTTGCAAATCGGCGGAGTGCCGGAAGGCCAGAAGGATCAGGTCTACGTCCGTTTCGCGTCGCGGAACTTTGTTTACACCCTGCCGAAGAAAATCGAAGAGGTGCTTAATACCAAGCCAAACGATCTGCGCGACCGCCATCTGGTGCGCTTTGATGAGAATCAGCTTGACCGCATCACCATCGACGTCCCTGGAAAAACCAAGACTATCCTCGCGCGCAAAGGGGAAAGCTGGACGATTGCAAACCGCGACAACGCGGCGGCAAATGGAGGTGAAGTCCGGCGGTTGATCGATCTGCTTTCCGGCGAGCAACTCACAAAATTTATTGAGGAGGTTGCGTCTGATCTGCCGAAGTATGGTCTGGATAAGCCCCAATTGACGCTCACTCTCAGTTCATTCGCGTCCGAAAATACGGCGGAGACAAACGCAGGCGAACATCCGATGGCGACGATTGCATTTGGAAAAATCGACGGTGAAAACGTATATGCGCGAATTGGCGAAGAACCTTTTATAATTGCTGTCCGCCGGACGTTGCTGGACAACATTTTTGCCGATCCACTGCAATGGCAGGAGCTGGCCATTTTCAAGTTCAAGCCGGAACAGGTCCATCGCTTCTCCGTTGCAGGAGATCGTGAGTTAAGTTTTGTGCGCGGTCCAAATAACCAGTGGCAATGGGCAACGGGAACCGGGCCGATCGACACCGCGAACGTGCAATCACTCATAAATACGCTTGCTGGCCTTCATGCCGTTCGGTGGGTCGGGAATAACGTGCCCCCGCAGGCTTTTCAGAGGCCACCGCTGGTAATTACGTTTACCACTTCGCCGGACGACAAAGCAGTCCATAAAGTGACTGTCGGTGGGGCGGCCGGAGATGGAATGTGGCTGGCCCGAACAGAAGAGCGAGACGGGACATTCGTTATCAGCAATCCGGATTTCAATGCGCTGCGGCTTCCGTTGGTTCCGACGCCGAGTGCTTCGCCGCCGCCGAGCACGCCTGCAGCTATATCGCCGAGCGCCTCACCTTCTTCGACCCCCGTACCGGGCTCGTGAGGTCAGCACCTTACGATTTGAGAATTCGCCCCGCGTCGAAGCACTGGAGCACGGAAGCTTCGGCAGTATAAAGAGTAACGATTCCTGCCGTCAGAGGTGTCGCGGTTGCGTTGGCGAAGCCAGCCGCTTCGATCAGATCACACATTGCCCGATCAATTGGAAAGTTTTCGATGGATGCGCCGAGGTACTGATAAGCCGCTTTTTCTTCAGTGATTAATGCGCAGAGGCGGGGCAGAACTCTGTGCAGGTAAAATCGATAAACAGCCCGAATGACGAAGTTTGCCGGCAGGGAAAAATCTATGACAAGCAAATGTCCATTGCTTGTCAGCACCCGCCGCATTTCCCGCAACGCTACCGACCAATCTCGCATATTTCTTAAGCCGAATGCGACTGTCACCGCATCGAAGGATTGAGCGGCAAACGGCAGATGCAAGACATCCGCAACGATTCCGTCGCGCAATCCTTTGCCCCGCGCGATCGCGATCATCTTAGTCGAGAAATCCACTCCAGTGATTTTTGACCGCGAAAGTTTTCGCTGGAGCGAGATCGCCAGGTCACCGCTGCCCGTTGCAAGGTCAAGCACACAGCCTGGATTCCATCCCGCAACAATTTCAGTAGCGCGTTTTCGCCACCAAAAATCCCAGCCGGCACTGAGGATGTGGTTCGCCAGATCGTAGCGGCCAGAGACCCGGTCAAACATTTCCCGAACGGTGTCGGGATCGCGTGATCGCGCAGTTTCGTCGGGCCAATTCAATGGCGGCCGTTCGCTCAGAATATGCTTTCGTGCAAGTAGCTGCTGGTTGCTTGTTCCCGTAGTTCGATTCGTCACGGGAAGCTACCCTTGGGATTGGGACGCCGAGTGGCTTCAGGAAAGGCCGAAACAAAACCGGCAACCGTGTCCCGTTGATTGAAACAGGGAATTACGATTGAGACCCTCATGCAAGGCTCTTTGCAAGAAACAAGAATCCCGCCTTGCGCAGAAAATGCAGGTTAAACTACTGAAATTTCTATACATCCTCCCCGCGAACGGTGACACAATCCCTGACTGCAATATGGGCACAAGGACCGGGAACGTTAACTTTCGAGCATACGCCAGGTTTGTTTTGATCTTCTGTTGTTGTCTGGGAGCTGCGATCGCCGGCTTTGGGCGCATAAACATGAAATTATTACGGGCGGAAAGCGGTGTGTATCAGCGTTTTGCTCACGATTCCCAGGAACAACAGCATCAGCTGCTTCGAACATTTTGGACGATGCAAAATCATAGCCATTACATCCCGATCGCATTCACGAACGAGTTTGAGTTCACTCGTGTCGCCGGGATGCGCAATTGGCTCTGGCGCTCGCGACAGATCGCCGCCCTGGCTCTGGTAGCAACTCTTACCTTTCTGCTGGCTCGCGACGTGGCGCGGATCTGGCAGATGAGCGATTTCGCCGCCAACAGCTTTGCCGCTGGATTCGCCGCGCTGCTCACGTTTCAGCCACTGATGAACGAGCTCATCGCCTGGCCCATTCTTTTTATTCACCTTATCTGGATCAGCTTGGTCTTATTCGCTCTTTGGTGCCTGGTGACTCTTGTGAGTCGACCTACTGAGGTCCGCTGGATTTGGCTGGCCGCCATCTCTGCTTACGCCTCGATGCACTTTCTCGGGCTGGGCGCCGTCGTCGTCGCCGCGACGGCCTTGATCTTTTGCCTTCTGTTACTCGGAATCCGACGTGGCTATCTTCCGGAGTTTGCTCCCCTCAAATCGCAATTAATAGCGGCGCTGATTTTTGTCGCGCTGCTGGGGAGCGCTCATGCCTTATGCATGTTTCTCTTGCCATCGAGCTCACCGCCGTCCCCCCTAAGTAATAAGGCTTTTCACGCCAGCGTTGCGGAAGCAATCGCTCTTATCACCCTCTATCCCCTGGCAATCGCGACGAGTTTCGGCGGGGTCAATTCCATCCTTCCAGTTAACCGCCAGATCTTTGGCGATCCATGGCCGTTCGGAATCCTAATTGCCGTGGCCGCGATCTGGATTGCGCTACGACTGGGACGTGCAGCTTTTCACCGAAAAACAGCAACGGCGACGACCGGCATGATCCTCCACGTTTTCGCGACCGCGGCCCTTTTTGGGTGGATCGTGATGATTGGTTTGCGTCAGATCTATGAAACGGACCGGCTGGGCGACTATGGTTTCCTGGTTGGTCCGCGTTACCTTGTTCCGGCCAGTTTTCTCGTCGCCGGAATTCTGCTGGTTGTCATGATGCTCTTCTTTCGCCGTGGCGGGACGCGCGCAGGAATTTTTTCCATCATGATGGCCGTGGCGGCCTTTTGGTCGCATTACAATTACGACAAGAATGTCTACACCCGAACACCTCTGCTTCAGGGGGTCTGTCATGTTCGAGCGTGGCGGCAAATCGTCGCGATGGCGCGCGAATCACGGAACGCCCACCTCAAAATACCTGATATTCCGATGGCTAGACTGACAGAAGGGTTCGATCTCGACCTTCGATTTTTTGAACCGATGCTTCATGACGATCTCCAGTTATCGCCTGGCGAAAGGTGCGAATTCATCGGCTGGAATGAATGCCGTAAAGAAAAGCGCGCTTCTTACGAAGCCGCTGTCCCATCTTTGCGCAACGTTATTCAAGCACTCGCATTAGAGGATCCCCGAACAACGGCAGGCAGCTGACATTCATTCTGCAAAGGAAGCACGCACCTGTCCCGGACGGTGACTTTTTTTACGCCGAAAAATAGACAGACTGGTTCCTGTGGCGCCGATGACCGACCGTCGAATTATTCATCTCGACATGGATTGCTTTTACGCGGCAATCGAGATCCGGGATCGGCCCGCCCTGCGGGGAAAACCGGTGGCGGTGGGAGGGGCACGTGATCGGCGCGGAGTATTGACGACGTGTAATTACGAAGCTCGCGCATTCGGTATCCATTCGGCCATGGCTACCTTTGTGGCGCTTCAAAGATGCCCCAAGCTAATTGTATTGCCCACCCGATTCGATGTTTATCGCAAGGAATCAGCCATTATTCGCGACATTTTATATCGCTTCACCCCATTGGTGGAAGCACTGTCGCTCGATGAAGCTTATCTTGATGTCACCGCCCAGACAAAAAACCCTGGCTCACTCGCGCAGACGATTCGCGACCTCATTTTCCAAGAGACAAAATTAACGGCGTCGGCGGGTATTGGACCAAACAAGCTCGTGGCAAAGATCGCCTCGGAAATCAACAAACCGAACGGGCAGTATGAAGTAACTCCGGAAAACATCGCGCCATTCATGGCGCCGCTACCGGTCAGGAAGCTATGGGGCATTGGCGCCGTCACTGAAGAGAAATTACGGCAACTTGGAATCAAAGCTTGCGCCGATCTTCAACGCTTCGAACGCGCACAACTTCAGGAGACGTTGGGTAAATTTGGCTGGGAGTTATACGATCTGTGCCGCGGCATCGATAATCGCACGGTGGAACCGAACCGGCCGCGTAAATCCCTGAGTAACGAGCAAACGTTCCCGGTTAATCTGGTAACATTGGATCAATGTGAGGAAAAACTGGCTGAGCTGTTCGAAGAACTCGCCGCCGAGCTTGCGCAGAAGGCGCCCACTCGAAAGATTCGCGGAATTTTCGTAAAATTGAAATTTGCCGACTTCACCCGCACGACGGTTGAACGGGCCGGGTTTAGTCCAAATCTGGTTAGCTATCAGCAACTTCTTACAGAAGCGTTCGGCCGCGCGGACAAGACCGTTCGATTGATGGGAGTAGGTGTCCGATTTGAGGAAACAACAGAACAGGGAGAGCAGCTGCCGCTTTTCTGACGCCGCTATTCAGTTTCGCAGTGATTACGGCCGGCTCGTCTTGCGTCCCGACCCCGCCGTTTGCCGGCCTGTCTTGGACTTCGTTTGAGGGGTCTTAATTACAATTGACGAAGGAACACTGACATTTTCAACGGATCCGGCTGGTGTGCTGGCGGGATAGGCGCATTCGAGGGTTAGCTGCATCTGGTCCTTCCCGCTGCCGACCAGGCCGGAGAACCGTTCCAGTTGCAAATTAGGGCCCACTCTATGAAAGGCAAAGATTCGCTGCCCAAATCCGTCGGCAATTGTACAATAAACAATCTTAAAACTCGCCTCTTCCTTCGGCACTGCCAGAGTCTTTACCGGGTCGGTAAGATGGCGCTTTTCCCATGGTGCAATTGCCATTGTCATTAGATCCGTGAGCATGCTGGTTTGATCGGCTGATGCCGGGGTGCCCGTCGTCGCCCAACCGGTCGAACACACCCAACTGCCGCCCATTTTGCGGACGAAGTTGCCACCTGGAACCTGAATCCGTTCCAGATTGTTCAAACGTTCGTACTGGAAAGTAGCGGAATAACCGCCCGCCTTTGGAGAAATAGTTCCCCTTTCGATCAAGCGGATTGCGGCGAGTGATTGGGAATAAGCAAGGCCATTGCTAAAAGCGGCGACATCAATCGGATTTCTCGCCACGCCGGCAGGAGCGCCCAGCGGCGGAGCCGAAGGAGCAGACGTCGCCCCGGGCAACGGCATCGGCAAACGTGTCTTGGATGAGGCTGCGTTGTGCTCCTGCGGAAACAGGCGAATCGCCAGCAATCCTGCCGCAATCAATAATCCAAAGATAATGGCGCAAACAACACCATAGGTATCGCCGCGGACGGAATGGTTCCGCTGATGCGTTAATTTACCTATGACATCTCTTGTCGCGGTGTCGGAACTAAGATGCATACGCTGCAAAGTTCCGCGCTCAAAACAGCCGGGCGCCTCTTTGTTGTCCTGGTGTCCGAGGATCGGCAACTGATTTTCTGGTGCCGATTTTCCCATATTTCACGGCAATTAACCTGAATTAGGGGATCGCAGACCAGTCAATTGTTTCCGCCACGCAAGGCGGAGTCAGATTTCCTGCAAGGCTATTACCTCGCGACAAATGGTTTACCAACCGATTGCACCTACAGGTCTATACCCATTACGAGAGCTCCGGAAACATCTTCCCATCCGGAGGCGCGCCAGAAAGAGCGGCCGCGGGGATTATCTGCCGCGACGAGAATTAGAGCTCGTTTAATACCGGCCCGGCGCAAGCCATCCAGGCATTCATCGACAAGCCGCCTGCCTAATGCCTTCCCCTGATACGCAGGTTCGACTGCAAGATGGTAGATGAAACCTCGCCGGCCATCATGACCGCATAAGACCGCCCCCACAATTCTCGACCCGTCTTCGGCGACGCGACTCAGGTGAGGATTGCGAGAAATGTAGGAGACAAGATCTTCCTTGGAGTCACCTTCCGCTACTTCCACGCCATCAACGCGCGTCCAAAGTTGTACGGCGGCATCGTAGTCACCGCTGCGAAACTCTCTTGTGCTAACGCTTAAGCTCATCGCCATTGCACCTGCTCAAGGGGAAGCGAAATCTGCGGACACGCAAATGGCATTATTGTCCTGCTTGAGAGAAGCAGTTTCGGTGAATGTGCTCACGAGAGGACTCGAACCTCCACGGGTTGCCCCATACGGTCCTGAGCCGTACGCGTCTGCCAATTCCGCCACGCGAGCAAAGAGCAGTGGGTAAATTGCTGATCGTGGGCGGGGGCGCAACTACAAAGCCCGCTTAACTGCGGCGCTTTTTGCGGGCACGTTGTTCGAGGGCCTGCGCTTTTCTCGCCTCGCCCAGAGAGCGCAAAAGATCCGCGTAATTGGAGGCAACTACTTCGTACTCCTTGGGCGGTTTTGCCATCGCTTCTTCCCACGTTTTGAGCGAAGCGCGGTAAAGTTCGGAGGCCCGTTGATAATCGCCGCGGGAATGATAAACCACCGCCAGGTTGCATTTCGATTGGGCGATGTCGGCATGAGTTGGCGGCAACGTTTTCTCCCTTATCGCGAGCGCCCGAAGATGGGCCTTTTCAGCTTCACTGAAGCGTTTCTCGTTGGTGTAGAACACCCCAATATTGTTCAGGACCGATGCTACATCAGCGTGTTCCGGCCCAAGATGATTTTCGTAAATCTTCAGGGCGTGCAGATAATAGGGTTCTGCGGCCCGGCCACGGCCCGCTTTACGAAACGAAAGAGCGGCGTTGTTCAAAAGCGTTCCGAGTTCGGTGTAAGGCAGATCGGTAAGCTGGTTCGCAACCGCAATTGCCTTTTCGTAGAAAAGAATTGCATCCTCCCTGTCGCCTTGTTCATCGCAAATTCGCGCCAGCCGCCTGGCCGAACGAAAGAGCGCATGCCGGTCCGGCGGCTGGGCTGCGTTGAACAATTTGTAGGCGTTAACCAGATATGGCTTGGCGGAATCGCGGTCGCCTTTCTGGTCGTACAAAAGACCGACCTTTTCGTAGCTGAGCGCCAACTCGATTCGCGGGGCGGAGAATGTTCGTTTCGCGAGCTCGAGCGCGCTTTCGCCTACCCGAATCGCTTCTTCCAGCGAATTGGCCGCACGCAGTGTCTCCAGCTTATCGTTGAGGATCTCCCAAAGTTTCTCGTCGCCCCTGGGCATTACCAGCCCTCGCTGACCTGCGTGACGAGATGTGTCGCAAGCTCCTCGGCTGCGAGCGGAATGGCCTGACGTTCGTCGGTGCTGATGTCGCTGCTGACAAAGAAACTGGTCGTACCGACGACTTCCGCGTTCGGCATCAAATCAGTGCCGTTGCGCGCAACAAGTTTGTATCTCACATGCATGACGAGATTAAACTCGGTTGTTGCCAGCACGTTCCCGCGAACCGACCGCGCCGGCGCCCGAGTAATACTTGAGATCTCCCCTTTTAGCACAGCATCGGCATTGTGCTCGCTCACGATCTGGTATGTGCCGTCCTGTTGAAATTGTTTGATTACCGTCCCCGTGGTGAGCGCTTCAATCCGCGGCAACAGCGTTTTGTTTTCGAATATCGGGATCGCGATGGTGTGGACATCGTGCAGATATCCGGGTTTAACCGGCCCGATATGATAGCCAAGACAACCGCTGAAAATCAGACAAACTGCAGCGCCCGCGACAAGACGCTTCACGGAGCGGGTGAGACCGCTGCGTCTGGTGATGCCGAGGGCTCGGGTGAGGGCGACGATGCCGCTGGTGGCGTCGGCGACGGCTCCGGTGCCGTTGTCGCTGGCGGCAATAATGAAGCCGGGGGCGGCAATCCTGCATCCTGCTCCGGCGGTGGAAGAGGCGCTACCTCACTGTCGCCCCCTCGCAGAGCCGGCCTTTCGCGACCGGCACCCTCTTCACCCCGCGAAGCAACTTGCTTCTTTTTTTGATCCTTCGCCGCGATCGCCGGTTGAAGCACAGATTCGCCAACTTTCTTCCGAAGCTGATCGATCCGCTGCTTGGCTTGTCCGCTTGCGTTCGAGCCCGGCTGCTCCCGGATCACTTCATTATAATAGACGACGGCTGCCCGATACTGTTTCTGTTTATCGTAAAACTTGGCGATTTTAAACGCGTCGCCGGTCGATTTCTGCTCCAGCCTTTTTAGATTCTCACGGGCCGTAGCTGCTTTCTCACTCTTCGGATATTTGTAGAGAAAATCCTCAAAACCGGTCTTTGCATTGGTGATCGCAGCTTGATCGTTAGTGCCAAGCCGCGCCGCCTCGAACCAGATGTAACCCAGCTGATATTGCGCATCCGCCGCAATTGGCTCATTCGGAAACTTATCAATCACTGCCTGGTAGGCTTGGACCGCCGCGTCATTGGATCCCTGTTTCTGCCTCGCCAGACCGATATCGAATTGTGCTCGCGCAGTGTACGTACCATATGGCGCTGTCCGAACGATGGCCGCAAAAATTTCCACCGCCCGGTCCATCGACGTGAGGAGTGGGATTCCGAGGACCTTCAGTTTTTTCCCCGCCAGATACATTTCCCCAATTCGGAACTGCGCCTCAATCGCTTCATCGAAATGCGGACTGCTCGGGTATTTTTCGACAATCACCCGATAAGTGTTGGCCGAGCGAGTATAGTCATGGATCTGCTCCAGCAACTGCGCCGCACGATATGCCGCGCCGGGCGCGAGCGTATCTTTCGGGTATTTCCGCCACAAATGATTGTAGGCCTTGATCGCTCGCTCCGTCTTCCCCTTGTTTTCCGCTTCCTGGGCAATCGCGAAAAGCTGTTGCGCGTTTCCATTGATCTCCTCATCCCCGGGCGCGACGTATTTCACTTTTTCACCGGGGCGGAAGATAACGGACGCCCCCGCCCCGCCAGCCAGAAGCCCTACAGCAAGGATTAACGTAAAAAGTCGGATTCGCATGAAACGTCGCAGGGTAGTTGCCTCTGCCGTCCCGTCAAGGGCATGAAGCGGGAGAAATCCGGCTCTGATGTGCCGATTCTTCGACAAGTTTCGTTGCTTTTCCTTAGCTACGCCGCACATAACATCGGGCGGGTTGAAGCTTAACGACCAACAGAAGATTCGTATTGGAGCCTGTGCCTGGACTTTTGAAGAATGGCGCGAGGTCTTTTATCCGGCTGATCTGCCAGAGTCGCACTGGCTGGAATTCTACGCCCGATATTTTCCCACCGTCGAGATCGATTCCACTTTTTACGGAGTGCCGCCGGAAAACTCCGTCCGCCGCTGGCTCGACGTGACGCCCGCCCATTTTCGTTTTTCCTGCAAACTGCCGCGAGAGATCACGCACCAATGCAAGTTGCGTGACTGCAGTGCGGAACTAACCGGGTTCCTTCGTGCCATCGAGCCCCTGACACCCAAGCTGCACGTTGTTCTCGTGCAGTTGCCGCCTTCATTTTCCCCTAAAGATGGAAGAGCTCCCCTTCGCTCTTTTATCTCGCAACTGCCGCACGATTTTCGATTTGCCATCGAATTCCGTCACCTTGGCTGGCATCGCCCACAAATCATCCGGCTTCTTGAGAAACATCGCATCTGCTGGGTTTGGGCCGACACTTCGCCGCTCAACGAGCGAAATCTCGCGCCATTCGAGTTCCAGCCGCAGACCACAGACTTTCTCTACGTCCGATTACTTGGCGACTACGTCACCAAATACGATCGGGATGGCAAACGTGTCCATCGTTACGGCAAATTGTTGTGGAAACGGGAAGCCGCCCTCGAAAGCTGGGCGCTCAAGATCGAGCGACAGCTACCGGTTGTCCGTGCCGTCTATGCTTACGTCAACAATCATTTCGAAGGCTTCGCGCCGGAAAGTGCGCAACGGCTGTCTCAACGGCTCGGCTTCGAACTATCTTTGCCTGTCTCGTCCGAGCTGGCCACTTCACGTTCTGATCGCCCTCAACTGGACTTATTTCCCGGCGGCTAGGAAATCTGCGCCGCCCCGAAATAAGGCAATAAGATTTCCGGCAAATGCACCGAGCCGTCAGGTTGCTGGCCGGATTCAACGAGCGCGGCAAACAGGCGAGGCAGCGCCAATCCCGAACCATTTAACGTGTGGCCAAACCGGTTTTTCCCCTGCGAATCTTTAAAACGCAGTTGCATTCTACGTGCCTGAAAATCTTCGAAGTTGGAGCAGCTGGACACCTCCAGATAAGCGTTTTGTCCCGGAGACCAGACTTCAAGATCGTAGGTTTTGGCCGAGCCAAAGCCGAGATCGCCGGTGCAAAGCTCGATCACCCGGTAATGCAATCCTAACAGCTGCAACACTCGCTCCGCATCCGCCGTCAGCGTTTCGTGCTCCTGATACGAAGTTTCCGGTGTTGTGATTTTTACCAACTCAACCTTGTCGAACTGATGCACCCGAATAATTCCCCTTGTCTCACGGCCGCCGGATCCGGCTTCGCGGCGAAAACATGGAGTGTAGGCAACGAACTTTTTCGGTAACTCGTGCTCGCGCAAGATCTCTTCCCGATGGAAGTTTGTCACCGGAACCTCCGCCGTCGGTGCGAGAAAAAGCTGATCCTTGCCAGCCGGATCGGACTCGAGCCCATACATGTCGGCTTCAAATTTTGGCAGCTGGGTCGTTCCGATCATGCATTCTCGCCGAACAAGAAATGGTGGACTGATTTCAAGATACCCATGCTCGCGCGTATGCAGATCGAGCATGAATTGGATTAACACTCGCTCCAACCGGGCGCCGGAACCCGTGAAACAAATAAATCCGCTGCCGCTCAGCTTGGCTGCGCGTTCCAGATCGAACAACTTCAGTTTCGTTCCGATCGTGACGTGATCGAGCGCGTTCTCGATCCGCGGTTTACTTCCCCATTCTCGTATCACTGGATTGGCGCTGGGATCCGATCCGACCGGTGCCTCGGCGTGCGGCAAGTTGGGAATTTGTAAAAGCAATTCGCGCTCGACCTCTTCAGCCGCGCTCGTTTGCTCGGCTAACTGCGCGATCTCATCGCCGATTTGCCGCACCCGGTTCTCCAGTTCGGCTGCGTCCTCGCTCCGGATCCGTTTCGCCCCAATCTCCTTACTCAGCTTCTTGCGTTCTGCATTCAACGCCTGCAACGCAGTCTCCACCTTCCGCCGCTCGATATCGATGCGAAGCAATTCGTCGATCTTCGCCTCATCTCCTCCGCCTCGGAGGGCCAGCCGGCTTTTGACGAAATCAGGCTGTTCACGAACAAGTCGAATATCGAGCACGCGGCGACTTTAGAGGCGCCGGTCGTCAGCGGCAAAACCAAATACGCGTGACGAGGCTAACTTTGCCCGGCATATTGGAACCGTGGAACGGCTCGATTTGCTGAGCGTTGCGCTGGGACTGGCCTGCCTCGCCGGGGTCAATCTTTACCTCACAGTTTTCGCCACCGGGCTTGCCATCCATCAGCATTGGATCACGCTGGCGCCCCAGTATCATTCGCTGAGCGTTTTGGGCGATCCGTTGATTATCGCGATCGCCGGTGTGTTGTTTCTGCTCGAATTCTTTGCCGACAAAATCCCCTGGATCGATTCTGCCTGGGACGCTGTTCATACCATTATCCGGCCAATCGGAGGAGCGTTGCTCGCAATCCAGGTCCTTGGCCATTCTACTCCCAGTCTCGACGTGATCGTTGTTCTTCTGGCCGGCACCACTTCCCTCGCCACGCACACCGCCAAGGCAACCACCCGCCTCATTTCCAATACATCACCGGAACCTTTCTCCAATATCGCCCTTAGCCTCGGAGAAGACGCAGCCGTGCTCGGCGGGTTGGCCCTGCTCCATTACCATCCGATCATCGCCTTGACCGTCTTTCTGTTCGCGATCGGATCTTTCCTTTATTTTGCTCCGAAACTTTTGCGCGCTGCCAGAGCGAAACTGTGGTTGACATGGCGAAAGCTAAACGAACCCGCAGCGTTGCGGCGCGAAACGACACTGCCACTGATATTGCCGGCAAAGTTAGCCGCGGTTTTTAGCAAACAAAATATTCTAGGTGAAACAATTGCCTGGGCCTTGCCCTGCATCAGCGGCCGTGGCCGTCGCATCCCGCCAAATCTTTTTGGCGCATTGGTGTCGACAAACGAAGAGCCACGGAAACTAACCTTCGTCGCGCGAAAGGGGGCGAAGCCGGTCGCACAAACGATCGAGCTCGATGGAATGACGCTTTCGCGAGAGCCGAAGTTTCTCTCGGAGAACCTCGTGATCTTTCCGACGGAGGGTCGCGGAGCAAAATATCTTTTTCTTTTCCCCCGATCGCGCGCCGCCGAAGTAGAAACAATCGTCGAGAGATTGCGAGAGAATCTTACCGGAACTGTCGCACCCACCCGCGAATCGGTTGTCATAAGTTAACGGCGTGTCAGATCTCGCCGACCGCTACGCTTCTTTACTGGGTCAGCCGGCAGTGCGCGATCGCCCACTGATCGCTTTGCCCAGAATTCCCGGTGAGCTTGAGCTTCAGGCGCGGTGGTTCGCGGGCGAGTTCGGACGGAAGTTTCAAACAAGTGCCAGGGAAACCATCGAGGTCGTCCAATTTGGCTTCTGGAACCGGGAAGCAGGACCCGATTTCCAGGATGCTGTCGTTCGCGTCGGGGATGGACCGATTGTGCGCGGAGCGATCGAAATTGACTTGATCGATCGCAACTGGGAGCTGCACGGGCACGGAAGCAATTCGGCCTTCGATGACGCCATTCTTCACGTTTTCGTGCAACGCAGCAGCGCAGAATTTTTCACGCGCACCAGTTCGCATCGAAACGTTCCGCAAATCCAGCTCGACCTCGCCACGCTCGCCGAGCGTGCAGTGGAGCATCTGCCAATCGCGCACGCCGGCCGCTGCGTCGCTCCGCTAAAAAACCTGGAGCCGTCCCGCGTGGCCAGCGTGCTCGACGCTGCCGCCCAGTTTCGGCTGCGCCGCAAGGCGGAACGTTTGCGCCAACGCATTGAAGCGCACGGCCGCGATGAGGCGCTTTATCAATCGATCGCCGACGCGCTTGGCTACAAACAAAACCGATTGCCATTCACATTGCTGGCACAGCGGCTCCCGCTTGGGGTTCTTCACCAACATCGCGGCGAGGCAGAAGCGCTACTTTTCGGGGTAGCCGGATTTTTAGAAGCGCCCGATCTAGCAAAGCTCCGGCAATCAACACGCGGATATGTGCGAGGGCTGTGGGATGGCTGGTGGAAATATCGCGAACAATTCGCCCGCCTTATTTTGCCCGCAAAAGTGTGGGCCATGGGCGGTGCGCGGCCAGTCAATCACCCCCAACGTCGTATCGGAGCGCTTGCCGCACTGGTCGCTCATTGGCGAAAGTTCTGCACCCTGGCCAGTCACGGCACGCCATCAGATCTGATCGCGTTCCTGACCGGCTTGTCGCACGATTTTTGGCGCAGCCAATATACTCTGGCAGCGCCAAGGGCGGCTACGTACCTTGCTCTGATCGGTGATTCGCGCGCGGTCGATATCCTCGCCAACATCATCCATCCATT
>DASXIC010000127.1:0-4340 GCA_036498205.1 Chthoniobacterales bacterium | reverse complement strand
CCTTCTGTCGCCATAAGGCGCGTTGCCACGATGAGAAGGATTGTGTTGCCACCGATTGCCCTGTCCTGCCTGACCTCGACCGGGCTGCTGACTGGGCCGGTTAATGTTATTTCGATTTCCGCCTGTGTTGATGTTATTTTTGTTGAAATTGTTTTTGTTATTGATGTTGACGTCGCCGTTGCCCCAATCGCAATCGCCCCAGTTGCCACCGGCCCAGGCACCAAGCGCAAATCCGGCTGCGCCCCACGCCAGCCCCATACCAGGGTAGTAGCCGGGATAGGTATAAGGATAATAGGGATACGCAGGCGGAGGCGGTCCGTAAACGACCTCCGGATCGTATGAAGGCACGTAAACTACGTCGGGCTGAGCTGGCTCAACGACGATCACTTGCTTGCCCCCCTCTGTTTTGGTTTGCACAGTCTGCTGCGCACTTGTCTTTAACGTTCCTTTGCTTTCAGCTTTCCCGCGCATGCGTTGGACCGCGTCCATCACATCGGACTGTTGCGCCAGAAACGCGTTCCCAAGATCGGTGGTCCACTGAATATTGCCTGCTAACCGCTGGACGACATCGGGAGCCACGGCCAAGGACTGGACGCTAGGGTCCCACGGTTGCTTCGCCACCGCGTCAGCGAGCGCCTTGTCTTTCAAATTCTTATTTCGGTCCATCCATTGCTGAAGCTGGATGATCTCCAACGGGTAGGTGGAAGCAGCGAGCGTCTGAGCGAGTAGCGGATCCGGAAAGAGCGCGATCGGCGCAACGAGCGAATCCAGTTGTTCCGGCGAAATCTTCTCAGCCGGCGGCTGTTCATTGGTCGTGGTCGTCATCACTTGCGATTGGGCCTGTGGCGCAGGCGTCTGCCGCGTTGATGCCGGCGATTCGGTCTGCTGAGCAGAGACAAGACACGTTCCTAACGAAAACAAGATAAGAGGGACGAAAGTGGCACTGATGCGACGATAGACACATGACGGAATGATTGAGCAGGCGTTTCGCGGTTTCATAGCTTTTCTAGTTTTTTGGGTTCACCATCGTTTCTCGGGTGCAGATTATCTTTGGGTAATGTGGCGGTTCGCAGTGAACGCGGATATTGGACTTTGGACCTATATTGTAAGTTTGACGGGATGGGGATTTCCGAGGCCGGTCCGAACGATACAGCGAGTACGCTGATTGCCAGCGCTAGCCTGGAGACAGGCCCTTTTCGCGCGCTTTTGAGGGTCTTGGTCTTATCTCGAAAAACCGGGACGTCCGGCACGAATCCGTGCAGAGAAATCTGCGGCATCGTTTGCCACGCGAGCCGCGGCGTTGACGTGAACGGCCTCTTTCAACTGCGCAAAGGGCAAGTCGCCCGCAAGCGTGCCATGCTCATAGAGCATTTGGTCGAGGTAACCGTTCAGGAGAATGCGCCAATCCCATGGCAGGCGTTGTTCGGCCGCACGCTGCGCGCGGATAGCTGTCGTGCAATTCGTCGTTAGGGCATTGTACCAGCGCGGATGTTCGCGCATCGAATTCAGCATCCTCAGGTATTCAACAAAACGTTCCCGCGCCTGCGGCGGCGTCGCCGTTGTCCGGTACAGATAAACATCCTGGACGCTGCGAAAGTTACTGCGAAGGCGAACCACATCCCGCTCATCCGCGCAAACATAGATTAGTTCGGCGTAGCGGTAGATTCCCCCGAGCGATGAATATTCCTCCCCCTTCTGCAGACGCACTTCAATTGAGAAACAAACTGGCAAGGCGTCATCAAATTGAAAACTCACGATCGGATGGGCCATCCATTCCGGGCCCCAGTAGTTAATGAAGAGATCGATTCCGCGGAGCCGTGAAAGATCAACCGTGCGCGTTTCCCAGTGCAATGTGTAATCAGTCTCGGTTCGGTATTCGTTGTTGCGCACGTTGTGTAACGTCACCCGATCACCGTCGATTTCGGCCCATGCCGTTTGCGCCACGTCCGATTGCCAATCGCGATCATTCGAGGGCTGAAGCGTCAACCACCACCCCAGCACGACAATGAAACCGGCCGCAATAAAGGCGGCCTTTTGCCAGCGTCGCCGAACGAGAGCGACAATCGCAAGTACGGCGAGCGCGTAAACGATCGCCGCAGGTTTTCTCAGCGTCGCGACCGGGAAATCGAAGTAGAGTGCGCCGATTGCCCAGAGTGTTAGCGCGACCAAAACAATCCACGTCGCCGTCAGGAACAAGCCGCGCCAAAACCGTTTCACATTTGCCGAGCTAGATGCAGGTGCAAAATGCGACGCACTTCCGCGATGGCCTGAGGATTCCGCGGTGCGCTGTGATTCGACGGCACGATCAGCTCAGATCTCGCGCCCTTGAGATGCGAACTCCAATAGGGCACCACGCCATCGCTGCTGTCGGGTGCATCTCCACGCCCGCGATCTCCCTCGATGGTGTGAAATGGAATTCCGGGAGTAGTCGGGAAGTGGTTGATCTCGTTCACGAAACGGTTCTTCGGCGAAAGCGTATCGATGCTCGTCGGCATACGATTGAGCGTTTCGGCTGACGAATCGTGGACCAGCGCCGCGTTGACGGTTCGAAAGGGAACGGCTGCAACCAGGAGCGGCATGCGAATCAGCCTGATGCCGATTTGTCCGATCCAGTTCTCGCCCATCGGGGCGCCGCGATGTGGGGCGCAGATAAACACAACCCGCGAAACTTCCGGCCGATGATTGAAGATAAGACTCTCCTCCAGTAAACGCCGTGCCTCGCCTGAAATGTCTGTTTCGCCGGGGGATTTACCAAAATAACTGCGCCAGATTTTATCGCCGGCATCCGTGATCATCAATCGGCTGATGAGTCCTCCCATACTGTGCCCGATCAGCACGATTTTCTTATGACCGGGAAACGCCTTGTCGATGCCGTCGAGTTCTCTTCGAAATAGCGCGGCCGAATACGGGTAAGGATAACCGCTCGGGTAACTGAAAACCCAGAACTGATACCGGCGCCGGATATCGGGATCTTCATAGAGTGCGTTGATCATCGGCACCCAGCTCACCGGCGTATCCTGCAAGCCGTGCACAAAGATCACCGGGGTGCGGTTCGGATCGTATATTTGCAGCCGGGTCAAGCGCGCGGTGTCAGTGTATTTGTCCGGACGGGTCATGCGCGCGAAGCCAAGCTTTTCCGGGCGCTCGCGCGACAACCCGACGGCCGCGGGGGCGGTAAAATCTGCCGCCAGTGGGTACTCGTGCCCGGCTAACGAGACGCCGTCAGTCAAGAAAGGCAGGATGAAATCCATCTCCGCGCGATGATCATTGAAACGAACGATCGCAGTCGCGTTGCCATACAGCCGGCGCGTAGTGAAAGTCTCGCGAAAATCCTTTTTCTCTTCCTGGCCCACCGCAACGATCGGCGCGCCTACTCCTGCAACCGTGACCCGGCGGTTTAGAAATGTTCCACCAATGGTGAGGCTGTCTGCGGGAATGAGTTTGTAGCGGCTCGGATTACGATCCGGCTCAGGATGTCGCACACTCGTTAGAGAATATTCCCCGCTCGGAGACGGCACTTTGAGCACGCGATCCCATGGATTTAGGTTTGCCGCCTCGATTACGTCAATCGAGCGCGCCACGGAAAAATTGTAGAGATCACGCGCCTGCTTGTCGTTTGGATTTCGTCGCAGTTGATCCCAGGCGAAATGTGCCGAGTCGAGATAATTTCCGAGAGAGCGCAGCGGGTCCGTGCGCGTTAATTGTTCCGCTTGCCGGAGTTGTTGTTCAGCCTCGACTTGCGCGGGAGGTTGATCGCCCACCGGGGTAAAACGGGGACTCGCCGTCTTGACGGTAACGATCTGGGCGGCGCAGCCCGTCAGCGTCAGAATTCCGACGAGAATTACCAAACGCTTGATAGATGCATTTGGGGGATCACCGCGTTCTATATGAAGATGTAACCATCGCCGGGCACGAGGAAGCGGACGAACGGTTCGTTCAATAAGCGCATTTCGGCTGAGCGACCGCAGGGTTCTCATCGCGCAATTATGATTGCCGCGAGTGAAGGACGCTATGAGACCATGGTCTTACTAAATTAAATAGGTCCTGGAACTTGCCAGACCAGATCTGTTTGACTGCTATTTCTGTGTGGCGGCCGCAGCTTCGCGCGTACTCACGAGTTGGTTCGAGTTCCGGTTCTACCCGTTTCCCCGTTCTGTGGCACCGGAGTTTGGCGTCAGGCCTGGCTCCTTGCCATCCATGCGTTGAAGATTTCTTTGCTCAGCACAGCGAAGAAAAATGCGCTGGAGAGCCCGCACATCAGAATACCTGTTAATCCTTCAAGTGGGCCGAATAGCCGCCAGTCATTAGGCAACACCAGGTCGCCATACCCGATCGTCGCA
>DASXIC010000126.1:0-5052 GCA_036498205.1 Chthoniobacterales bacterium | reverse complement strand
GAAACATATGTGCTCGATCCAACGTTCAATTGGGCGGCCTGCTCTATCTCCCAAATCCCGGCGAATCGGTACGTGCCCTATTACGCCTATTCCGGCGCGCGAAAATATCGCGCTGTAACGTCGGAAAATCTGTGCGCTGATCTCTAGCGCGGCAACTAATCATCCTTTGGTTACGAAATTCCGGCAAGGGTGCTAGAGAGCGTCGCGCAGGATTGAAAATATTCTGGTATTCTCAATTGTGCCGTGGAGTTTTTCTGTGCGTGGACCGCTAGCACTGGCGACAACGTCTTCAACGGTGTTCAAAGCGAAAGGAACCTCAACTGCGGCCGGCTCAATCGCTTTGAGACTTCGTTCGCCGTCCTGCGTTGCATTGTCGGGAATCTTTCCACCATTCGGGCCTGTGGCCCAGGTTATCCAGGGTTGGCCGGATGAGTTGAGACCAAGAATTGCGACCCCTCGATCATAGCGGAAAGGAAAACCATTCACATTCATCCCTCCAATCGCAACGTCGCCCGTCACCATAATTGTGAGATTGGCCCCGGCATATTCGCGAGCAGTCTGAACTGCGCGGTCAAGTTCGAGAGTCTCGCGCAGTACGCGTTCACCCTGATTTTGCCACGCCGCCGATGCCATCAGGTGCGCATCAACCACAAGAACGTAACCGCGCCGATTCAGCTGCAGCAGCTCAATCGCCCGTCGCACCATATCGGCGAGGGACGGTTTCTCGGCACGGGCAGTAAGCTCGTCGGTAAACGCGAAATCGCCATCTGCGAAAATCCCGAGTACCTGTGGTCGCTGCCAATCTGAGATTTCCTCGAGTTCTGGCAAATTTCGCGCCAGTCGGATCCTTGCTTGATCCAATTTCGATTTGTCGAAGTTGGAAGAGCCGCCACCCAAAGCGATGTCGATGGTAGGATTACCGATTAGGACATTAGCCAGCTCGTGCGGCTGTTTCGCGTTCGAATTGTGCGCGTAAAAGGCGGCAATCGTTGGATTCGTTAGTGCGCCATCAGTCACAATTCCAGTAGCGCGCCCTTCATCATGAGCGATCTCGAGGATGGTGCGCAACGGTGCCCCGGACTCGTCGACTGACAAAGTGCCGTTTTTCACCTTCGAGCCGGTAGCGAGCGCGGTTGCAGCGGCGCTGGAATCGGGAACGGCAAAATCGGCGGAGTAGTTGCGAAGTCGCGCCGAAAAATCCAAAGAATCGAGTGTGAGCCGCGCATCGGCACCGGCGCTGTAAAGACGGGCCGCCGCCAGGCGTTGCGTAGTCAAGCCTTCGCCAATAAACAGAATAATTCCGAATGGTTTTTGCACGACCCAGTTCTGGAAATAAAGAACCCCAAGCGCTGCAAAGATGAGAAGACAGATCAAAGCCAGAATCTGATTCCTCCGGTTCATCGCACGCGATGTGAATAATCCGCTGCACTCTTGTCAACGAAAGAACCGCTTGTCTCCTCCGTCGCGGTCGGCACATTGCGCCCGATGACCGGGCCGGTAATGCTGATAATTCGAGACGGCTGGGGCATCAATCCCGGAGGGAAAGCTCAGGCGAACGAAAACGGAGACGCGACGCTTTTGGCGCACACTCCGTTTCACGACCAGCTTTACGCGACCTACCCGTTAGGGAAATTGAGCGCAAGTGGAGCTGATGTTGGTCTCCCGGAGGGACAGATGGGGAACTCTGAGGTTGGCCATCTCAATCTTGGGGCTGGCCGGATCGTCTATCAGGATCTCACCAGGATTAACAAAGCCATCGCAGAAGGCGAACTTGCGCGTAATGCCGTGTTACAGGATACCTTCCGGCGCGCGCGAGGTCATCGTTTACACCTGCTCGGGCTTGTTTCCGACGGCGGTGTCCACAGCCATTTTTCTCACCTTCTAGCCATCGCCAAGGCCGCACGCGCCAGCGGTTTGAGCGACATTTTTGTCCACGCATTCACCGATGGGCGCGACGCGTCGCCCACTGGCGGAGCGCAGATTTTGCGCGAATGCGAAAGCGCGCTTTCTGAAATTGGCGCACAAATCATCACCGTGATCGGCCGCTACTTTGCAATGGATCGCGATCGCCGCTGGGATCGGACGAAGAAAGCTTGGGACGCAATTGTTCTTGGAAGAGGCGAGCGTATGGAAGTTCCGCCTTCAGTGGCTGTGACAGCAAAATATCAGCAAGGCAAAACCGACGAGTTTATGCCGCCACTGATTTTCGCCGATGCCAATGAACAGCGAGTCCGGGACAGAGATTCGGTTCTATTTTTTAACTTCCGTGCCGATCGTGCGCGTCAGCTTGCCCAGGCATTTCTGTTTGAAGATTTTAGCGGATTCGATCGTGAAGTTTGGCCACGGGTTGATTTCGTTACCCTTACCCAATATGACGTCACTTATCCGTCTCCCCACATTTTTGGTCCGGAAAATTTAGCACACATTCTCGGCGAAGTCGTCAGTGCCGCAACGAAGTCACAGCTCCGGATCGCTGAAACGGAGAAATACCCGCACGTCACTTATTTTTTTAACGGCGGTGTTGAGCGACCTTTTGCGGGGGAGGACCGCAAAATTGTACCTTCGCCAAAGGTTGCGACTTACGATTTGCAGCCCGAAATGAGCGCACCGGAGGTAACGGACGAAGTGTGCGCCCGGATGGCGAACTACGATCTTGTTATTCTGAATTTTGCCAACCCAGACATGGTTGGGCATACCGGCGTGGTGGAAGCTGCAATCAAAGCCGTTGAAACAATCGACGGTTGCGTCGCTCGCATTGTTCCAGAATTGCTGACCCTTGATGGGAAGGCACTCATTACCGCCGATCATGGCAATTGTGAGTTGATGCGAAACCCTGACGGTTCACCCAACACAGCACATACCACGAATCTCGTCCATTTGATCTACGTTGCTAATGATGCGTCCCAATTTCGTTGCCGGGACGGAATTCTGGCAGACGTCGCGCCGACGCTTCTGTTTCTGCTCGGCCTTCCTCAGCCAAGCGAAATGACCGGTCGGAATCTTCTGGTCCGCAAAACCTAGATCGCATCGTGCCGGGCACGGGCGATTGCGTCCGGAGAAATGGCGAGCTGGCGATTGATCGAGCGCGTTCCTGCCGCGGCGATCCGACGTAAAAAACGCATCTTATTGAGAGGCGTCACTTCATGCCAAACCGGTTTTTGCACGAGATCGAGAGCATCGCCGGTCTCGACCAATAATCCCCAGCCGGCGGGCAGATCAAACGGTCTCGCCTGCACGGGCGCTGCGATGATGAGATAAAAGAGATTGGCGCAGTGATAGCGGGCCAGTTTTTCAAATTTTGTGCAGGCGCTCAGCCGCCGGCGCAAGGCGGCGCTCTTACGAGTGACACTGTCGTGGCCACGATGATGAAGCGGGCTAAAATCAAACGAATCGAAATCGGGAAAAAGCGAACCGCCAGTGCGTAATGTCGGGTAATGAATACGCAAATTTCTTTCGATCACTTTCCGCCGCGTTTCGACGGCATCGAGATGTTTGCTGGTCATGACCGTATCGCAATTGTCACGACGCAAGTCTGAGCGCGCCTGTTTACATTCAAATATCGCTGTAGCGTCTCCTTCGCGATCCTCGCGAAAAGCAGCGACGTCCGCGCGAAACCGGCAATGTGGCAGATGTACTTCCAGCGCACAGGCAGAGTATCCGCGCGCCTGAGCCCAAATCATGGCCAGGCGTTTCAGCCGTCCGTGCGCTTCCGTTTCACCGCGCCGGCCGCTCAACCCGGCAGCCATTTCATTAACTCCGATGCCCAGTAGGTAATGATGAAATCTGCGCCGGCTCGCTTTAGCGAGGTCATGATTTCGAGCACTGCAGCGCGCTCATCCAGCAGTCCCTTTTCGGCTGCGATTTTAACGAGCGCGTATTCTCCACTCACATGGTAGACGGCGGTTGGGCGGCCAAAGCGATCGCGCACGCGCCAGAGAATATCCAGATAAGGCAAAGCTGGCTTTACCATCACAATGTCGGCTCCCTCGGCCAGATCTAGTTCTACTTCCCGCAAGGCTTCGTCGGCGTTGGCCGGATCCATCTGATAAGAGCGGCGGTCCCCAAATTGCGGTGGACTCTCCGCCGCGTCGCGAAACGGTCCATAAAACGCGGAAGCAAATTTCGCCGCGTAACTGATGATCCCGGTTTGATCGAATCCTGCGTCGTCGAGTGCGGCGCGGACCGCGCCAATTCGGCCATCCATCATATCGCTCGGGGCGACGAAATCTGCGCCGGCCGCGGCCAGGGAAACCGCTGTCTTGGCAATCAGCTCAACACTTTCGTCATTCAGAACGTGAAAATGGTCGCCATCGAGGCGCGTGACACCACAGTGGCCGTGGCTGGTATATTCGCAGAGACAAACGTCTGTAATAACCGTCAATTCGGGCGCCGCTCGTTTGCTTTCACGAACCGCATTTTGCACCACACCTTTATTTGCATACGCGCCGCTAGCCATTTCATCTTTCGCTTTTGGAATCCCGAATAGAAGAATCGCCGGCAGCCCCGACTCATAAGCGGATTTTGCGACCTCCGAGATTTCGCTCACGCTGTGCTGCCGAACACCGGGCATGCTGCCGATTTCGCGTCCGCGTTCGAGCTTTTCGCTTACGAAAAGCGGCAAAACAAAGTCGTTTCGACTGAGATTCGTTTCTCGAATCAGATTGCGTATGCCGGGTGTGCGGCGTAAACGGCGGGGACGATGCACGAGCACAGCGCGAGGCTACGCGCGCCCTTTGGGGCTCGCAAGCGGCCCTCTAAAGCCACGAAAGAAAAACGAGCCGATTTTCTACTCATCGATGTGAGTAATTCATTCACCAAGCTGGCGTTCGCATCGCGCGGCCGATGTGGCCGAAGTAAGCGAATTGCCACGCCGAAGTTGAGGGCGCGGTATCTTCAAAATGTATTGCGGAGCTGTGACGCAGGCACAATTGTCGCGTGTTCTGTTGTTCCAAAAAAAAATCGGGAGATCAGACGTGGAGCGGGAAAGCGAAAAATAATCTGGCTGACCACCAAGGTGCGATTGAATCTGCGCATCGATTATCCGAACCCGAA
>DASXIC010000125.1:0-14767 GCA_036498205.1 Chthoniobacterales bacterium | reverse complement strand
AGCTTTACCGGCGTCACAACGCGCGTTCGCGGGTATTCCGTGGCTGCGGCAGTCAGTCAGGCCGCGCACGACACACTGAGTTCCTTGTTCACCGCGCAGAAGCCTGCTTTCGATGCAGCGTTGGCTAGCGACCTGGCTGCTATTAAGAACAAAACTCAGAAAGCGAGTGGCTGCGATTTGGGTCGCAGGATCGCGGCTGCGTTGCTCGCTTCCCGGGTTGATGACGGTGCCGAATTACCCGAGGTGAAAGTCGGAATTGACCACCCGACAAGCGATCTACCCGGCCATTGGCGTCAGGACCCGATAAGCCTGATTCCCACCGCGCTCGGTGCCCACTGGGGGCAATGCCGTCCGTTTATTTTGGAATCGGGCGCACAGTTCCGGGCTCCGCCACCTCCGGCAATGGATACCGCTGAATATGCCGCTGCCTATGACGAAGCGAAGAATTTGGGTGGCGACGGGGTCGTAACGCCAACGCAGCGGACGGCGGAGCAGACAGTGATCGGAACTTTTTGGGCCTACGACGGGACGCCAAGCCTCTGTGCTCCTCCAAGACTCTACAACGAAATCACTGTGCACATTGCTGACCAGACCGGCCTTGATTCGCTCGAGCTCGCCCGACTCCTGGCCCTCGTTAACGTTGCGATGGCCGACACCGGAATCACGGTGTGGGAATCGAAGTACTATTATGATTTTTGGCGACCAATTACCGGCATTCGCGAATCGGATCCGGGCACAGGTCCGACCGGCCTCGGCGATGGCAATGATGCCACGGTCGGAGACCCGACATTCACGCCTCTGGGTGCGCCGGCGAGCAACTTGACTGGCCCGAATTTCACCCCGCCATTTCCATCGTATCCGTCGGGCCATGGCGCATTCGGTGGGGCGTTGTTTCAGACTATCCGTCGTTTTTATGGAACGGATGACATCGCCTTTACGTTTGTTTCCGACGAGTTCAACGGAGTGACGAAAGATAATCAGGGCAATGTTCGTCCTTATATCGCCCGGAGTTTTTCGAATTTGTCACAGGCTGAAGAGGAGAATGGTCAAAGCCGAATTTATCTCGGCATTCATTGGCGGTTCGACAAAACGGAAGCGATTCAGCAAGGTCGCAGCGTAGCTGATTATGTTTTCGATCACGCTTTCCTTCCGGTCCACGGCCGCTAGTCCTGACAAGCGATAAAGAAATCTCGGGCCGCCGTCTCTATCAGCGTTACCGCGCTATCTCCGCCAGCGGGACGAACTCGCTTTCATGCAGTTCAACCCGTTTGCTTCCAGTAGCGAGGCGAACCCACTGCGCGGCCGAGCCGATCACAATCAGAAGCACAAGTAATAGGAAAAACCCTGCGACGGCCGCGTCAAACCGCCAGACAGCGGCCTGGCGCACCAGATCGGCTCCCTTAGTGGAATTAGCGATCCCGGCGCCGCTTTCGAGTAGTGAGCGCGCGCCGGAGAGAAAACCGAGTCGGGGGTCGGCCGAAAAAATTTTCAAATAGCCTGCCGAGAAGGTGACTGCGCACATGAACAATAGCGGCGTTAGCGTGATCCAGGCGTAACGCATTTTGCCCATTTTCATCAACAAACTTGTGCCAAGACAGAGGGCGATGACGGAGAGCAATTGGTTCGCCAGTCCAAACAGCGGCCAAAGAGTGTTAATTCCACCAAGGGGATCGACCACGCCCTGGTACAGAAACCAGCCCCAGGCCGACACGAGCAGCACACTGGAGAAGAAGTTTGCCGGCCAGGAGCGGGTATTGCCAAGGGGCCGCCAAATGTTCCCGAGCAAATCCTGCAGCAAGAACCTCCCAACCCTGGTTCCCGCATCAATCGTAGTAAGGATAAACAGCGCCTCGAACATTATGGCAAAGTGATACCAGAGCGCGAGTGCGGTCGGACTGGTCGAGACCCGCGCGAACATATGGGCCATGCCGACCGCAAAGGTCGGAGCCCCGCCGGCCCGGCCGAACATCGTCTGTTCTCCGAGGTTGTGCGCGAGCTCGGTCATTTGCGCTTCAGTAACTGGAAAACCCGCCTGGGAAACTCTGGTCACCACTTCAGCCGGCACCCCTTTGCTATTAATTGCGAAATATTCTCCCGGCTGTAGTACACAGGCCGCGATCATGGCCATCAACGCGACCATCATTTCGGTCACCATTGCTCCATAGCCGATATCGCGAATCCGGGATTCACGCTCCAACATCTTTGGCGTCGTCCCCGAGGCGATGAGCGAGTGGAAACCAGAGACCGCGCCGCAGGCGATGGTGATACAGACGAAGGGGAAAACCGGGCCGGCAAATACAAGGCCACTTCCATCGATGAACCTGGTTAAGGAAGGCATCAGCAGCATCGGATGGATGAGAATTACGGCCACGGCCAAAGCAGCAACCGTCCCGAGCTTTAAGAATGTGCTGAGATAGTCGCGCGGGGTCAGCAACATCCACACAGGCAGGATGGACGCCGCCAATCCGTAAATCATAATCGCCCAGGCCAGCCACTTATCGCCGTGACGAAACCAACTTTCGATCGCCGGAAAGTGGTTGAGAAATTGCCCTCCCCAGACCGCAAAAAATAGCCCAACAATCCCGAACACCGTTATCCAGGTAACGCTGAACCTTCCGCTTCGCAGACCGGCTCCCATGATCAGTGCAATCGGAATGGTCATTGCCATTGTGAACACACCCCATGGGCTTTTCGCCAGCGCCTGCACGACAACCAGTGCCAGCACCGCCATCAGAATGATCATAATCGCGAGCACGCTGATCAGCGCGAGAGCACCGACAGTCTGTCCGACCTCTTCCTTAACCATCTGCCCGAGCGTTTTTCCACGCCGCCGCACGGATGCAAACAGCACAATCATGTCGTGCACCCCGCCTCCAAGGGTTGCGCCGATCAGAATCCACAGGGTCCCGGGCAGAAATCCAAACTGTGCGGCAAGGACTGGCCCGACCAACGGCCCTGGACCGGCAATGGCCGCGAAGTGATGACCGAAAACCATCCAGCGATTTGTCGGGACGAAATCCTTGCCATCATTTTGCACAAGAGCAGGCGTGGCCCTGTCATCGTTGAGCACCAGTACTTTGGTTGCTAACCATTTGGAATAGAAGCGATAGCTGATGGCGAACGCGCACAAGCCAGCGATGACGATCCAGAGCGCATTGACCTGCTCACCGCGCGACGTTGCCAGAATTGCCACCGAGCCAATCCCAAGCAGTGTCAGCCCGATCCAGAGGAGCTTTTTCCAAAGAGTCATTGCCGCGCGTACTGTATCAAGCAGTGGAAAATTTCGCTACCGCGAGATGGCATTGACACCGAAGCCACATCACGTTACGGAGCGGCCTTCCGAGATGCGTTTGTCTTACAAGATCGGCAAAATTCTGACCGGTGAAGCTTTCGACAGTGCCAAGCGCCACACCCGCGCTTTTGTGCGAAATCGGCGCTTTCCTGCCCGCCTTACCACAGCTGCGATCATTGCTTCGATCGATGCGGCTGCCTTTGAAGAGATTCGCCGAAAATACGCTGTCGAAGACCCGGGCGACGCGCCGCCGAAATATCTCGATTTGGAAACCTGGATGCGGATCAATCTTCAACGTGTTCGCGAACTAGAGCTCGATTACGCTCCGCCGAGCACGATTCTGGATATCGGATGTGGCGCTGGCTACTTTCTCTATATCTCGCGCATGCTTGGCCATAATGTGCTGGGTCTCGACGTCGATGAGCTGCCCATGTTTCGCGAACTGACAGAGCTACTCCGCATTCCTCGCGTCCTCGCCCGAATTGAAGCGTTCCGGCCGCTGCCTCAGTTTGATCGCAGGTTCGATTTGATCACAGCTCATCTCGTTTGCTTCAATAACCACAAAAGCGAGGGACTTTGGGGACCCGCCGAATGGGACTATTTTCTCAACGATGTTGCCTTGCATCTCACCCCGCGAGGGAGCGTTCGGCTGGAACTGAATCGCGAATACGACGGCACCTACTACACCCCGGAACTAGAAAAATATTTTCGAGAGCGGGGGGCGGAAGTGGAATTCTACAGGATAATCTTCAATCCAGGGAAGCTTCTGCCTGCCGCAACTGCGACAGTCGCGTCCTAAAATCCTGACTGCGGCGCCGATGTTCCTCGACCACGCTGGCGGGTGCACGTTCAACAAAGGAATTGTTGGCCAGCTTCGCCTCCGTCGCATTCAGGTCCGCCTCCAATTTCGCGATTTCCTTATCAAGTCGCTCACGCTCGGCCGCGCGATCGGTTTCCCCCATCAGTAGAAAAAGCTCACCTAACTTTGTCGCGGTCATGGATGAGGTGGCAGGCTGCTGAAAACGCGCATCGATTTGAACCGACTCGGCATTGAGTAAACGCCCCAGAGTGGACTTTTCCTCGTGAAGCCACGTGGCAGCGGAGCGAAGCCCGAATTTTGCTTTTTGATTCGATGGCACTCGCGCTTCAGCGCGCAAATTTCGACCAGCTTGTACCGTTTCGTAAATCGCCCTGACGCGAGCCTGTGCCTCCGCCGAAACTGATTCGCCCCAGTTAAGTCGCTGCGGGACTGGCGCAAAATCAAGAAAGTCGGTTTCGTTTCGCGCAAATCCGAGTCGCGACCATAGCTCGTCCGTGATGTGTGGCATGAACGGATGAAGCAAACGAAGAATCGACGAAATAACGTAATCCATCGTCGCCAGTGCTGCTTTTTTGCGGGCCTCATCGGTCCCAAAAATCTCAGTCTTAGCTGCCTCGACAAACCAGTCGCAAAAATCTGCCCAGACAAAATCGTAGAGCCGTTGCGCGACCGTATTGAACTCATAGCGGCGATACGCGTTCTCGACCGCGTCAATCGTTTCGTCCAAACGTCGCAATACTTCGAGAGCGTAAATTGAAAGCTCCTCCGGTTTTAACTGCGGATTCGGATCGGAAGCGCCATGCATTTGGCGAAAACGTGATGCATTCCAAAGCTTGGTTGCGAAGTTTCTTCCTTCCTCAATCTGCTTTTCGTCAAAACGAATGTCTTGTCCGCTGGGAGCGGTGCGCATCAGGCCAAACCGGAGACCATCGGCGCCGTACTTCGCGATCAAATCAAGTGGATCCGGGGAATTGCCAAGAGACTTGGACATTTTGCGTCCCTCCCTGTCACGAATCAGGCCGGTAAAGAAAACATCGTGAAAAGGAATGTTGTCCTCGTCCCGCTCGGACTTGCCGGGTTTAAACTCCAGCCCCGCAATAATCATTCGCGCGACCCAGAAGAAAATGATATCGGCCGCAGTGACGAGCACGCTTGTCGGATAAAATTTTGCGCGCGTTTCCTTGTCCATGGTCTCATAAGCCCACAACCATGAGGAAAACCAGGTGTCGAGTGTGTCCGGATCCTGGGTCCAACCTTCCCCCGGAGAATCGATTTGCACCCGTATTTCGCCGTCCCGATACCACGCGGGAATTCGGTGTCCCCACCAAACCTGGCGACTGATGCACCAGTCTTGAATATTCTCCAGCCACTGCTCATACACCTTTTCCCAATGCAATGGAAAAAACCGAATCAGATGCTCCCGCACGACGCCAAGTGCCTCCTCGGTTTTCGGGTAGCGCAAGAACCATTGCTCGCTGAGCCTGGGTTCGATCGGAACTCCCGCGCGCTCACTGAAGCCAACACTGCTTTCATGCGCTTCGGTCTTCGTGATCAGACCGCCTTCTCGCAGAATCTCCGCCGCCCGTTCCCGGGCGGCAAAGCGATCAAGACCATTTAGTTCTGGAACGGCGGGACAATTGATTTTCGCGTCATCCGTTAGCACGTCGATAACAGGCAGGTTGTGACGCTGCCCAATATCGAAATCGAGTTTGTCATGAGCTGGCGTTACCTTCAAAACACCGGTCCCGAACTCCGGATCGATGGCATCGTCGGCAATAATCGGCAGTAGCTCCCGTGCGAGTGGCCTCCAGACTTTTCGGCCAATCAGTGACCGATACCGCTCGTCCTCCGGATGCACCGCCACCGCTACGTCAGCCATAATGGTTTCGGGGCGGGTCGTAGCAACCTCGAGAAATTTTCCCGGTTCGTCGACTAGCTCGTAGCGCACATAAAAGAGCGTGGACTTTTGCGGCGTCGGAATAACTTCTTCGTCGGAAAGCGCGGTCAATGCCGCCGGATCCCAGTTGATCATTCGCCGTCCGCGATAAATCAGACCCCGATTGTAAAGCTCGACAAAGACTCCCAGGACAGCCCGGACATATTCCGGATCGAGAGTATAGCGTTGTCGCGACCAGTCAGCTGAAACACCGAGTCGCTTCAGTTGGTCGATGATGATCCCGCCATGTTTCTCCTGCCAATCCAGTACCCGGCGCAGAAATTCCTCCCGGCCCAGATCGTGACGGGTTTTTTGCTCGGTCCGGCGCAAATGTTTCTCTACCGCCGTTTGCGTTCCCACACCTGCATGATCCATCCCGGGAAGCCAAAGCACCTCCCGCCCCTGCATTCGCGCCCGCCGCGAGAGGATATCCTGCATGGTGTTATTTAAGACGTGGCCCAGCGTCAGCACTCCGGTGATATTTGGAGGCGGCATAACGATCGAAAATGGCGGCTTTGACGAATGCGGGTCGCCACGAAAAGCACCGCTATCGAGCCAGCGCTTATACCACCCCGGCTCGACCGTCTTAGGATCGTAATTCTTGGATAATTCCGTCATCGGAACTGGAACAATCGAAGAGACGCGCAGAATTGCCAAAAGCAATTAGGGACGCGCCCCATTTCTTCAGCACTTGCGACAGCCCGCCGGAGCCATCATTTTGCGGGAATGCGTCGAGTCCTTGCCATTTCACTTTGCCTGATCGCATCGAGCGCTTTCCCGGTGGAGTGGAAGGTTCTGCACGAACGCGGCCATGATTACGTCAGTTTCACGAACGTCGCGCAGTTCTATCAATTCCCAAATTACACACGTATCAATAACGGCGTCTCTCTCCGAAGCGATCAGCGCGGAATTCGCGCTCAGGCCGGTACGAGCGAGCTCTTCATTAATGGCGTGCGCTTCTTCACCAGTCTCCCGATCCTAAGCAATGGCACCGACGATCTTATTTCTGCGACCGATGTGAGTAAACTGATCGAGCCGGTGCTTCGCCCAAGCCGGATCGGAGGTGCCCAACCGGTCGAAACGATCGTGATTGATCCCGGACACGGTGGAGTTGATCAGGGTGCGGCAAATTCCTGGGGCAATGAGAAAGCCTTCACCCTTGATGTTGCACTCCGGGCTCGGGACGCCTTAGTGCGCGATGGCTACAAAGTTGAAATGACGCGTTCGTCCGATACTGCCGTTTCCTTGGACGAACGCGTCAATTTCGCCAACCGCTTCACCCGCGCGGTCCTCATCAGTATTCATTTCAACTCAAGCACCGGCGGGACCGGCCTTGAAACCTACGCGCTTGCTCCCGAGGGGACGCTGTCGAACGCGTCGAGCGAAAATCACGCGACTGTCGGCGATGTCCAATGGTATCCTGGTAACGCGCGCGACGGAGCCAATATCGCTCTCGCGGCAGCTGTGCATGCCTGCGCGCTCCGGCAATTAAATATGAACGACCGCGGAATTCGGCACGCTCGCTTTCATGTCCTGCGGGGGGTAAACATCCCGGCGCTCCTCGTTGAGGGAGGGTTCCTGAGTGATGCGATGGAAGGGCAACGGATCGCGACGCCGCAGTTTCGTCAGCAATTCGCAGAAGCCATTGCGCAAGGTGTGAAAATTTATAACACGGCGGTAAATTATCACGGTTCCGCCCCTGCGTTTGCCATGGCGCGTCTGCAATTACCGCCCCACTCCGAATCCATTGCCGAGCCGCTACGCACGTCCGACCCTCAGACGAAGGCCAGTCCGCCGCCAACAACGATAGCCGTCCCCGGAGAATGAGGCCGGTTGGCGTCTTTGATTCCGGGATTGGCGGATTGACCGTGGTAAAGGCGCTGCGCGACCTATTGCCGCGGGAAGAAATTTTCTACATCGGCGACACTGCTCGCCTGCCCTATGGCAGCAAGAGCGCAAGCACAGTCGAGCGTTACAGTTTTGAGATCGCGCAGATGCTGCTTGCGGAAAATTCCAAGGCGATCGTCGTCGCATGCAACACTGCTTCAGCCGTCGCTCTTCCAAGTTTGCAGGAGAAGTTAAACGTACCCGTAATCGGTGTAATCGAACCTGGGGCGGCCGCGGCCGCGAACGCAACCAGGAACGGCCACGTTGGAGTGATCGGAACACGCGCCACGATCAAGAGTCGCGCTTATGAGCTGGCCTTGCGCCGTATCGGCAACCATCTCCAGATTACCCCTCAAGCGTGCCCGCTTCTCGTTCCGCTGATTGAGGAAGGATGGCTCAGCGACGACGTCACCGATCGCACGATTGCGCGCTACCTCGCCCCCTTGATGGATTCCGGAATCGATACGCTTGTGCTCGGTTGCACTCATTACCCGCTTTTGCGTGATGCCTTCGCGCGATTCCTAGGTGCTAAAGTGACTTTGGTCGATTCAGCCCAAAACTGCGCCCGGGCTGTCGCCGAATTGCTGGAGCAGAAGCAGATCGCCTCCACCAGCGACGCTCCAGGAAAACTGACCGTTGCGCTCACCGACAAACCGGACACGTTTCTGGAGATCGCACGGAAATCCCTCGAGCTTGATCTTGGCGAAATTTTGCTGCGAGATCCGGCAGAACACTCGCAACCACGCTAAGCCAGTTTTTTCTTTGGCCGGACAAGATCGTAGGAATGATCGATCATTTCGATCACCATCTTGTCGCCAATTGCTCCGTCCAGCACCACCGTGTTCCAGTGCTTCTTGTTCATATGATAACCGGGCAGCACCTGTTCGTAGCGATCGCGTAAATCCAGCGCTCGATCCGGATCGCATTTTAAATTCGTGCGCGGCGGCACGGCATCGAGCGAAATAAGGGCAAACATTTTGCCGCCGACCTTGAAAACGAGCGTGTCCTCGCCGAATGGCGCGCTCTCCGTTACGTTAGATTTGCCCAGGCAATACGCCCGAAAGCTCTCGACATCCATCAAGTAACGAGTGGCAAAAGTTTCGGCAGCAGCTCGGATATTTTTACCCGTTCCTGTTTCATCGAGTCGCGATCACGCAGCGTCACGGTATCGCGCAGTTCTTCGCCTTTCTCCCCAAGTGTCTCGAAATCGATGGTCACGCCGAATGGCGTTCCGATTTCGTCCTGCCTCCGATAACGCCGCCCGATCGCTCCGCCTTCATCGTAGAACACATTCATGTGCGGACGGAGCAAACGCTGCACTTCGTGCGCCTTCGCCACCAGCGCTTCCTTGTTTTTCAGAAGCGGGAAAACCGCGACCTTGATCGGCGCAATTCGGGGATGAAACCGGAGGACAAGGCGACTTTCCATTTTCCCCTTCTCATCCGGTGCCGTGTCTTCGTCGTAGGCGTCGCAAATCAATGCCAGAACAGTGCGATCGACGCCGGCGCTGGGCTCGACCACGTGCGGCACAAAACGTTCCTTCGTCTCTTCATCAAAGTAATCCAGCGATTTGCCGCTGGCTTTGATGTGCTGCGTCAAATCGTAATCGGTCCGATAAGCCACGCCTTCCAGTTCCTGCAAACCGAACGGGAACTCGTATTCGATGTCGTAGGTGCCCTTCGAATAAAAGGCGCGTTCCTCCTCTGAGATCTTCTTCACCTGCAGCCGATCGCGTTTGATCCCGATGTTTTCGTAAAACTTTAGCCGCTCCTCCTTCCAATATTCGAGCAGCTCCATCCCCTGCTCCGGCAGGCAAAAATATTCCAGCTCCATCTGCTCGAACTCGCGCGAGCGAAAAGTGAAGTTGCGCGGGTTGATCTCGTTTCGAAAGGCCTTTCCGATTTGCGCGATCCCGAACGGCAATTTTTTGCGTGCAACATCCAGTACATTTTTGAATTGCACGAAGATCGCCTGCGCTGTTTCCGGTCGCAGATAGGTCACACTCGACTCGTCTTCCGTCGCCCCAACGTACGTCTTGAACATCAAGTTGAAGGCACGCGGCTCGGTTAAATCATTGCCACCGCAATTCGGGCATTGTCTCCCGCCATTCTTTTCCAGCAACTGGTCCGCGCGAAGGCGTGCCTTGCAGGTGCGGCAATCCACCATTGGGTCGCTGAACGTCTCCTCGTGGCCACTGGCCTTCCAAACCGCGCGATTCATCAGGATGGAGCCGTCCAGGCCAACCACGTCATCGCGTTCGTGCACCATCACGCGCCACCAGTAATCCTTCACGTTCCGCTTCAGCTCCGTGCCGAGCGGTCCGTAATCCCATAACCCATTTAGCCCGCCGTAAATTTCACTCGATTGGAAAATGAACCCGCGCCGCTTGCACAAGCTCACGATTCTTTCCATCCGTTGCCCGTCGGCTTTGGCAGTCATGGTCGAGATATTTAACCGTGGACGCCGCGGATTACACAGATTTCTATAAAGGCGGCCCCTCGCCCGCCGAAATGCCAATCAAGCTCGGACTTGGAGGGACGCGCGCCGTCGCGGCCGACACGCCGGCTTTTCTACACTCCACACTCCGCAATCCGAGTTCCGAAATTATTCCTTCACCGTCACTGCCGTCTTGACCGAATTGGCGATGAAACAGTTGTCGTGCGCGGCGTGATGCATCTTGTCCAATTCTTCTGCCGTCGGGGTTTTATCGCCCGACCATTTGATTTTAGGCCGCAATTCCACCCGGGTAATTGCCATTTTCCCTTCAGGATTCTTTTCCATATGACCGACCGCTTCGTCTGTGTAGTCATCGAGCACGAATTTCTGCTTACAAGCGATCGCGAGAAACGTGAGCATGTGGCAACTGGAGAGCGACGCCACGAACGCTTCTTCGGGATCAACGTTGGCGGGGTTCCCCAGATAGGCTGGCGCTGCCGATGCCGTCATCTTATGACCGCCATCGAAGCTCCAGGAATGATCCCTGGGGTATTTTTGGTAGGAAAACTCAGCGCCACCGCGCTCCCAATGCAAAGTCACTTTATGTTCGGACATGCTGTTTAGATAGAGCGGCCCCGGCAAAGCGCAAACACGCGCGGCAGAGCTTGTAATTTCTAATTTCCACTTTCTAATTCCTACTTTCGACAGCGCGATTAGCTCAGTGGTAGAGCGCTTGCTTCACACGCAAGAAGTCGCAGGTTCGAACCCTGCATCGCGCACGTCTTTTCTCTGCGGGGTGGAATATACAGCGCGGGTGCAGTGGTAGAGCGGTCGCCGCTGCGACAAGTCGCAGGTTCGATCCGAGCATCGCACACCATCGTCCGCTTGGGATTTAATTCGCGCTTACTGGACGTTAAAAACGTCTACCCGCGCTATACCGGTTGAGTTACCAGCACCGGTAACGATCGCGGTATAAGCGCCGGCAGGCAGCGAGATTAAGATGGCTGATTCGCGATCATCGGTCGGGGCGAGGCCGGTAGCTTGAATCGCGCTCTGCTGGGTGTCTTTCCAGTTGTCGTTCGATGCGATAACCGTAGCGTGCGAGTCAAAGATCCGTAGAACCGGATCCTGCAACGTCCCGGAAACGCCCTGCGCGGTCATGGAAGGCCCGGCCGCGCGAACTAAAACCTTGCCGTTTACCATTCCGTTGCCAGTAACAATGAATCCGCCAATCAGGACAGCGTCCCCGGTTCCCACAAAAGCGCGAGTGCTAATGTTGAAGAGTTGATGCGGTGTCGGTTCGAAGGCAAGGGCTCGAGGAGCATTCAGCCCGGCGATAAAGGTGCTTTGTACTCCGGCGGGAGTGAATTCGAAGATCCTGCCATTGCCAACATCCGTCACGAACAGATTACCTGAAGCATCAAAGGCCACGCGAACAGGCTGACTAAGGCCGGTGGCAAAGGGTGTTTTTGTTCCATCGGGAGCAAATTTAAAAATGCTGCCACTACCATTATCGGCCTCAAAAAGATTGCCTGAATTGTCGAAAGCGAGTCCGAGGGGTGAACTGAGTCCGGCAGCGAAGGTCGTTTTCGCGCCATTAGGAGTGAATTTGAAAATCGTGCCGCTGGCAAAGTCCGATTCAAACAGGTTCCCGGAAGCATCAAAGGCCAGGCCAGTTGGTTCGTTCAATCCCGTGGCAAAAGAGGTGCTAGTTCCGTCCGGGGTAATTTTAAAAATCGTGTTTGCACCTCTGTCAGCCACAAACAGATTGCCAACGCTGTCGAACGCGAGTCCCCAGGGCTGACTAAAGCCGGTGGCGAAGGTCGTTTTCGCGCCATCAAGAGTGAACTTCAGAATCGATGGGTTTATGTCGGCGACGTAGGCATTACTCGCCGCATCAAATGCTATGTCCACGGGAAAATTTAAGCCGGTGGCAAACGTAAACTTCGCACTGTTTGGGGTGATCTTAAGAATCGTGCCGTTGCCGGTCTCCCCATCATAGATATCGCCGGGAGCGGCGAACGCGGAGGGGGATAACAAGACCGAAGTCACGGTCGCAGCAATGGCCGGAGCGAGATAACGGAAAACTATTTTTTTCATGCGCGGATTTTCCCGTAATTAGTTTCAAAAATCGATCAATTTGTTTTAAGGGAGATCCCCGCTCAATTTCTCCTCAATTACCTTTTCCGCGGGAGTCGCGAACGTGCGGATTTTTGCGAGAACGAGTAACAAATCATTGCGCCCAGTCCTATTTCGAGACTCGTTACCTGCAATTCCCGCATGATTTCCGAAGCAGCAAACCAAAGACGACTCCCGCAGGTCTTGCCGTCGATCGGTTTGTTCTTGTTGTTGGGCGTTACGATCGCGGTCGCTTACATGCGCGTGCGACACGCCGGTTTCATTTGGGATGATGAACAGCATCTCACCCAAAATCCGGTCATCGTCGGACCCCTCGGGTTGTCCGATATTTGGACCAGCGCGCGGGCGGTTTATTACCCACTGGTCCTGACGACTTTTTGGATTCTACATAGATTCGTCGGCCTCAACCCAGCGCCGTATCACCTGCTCAACGTGGTGCTGCACACGATTGCGGCCATGCTGCTCTGGCGCGTCCTCGCACAGTTACGTGTCCGCGGTGCCTGGTTGGGCGCAGCGATCTGGGCGTTGCACCCGGTGCTTGTCCAATCGGTTGCCTGGATCACCGAACTGAAAAATACCCAATCAGCGGTTTTCTATCTGCTCGCCATCTCGCTTTTCCTGCAGTCCCGGCAAAGTCGTGCGCCTGGTGTTTTCTATTGGTTGTCAGTCGCAAGTTTTGCCGCCGCTATCACGAGCAAACCCTCAACCGTAATATTGCCGGCGGTGTTAGCGCTTTGTCTTTGGTGGCGCGAGGGCAAGTTTCGTTGGAGCGATCTTCGCTCTCTCGCGCCTTTCCTCGTGATCTCACTAATCGCCGGCGCCTGGACGGTGTGGGAACAGAAATACCACGCCCACGCAATTGGTCCCGAGTGGGTGCAAACGCCGCTGCAACGCATTTTGATCTCGGCGGATGCTATTTGGTTTTATCTCCTCAAACTAATCTGGCCCCACCCGCTTATCTTCATTTATCCGCGTTGGAACGTCGATTCGTCGCGCCCGCTTGCTTATGTTCCGCTGGCAGCTCTCGCGCTGATTGCGATTTTCCTTTTCTTCACACGAAATGGTCGACTGCGGCCGGTATTTTTTGCTTTCGCTTATTTCGTTATCGCGCTTTTTCCGATTCTCGATTTTTTCGACGTTTACTTCTTTCGTTATTCATTCGTCAGCGACCATTTTCAATATCTCGCGAGCATGGGACCACTCGCTCTTTTCGGATCGATCTTATGGCTAACGGCTGATCGATTTTCGAATAAGAAAACTGTTGCACGATTGAGTATCGCCGCCGCGGTTTTGCTGGTACTTGGCTCAATTAGCGCGTATCAGACCGGCAAATATCTCGACCCGGTTACTCTTTACCAAACTACTCTGAAGCAGAATCCGCGGTGTTGGATGGCCGATTACAATCTTGCCATCGCATTGAGGGAGCGTGGTCAGGTAGATGACGCGATCGTGCATTACAAGAATGCAATTGCCACCCGTCCTGAGTACGCGGACGCCCACTTCAATCTGGCGCGGCTATTAGTGGAAAAGGGCGATGCAGACGGGGCACTTGAACATTATAGGCGCGCAATAACATTGCGACCGACTGAGGCGGACGCACACAACAACTATGGTAGCGCGCTGTTGCAAGTCGGTCGGATCGACGATGCCAAACGCGAATACGAAACCGCCATTGCACTGGAGCCGGACTATGCTGACGCGCATCTCAATCTCGCTGCCTTGTCATTGCAGGGGGGCCGAGTCGCCGAGGCTATTGCGCAGCTTGAGACGGCGAAAAACGTCGCGCCCCATGACGCGACGGTGCGGACGAGTCTTGGAAACGCATTGATGAAAAGCGGACGAGTGCGCGAAGCAATCGTCGAATTCAACCAGGCGCTGGCAATTAAGCCTGATGAAATTGGGCCGCTAAACAGTCTGGCCTGGATCCTGGCGACATCGGCCGATTCCGCCGCGCGCGATGGAGCGCGGGCGGTGCAGTTAGCGGAGCGCGCAAATCAGATGGCGTCGAATCCAGATCCGGTGATTCTCCACACGCTTGCCGCTGCTTACGCCGAAGCCGGGCGTTTCGACGAAGCGCTTATTACCGCACGACGGGGCATGCGCGAGGCGAATAAAGATGGGAATAGCGCGGTTTATGATGCGCTCCGAGATGAGTTACCGCTCTACGAACTCGGCCTGCCCTATCATCAGGCGGCTGTGCATTGAGTCGCAAGAATGCGGGTCAGAGCATTGAGCCAAAACCTAAAGTGCGCTAACT
>DASXIC010000124.1:0-11159 GCA_036498205.1 Chthoniobacterales bacterium | reverse complement strand
CAGTAGACCGTCTCGCGAAGGATGCCTTGTTCCTGGAGCACGACTGCGAAAAAAGCCAGAGCTCCAAAAAATCCTATCGTGAGAATGGCGGCCTGGATGATGGACTGGGTTCGCGTCAATCCGTGGCTGACCCGGTAGCTGGGAAGGAGTAGATATATGCCGAGCGGTACGGCCGCAATTGCGGCTGGCTGTTTCAGCAGGAAGCCGGCGCAAAGGAGCGCACCTGCCCCCAACAGCTCTGGCCGCCATTTCGATGAACCACGTCTGAGTCCAATTGCCCACGCCCAAACGATCGGCAGGTTCATAACGACCTCGCCATTGAAGGCCAGGTTTTTATAGGCCGCCCAGGGCTGAAACACGCTGTAGAAGAAGGCAGCGACCAGTCCCGTTTCGCGATCGAACAGTTCTTTGCCAATCGCATATAGCCCGGCCATCGTGGCGATCGTCCAGGTCAACGAAAGTAAGTGCAGCGCCTTCCAGTTGTACTTCCCCGCGACTTTGAATAGCGCCGCGTATGTCCAAAACAAGAGCGGCGGCTTGCGGTCGACCGCGTCGACGTAGGGGCGCCCCCCATCGACAATCTCATTCGCTATCACGGAGTACCCCGCCTCATCATCAATTGGCAATGGATGCAAAAGCGCCGGAAGGCGCGTCACGATCGTGAGCAGAAAAAGCCCAAGCAGGGCGAACCGAAACTGTCGAGAGCTAAGGCTGAACATTGGTCCGATAGACCACACCTTCTGCGGTTCGTGCCACGGGTTGGTACTGCTGGGCAAGAAGGTTGGCCAGAATCGGGAAGTCTCGCACTGGGTACCGCTTGCCGCGCCCGGCCTGGTTGTCGACAATGTAAACAGGAGGATGTTTCGCAAAATCTTTTTCAAGCGTTGCCCATGCGCCAGGCAAGATCCGGTTCCGAGTGTCGATTCCCGGCGGCAACCCGCCGAAAACAAAGCCCGTCAGGGGAAATGTCGCGATGTAGCGACAGGCGGGACGTCGCCGCGCATCCAGATAGATCTTCGATGTCTGACCCCACACGAAAATTCTGTCGTTTGGAGCTGAATGCTCGCGCAAATAACTTCCCGTTTCCAACGGTTCGCGTCGTGCGGACAACTCTAGCCAGTCCCACGTTGAAACGGCGACCGTGGTGAGCGCCAACCAAGCGTAGGTGACCGCGGGTCGTAATAACCAGTGACGGGATTGTATTCTCCCAGTCCAAAGCTGCGCATAATAGGGCGCGGCAAGCAGCGCAAGGGGCGGAACAAGCTGGATGTAATAGTGTTCGTAAAACCGAGCGCCTGCCGCCGCGCCGATGGCAGAGGCGACAAGTAGCCCGAGAAGCGCCGTTCGCTCGGCATTCTTGTCCGCCCAAATAGTGTGCGTATCTCGAATTGCAATCGCCGCACCCATTAGGAGCGGTAAGAACACCACCGCGTACGCCAGTGTGACCAGGATGCCTTTTTTCCAGAACACATACGGGATCGTATGATCGATGATCGTCCAGTAAATTGCCTCGTGGAGGATGCCCTGCCCGTGAAGCACCACCGCTACCAAGGCGAGCATTCCCCAAAAACCGGTTGCAAGCATGGCGATTTGAGTAACGGAGGCTCTTGGAAGCAACCCGCGGCTGGTACGATAGCTCGGGAGAAGTAGATAAATGCCTAGAGGAACCGCGGCGATCGCAGCCGGTTGTTTAAACAAAAATCCCGCGCCCAGAAGCGCGCCCGACAGTAAAAGCTCGGGCCGTACTCGTGACGAGCTCCGCCGGAAGCCGATCACCCATGCCCAGACGATAGGAAGGTTCATCAATAGTTCACCATCGAAGGCGATATTTTGCGCTCTGCCACACGGTTGGAAAACACTGTAAAATAGCGCCGCGATCAATCCGGTGTTGCGATCGAACAACCGTGTGCCAATCGTATAAAGACCGGCCATGGTGGCCAGTGTCCATGCCAAGGCGACTATGTGGAGCACCTTCCAATTGTACTTTCCCGCCAACTCGAAGACGCCGGCGTATGTCCAGAAAAGCAGTGGCGGCTTGCGTTCCACGGCGTCGAGATATGGTCGACCGCCATCAACAATTTCGTTGGCCACGACGGAATACATCGCTTCACTGTCGATTGGCTGCGGATGCAGAAGGGAAGGAAGCCGGATGGCAATGGTCAATAGGACAACCCCGAGCGCGGCCCATTGGAACCGCTGCAAACTATGACCGTGCTTATCCACCATCTATATCGCTGCCGATGATCGACCCATCTTCCGCTCTTAGATTGTCAAGTCCACCGCCGCCCGACGCAATCTCCGTGGCGAGCTTTTGTCGGCACAAATCGCGTCCTTATCACCGCGAATCGTTTTCGCCGATTCAACAGTAGAAAAGATGCCACTCAAGCAGTCAGCCTTTTACCAATCCGAACTTGATCACCCGCATACCGGTCGTGCACGCGCAATTATTAAAGCCCATCCGGAAGTTCGCGAGTTGATGGTAAGAAATCCGTATACCGCTGCGATCGCGCTTTCGATTGTCACCGTTCAAACCGCGATTGCATTTGGAATGGGACGATTGGGTCTTGGTTATTGGTGGCTCAGCCTGCTGATCGCTTACTGCGGCGGCGCCTTTGCCAACCATGCCAACTACGTCATTATTCACGACGCCACCCATAATCTTATTTTCCGCAACAAGAACTGGAACAAGTTGGTCGCCATCCTGGCCGATCTACCGAACCTGAATCCTGGAGCGATGGGTTTTCGTGTTTATCATTTGCGCCATCATTCGCACCAGGGCGATTACGAGCACGATGCCGACCTGGCGAATCACTGGGAGGCGCGCCTGGTCGGCAACAGATGGTATTGCAAAGCGATCTGGTTAATGCTGTTTCCCTTTTTTCAACTGACCCGGCCACCGCGTCTGAAAGCGATCACGATGCTGGACCGATGGTTCCTGGTAAATTTCGTGTGCGCCGTCGCCTTCGACATGGCGGTGGTTTATTTCTGCGGCTGGCCGGGATTCCTTTACCTGGCTTTTTCGTTTTTCTTCTCCATCGGGCTGCACCCGGTGGGCGCGCGCTGGATCCAGGAACATTACACGAACGATCCCGTGCAGGAGACCTACAGCTACTACGGGCCGATCAATCGTCTGGCACTCAACATGGGCTATCACAACGAACATCATGATTTGCCTTCGATCCCATGGAACAATTTGCCTCGGCTTCGCGCGATGGCTCCTGAATTCTACAATAACCTAAAGTATCACTCCTCGTGGAGCCGCCTTCTCTTCGAGTTTATCTTTGACAAGCGTTACAGTCTCTTTTCGCGAATCGAGCGAATGAAACAGAAAAAAGGCGAAGCGCCGTCTCTCCGGCCTCTCGTCGAATCAACGCCTCCCGTTGCTCTTGGGCTGGAGACAGGTACTTTTTGATTTATGACGCGGCTCTACGTCTCAAATAAGAACGAAAGCGTGCCGATGTTCCAAAACGCTTTTATGGAGTTTTTTTCCCATGTCCATCCGGCCACACCGCTGATCATTTACCTGCCGGTAATCGCCTACTTTCTCTACCAGGCGTTATGGCAAAGGAGCTTGTCGATCCTTCTCGTGCTGGCCCTGTTCGCGTTTGGCATTTTGCTCTGGACGCTTTTGGAATACGTCATTCACCGATACGTTTTTCATTATGAACCGAAAAGTCGCTGGGGGAGATTCCTGCACTTCATGCTTCATGGCGTTCACCATGACTACCCTAACGACGCCAGCCGCCTGGTGATGCCGCCAGTGGTGAGCATACCGCTGGCCGTGTTATTCTTTTTGCTGATAACGATAACATTTGGGCGAGTCGCACCGGCCATCTTCGCTGGCCTCGTTTTCGGTTACGTCTGCTACGATTCGATCCATTACGCTGTGCACCATTTTCCGATGAAGCGCGGCGTCTGGCTCCGACTAAAACAGTATCATCTTCGTCATCATTATCACGACGATCACGCTGGCTATGGGGTCAGTTCGCCCCTTTGGGATTACGTTTTTCGAAGCGCCAAAAGGTAGAAAAGGCGCTTCCCTCTCTTTCTCAACCTGCGCCTCTCGTGAGGGTGATAAAAACCTTGTTCCAAACTGCTCTGCCTTTACAATGGCTGCCCCGATATGGCAGTCGAATTATCGAAGCTGTCATAAGGAAATGACCAATTATCGATTCAGGTTTACTGGGCGTTCTCCGGGCGTGGTTGCTGGGTTAACCTTCGCCGCCGAGATTGTTTTGACCTCCTCCAAGCCGAAGGGCAGAGCCGCCAGCTTCGCCGAACGTTGCCCATGAACGAAGACCCAGCGAAACTCAGCCTCAGCAATTTCCTCGCGGGCGAGACCAACGATCCTCTTCAGGCCCCGCCCAGTTTTACCAGTTGGATGCGTGTCGGCGCGTGGGCGGTCGAGCTGTATGAGCCAGAACTATTGGCCTCCGCTGACGCCCGCACCAGCATCAATTATGAGGGCCAGCCGAAGTCCGTGATCAATCTCTGCTCCTATAACTATCTCGGTTTGGCCAATCATCCGGAGGTCATCGCTGCAGCCCACGAAGCCCTTGGGACGCATGGCTTGGGAGCGTGTGGATCGCCCATGCTCTCCGGAATGACCGATCTGCATCGAGAACTTGAACGCCGAGTGGCGCAGTTTCTCCGGCGTGAAGACGCGATGATTTTTAATAGCGGTTTTGGTGGCGCTCTCGGTACCATATCCGGTCTCCTCCGCAAGACTGACGTGGCCATCCTCGACAATCGTTCGCACCTCAGTCTGCGTGACGGAGCAGTGCTATCTCGCTGCCGTACGGAAAAATTCGAGCATAACGATCCAGAATCACTCGATGCCGCCTTGTCCCGACAAAAAGGACGTCGTCAATTAGTCATCGTGGAAGGGATTTATTCCATGGACGGCGATTTTGGAAACCTTCCCGAGTTACTGGCGGTAGCGGATTCACACGACGCCAAGGTATTTATTGATGAAGCTCATTCGATGCTCGCCTGCGGTCCCACTGGTCGCGGCGCAGCGGAGAAATTTGGAGTGCAAGACCGTTTTCCGCTGGTTTACGGCACGTTTTCAAAAGCAATCGGCGCGCTTGGAGGATTTGTTGCCGGGTCGAAAGAAACTCTGCAATACCTCCGGTTTTACGCCCATCCTTACGTCTATTCCTGTGCGCTTCCACCAGTAGTAATAGCTGCCATTCTCAAGGCGCTCGAGATCGGTATGCGTGAAACGGAATTGCGAACGCAACTGTGGGACAATGCGGATTACTTTCACAGCCGGCTCCGCAGTCTCGGCATCGACACTGGCGCATCGACCACCTACATCATGCCAATTGTAATCGGCGACCGGGAGCGAATGTACCGTCTTGGTCATGAATTGCGAAAACGCGGTCTTTGGGTCGCGCCCGTGGATTATCCGGCTGTTCCCCAAGACCGGATATGCTTTCGCGCTTGTGTGACGGCCAAACATACCCGGGCGGATCTCGACGAGGCGTTAAACATCCTCGAGGATACGCTTGCTCCGGCTGCGTTGCAGCATGCCTGAGTTTTCGCTCAGGATTGCGCTTTAATGCCGGGACAGATTATCGAACCCTCGACCACTCCTGAAGCGACTTATAAGGCGCGCGAGGTCGAAGGAATTCTCGATCTTTATTTTTACCGTAAGATCGGGTTTCGGCTGGCGCAGTTTTTCGCGTGGTTAAAACTGACGCCCGCGGGGGTCAGTCTCCTGGGTGCCGTATGCGGCGTGATTGCGGGTCACCTTTACTACTACCGCGATCTGGGCACAAACGTCATGGGCATGGTGCTCCACGTGTTCGCGAATACTTTGGACAACGCGGACGGGCAACTAGCTCGCTTGACTGGGAGGGCGAGCCGGGAAGGTCGCGTCATCGATAGCGTAGCCGACCATCTTATTTTCCTAAGTATCTACTTCCATCTGGCACTTCGGTATTGGGTAGGAGGAAGTTCTGCCGCGATTTTCATTTTGGCGCTCGCTGCCGGAATCAGCCATGCCTTGCAAGGCGCCGCCGCCGATTATTACCGCACGAGTTATCTCTATTTTGTGAAGGGGCGATCGCCGACGGATTTGGATTCCTCGGTGACCTTGCGCGTGGATTATCAGAAGCTCCAATGGCGCGATCACCTCTGGCAAAAGGTGTTGCTCGCCTTGTATTTGAACTTCACTCGGCAGCAGGAGATGCTGTCGCCTACCCTAAAAAGATTGCGGGAAATATTTCATCTTTCGTTCCCGGCTGAAATTCCGGAATGGTTCAGTGGGCGCTATCGAGTTTGGGCGAGGCCAGACTTCAAATTGTGGAGCCTTCTTATGACGAACACGCGGATGCTTATTCTGTTTATCGCCTTGTTCGCCGGCCAGCCTGTTTGGTACTTCTGGATTGAAGTCACCCTATTCAATCTGCTTCTCGCTTACCTCCTTCATCGCGAGAAAAAGATGGCGCAATCATTGATTGGGCTGGTCGCCGCACGATAGGAATTCTGTTTCGTGTCGGAAATTGAGATTTCGCAAGTGCGGTCGCGAGCAGATCGCAATGCCTTTATTCAACTTCCCTGGCGTATCTACAAAAAAGATCCCGCCTGGGTGCCGCCTCTGATCATCGAGCGCAAAGCCTTTATCAATCCAAAACGGCATCCATTCTACCAGCACGGCGACGCGGCACTGTTTCTCGCGAGACGGAACGGCGAAATCGTCGGCCGAATCATGGCCAGTGACGACCCGAATTATAATTCATTTCATCAGTCAAACGTCGGCTGCTTCGGTCTTTTTGAATGCTTTGACGACCCAGGGGTGGCAACCGCTTTGCTCGAAGCAGCGGCCGATTGGCTTCAAAAAAAAGGACGGCAAGAAATCATGGGCCCGATCGATTATTCTACGAATTATGTTTGCGGATTATTGATCGACGGCTTTCAACATCCTCCTACTATTCTTACGGCACACAATCCGCCGTACTACGCCGCGCTAATTGAAGGCGCCGGGTTTACCAAAGTAAAGGATTGGTATGCTTGGTGGTTCGCCGATCCAGCGAAGGCGGCGATACGGTTAAGACGGATTGCCGGTCGTTTTCAAAACCGGCAACAAACCACCATACGGCCAGGCAATCTGAAACGTATTGACGATGAAAGCCGTCGCCTGCGCCACATCTACAATCAGGCCTGGCAAAAAAACTGGGGCTTTGTTCCTTTCACGGCGGAAGAATTTGAGTTTATGCAAAAGGAGATGCGACCGCTTCTTGTGCCGGAGTTTGTCTGGTTGGCCGAGGTCGGGGACGAGCCTGTCGGATTCATTCTTTGCCTTCCGGATATCAACGTCGTGCTTCGCAAAATAAACGGAAGATTGACCCGACTCGGACTTCCGATTGGTCTGGTCAAATTACTGTATTACAAAAGACGATTAAAGAAGGGACGGCTGGTAGCACTCGGTGTTATCGAAGAATACCGTCGCGCGGGCGTTGCCGAAACACTCGTGTTACGCGTGGTCGAAGAAACAATGATTAAACGCGGGATTACGGGCGAACTGAGCATGACTCTGGAGGATAACATTTTAATCAACCGCTTTATCCAAGCGATTGGTGCGTTCAGGTACAAGACTTATCGCATCTACCGGAGATCATTGGCTGAATCAGTCTGAGCCGGTTCAGCGGGCGTTGCCGGAATCGCACGACGTATCCAACTGGCATGGAGAAGATCGACCGTGGCTGTAACGACTTCCCAGTATGCCATCACAATGAGCGCCTTTGCGGGAACTCCCCAGGCAACCGCTGCGATCAAAACCCAGATATAGATGTTCCGTCGCCCGCCAAACAGGCGAACGATCCGATCGAAAAAATCGGGCTCAACTAATCGTCTCTCGGCCGGGACGTAGACCCCCAGTTTGCCGATCCCATCGAGCGCTTCCGCTATCACCAGCAAAGCCAGGTAGAGAAAAGCGCTGGGGAGCTGGCCCGAAATATAAAAGTGGCAGGCCAGGGCCGTCGGCCAGGCGATTTCAAAAATCGAATCGAGCTGATGCTCGATTTTGCCGCCCTTCGTTGTCTCGACTTTCAGGCGGGCTTGTTTGCCGTCCAAGCCATCAACGATCCCAACGATCAGGGCAAACACGATTCCCCACATGAGACGGCCCGTGGCGAAAAGAACTGTCGTTATCAAAGCGGCAAGGGCCCATGCGGCTGTGAAGTGATTAGGTCTGACAGGCGTTTTGCAAAGATGCCGAATAAGAAAGCGTTCGATCGGAGCATGAATCAATGCAGGGAGATCCGGGGACCCCTTTTGCACGGAATCGAGAAGAACGTTCTCCGCCGTTTTTTCCTGTGCCGGAGATGGAGTGCGAAACCAAAACGGCCTAAGATTTCGACGAAGCGCCGGAGAATACAGGGGCTGGGCAGCGACATCCAAGATCGCAAGGGTTCCCCGTTCTAATCCTTTGGATAGAGCGTTTTCGAAAGAACCACTTTGACCCGAAGCCCAACCATGTTGAATCAACGCCACACCACAAAGTTTTCCGGCGCATGTGTTTGGAGCAGAAACGACCAGCGATTCCTGTTCCGCTGGCGGGGACGAATCAACCAACACCGTGGTAGTATCTTGTTCCAGAAGAAGTCGCAAAAGACGAATGTCGAAAATGGTGTTGCCCCGGACGATCAGAAGAGATTCCGCATTTTCGGGCCACGAAGCGATAATTTGCTCGATCATCACAGCTCCGTCCGGGCGGCGACAAACCCGTAAGTCGATTTCCGCGCGGGCCCACGACGGCGTGGCGAGCGCTTCAGAAATTAGTTTCGAAGTATTGGTGAGAACGGTTGCGCGGTTAATTCCGCTGCGCTGCAGGGTGCGTAAAAGGCGCTCCAGTATCGAAATACCACACAACTCGACGAGGGCACCCGGGCTATCGGCGATAATGATACATTCATGGCGCATCTTAGTTTCCCGACACGCCCCCGGCGGATCGAGTCCCCGCAGTACTAGACAGCGCACACTCGCTTCGCAAGTCTCCGCAGATCTCACGCATGTTGCTACAATCTCGACTCGGTGTTATGGCCAAAGAATCTGTGTCGGCCCCTGCTTCCTCACTCCCGGCTTCTCCCACGAAACCCAATATTCTTTTTCGCCTCCGCTATAGCCCGTTTCTGACCCAGATGGTCGTGATCCGGCGCTGTAACCTGTCATGCGGATATTGTTCCGAGTATGACAAATCCAGCGAGCCGGTCCCCGTGGAAGTGTTGGAGGACCGTCTTCGGAAACTCAAAGAGCTCGGTACGTTTGGCATTTCTCTGACAGGTGGCGAACCGACATTGCACCCGGACCTTGCGCGCATCATTCGCACCTGTCGCGAGCTTCGCTTCTACCGGACCAGCATGATCACTAACGGTTTCTTTTTGCGTCCCGAGATGATTGAGACTCTAAACAGGGCGGGGTTGCAGAAAATGCAGATCTCTATTGATGGAGTCCACGGCAACGAAACGACTCAGAAGGTCCTAAATAATCTCAAGAAGCGCCTGCAGTGGCTCCGCGATCATGCCCGCTTCCCGGTCGTGATCAGCAGCGTCATCGGCGCTTCTCCTCCGGAAGAGGCCGAGGAGGTCGTTTCTTTTGCGCTCAAGATGGGATTTTCTTCCCGCGTTCTCCTCGTTCATGACAGTCACGGTCAGGTCAAATTGAACAGCACAGAAATAAAGACGTTTCAGAAGATCGTCGACATGCTTCCCAAAAAGTGGCCGGAACTATCGAACTACCGCAAACGGCTGATTCGTGATGGCTCCTCGCCATTTAAGTGTCGCGCCGGGAGCCGCTATCTTTATGTAGATGAGTACGGCCGGGTAAACTGGTGCTCACAAACCCGTACCGTCTGGTCCAAGCCATTGATGGATTACACGCCTAATGATTTACGGGAGCAGTTTGACCGCTACAAACCTTGTCACGCGACCTGTACCCTAAATTGCTCGCGATCGAACAGTTATTTCGACAATTGGCGCCGCCAGCCCGGTTTCAGTTCCTGAAGAGAAAACATTCTGAGGCGTTCAGGATTCGAGCTGGTTGCCACGAAATTCCTTACGCAGTGTCGACGCGCTGAATAGCGAGCGCTGGATTTTTGAATTGCGATACCGTCCGCATTTGTTCCTCGGCGCGCTCCAGCATGGCGGGAGTATCAACGTCCTGCCACCACGCCTCGCCGATGTCGAGCCCGCGCACCTTATCTTCCCTCGCCATCAAGCGAACTCCATCGGCCAGACTACAGTCTCCATTTCGTCTGACGCGTTCGAGATAACTAAAGATCTCGGCCGGACAAACAAATAGGCCGGTATCGATGGCGTCGTAGGTGAGTAAGGCCTTCCCCATTTCGATGATGCGATCACCGCAGGTCCGGACTTTCATGGCATCCGTGAGATCGAAAATGGAATCGAGTTTCCGGTCGATTGCGAGATTGACTTGATCGGGGACAGCGGTGCGGAGGAGAAGATCGAGGATCGATTGATCAAATAAATGATCGCTCATCATCAAAAGAAAAGGCGGCTCAACATGATTGGCCGCGGTCAGAACCGAGATGCCATTTTGTTTTTGCCAATCCCGATTCTCGATGAAACAACCCTCGAGCTCTGCCGGAATCAGGAAACGTAACCGGGCCTTGATCAGCTCACGCTCGAATCCAATCACGAAGTGAACCTTCTTGATCCCCGCGCAGGTCAGCGCTTCCAGCGCGTATAGGATCAGGGGCCGACCGAAAACCGGAACAAGGGGTTTTGGCAAATCCATTCCGTTAGTGCGGAGGCGCGAACCGGACCCGGCCATTAGAATAACCGCCTCGGAAACACGCGGCGTTGAAAGAAACTCGGAATGCCTTGCCATCATAAACGGTAGTATTTTCTGAGTCCCCAAATTCGGAGGCGTTGTGGCAGGAATCGAAAAATCACCGGAGCCACGCGTGATTGAAAAGCGCCGCCGACGGTCAGGCGCGGAGTCGAACTTGCCTGCTCGATCAATTTTACCACCCGTCGCGCCACAAGGCTCGGTTCTGGCGCACTTTTCAAATTACGCTCAACGATTTCCCATGTCCGGGCAATTTTGGCTGAGTACAATTCATCATGATTGGGCTTTGAAATGGCGTTGTTGAAGTTCGTACAAATATCGGCCGGCTGAAGATCAATCAGACG
>DASXIC010000123.1:0-26037 GCA_036498205.1 Chthoniobacterales bacterium | reverse complement strand
GCCTAACGAAATGCCCGACATCGTCGGCTACAGGCCAGAGAATCCGTTCCTCGTTAATTTTCGGCCGCTGATACCCGCCTCAGCACGATTGCGGGAATTCACCGTAGTTCCTATCATTCTAGGGACGTTGCTTGGAATCGTGTTCGGCGCGTCCTCGCTTTACCTCGTACTCAAGGTTGGGTTGACGGTGAGCGCTTCGATTCCGGTTGCGGTGCTCGCAATTACCTTCTTCCGCGTGGCATCAAAACTCGGGTTCCGCGACTCGACGGTTCTCGAGAACAACATCGTTCAAACGGCGGGCTCGGCCGGTGAATCGATCGCCTTCGGTCTCGGTGTGACGATGCCGGCGATCATGATTCTCGGCTTCGATCTTGAAATCACGCGTGTGATGCTGGTCGCTATTCTTGGCGGACTGCTCGGCATTCTCATGATGATCCCCCTTCGGCGGGCGCTGATCGTTCATCAACATGGTTATCTCAAATATCCTGAAGGGACGGCCTGCGCTGAGGTACTGAAGGCCGCGGCATCGAAGGAATCGGTGGAAGCAGCACATAGCGAAGGCGGAGCGCTCGCCAATGGCGACGAGGCGGTACGGGGCGGCAAAGTCATTATCTCCGGATGCATCATCGGCTTCGTTTACTATGGGCTGCTTGAGATTTTCAAATTAATGAAAGAAGTGCCGGAAAAGATTTTCGGCAAGCCATTCGAGGGCGGTTCGATCTCCCTCGAGAACAATCCGGCATTGCTCGGCGTCGGCTACATCATCGGACCGCGGATCGCGGGGTTAATGATGGGTGGCGGCGTACTGTCGTACCTCGTTCTGATTCCTGCGATCAAATACTTCGGCTCGGCTCTGCGCACACCGTTGTCGCCAGAAACCGGTCACACGATCGCGGAGATGACAGTTAGCCAGGTACAACATGCCTACATTCTCTACATCGGCGCGGGCAGCGTTGCTGCGGCCGGAATTATCAGCCTCTTCCGCTCGCTGCCTCTGATCTGGCACGGACTGAAAGGCGGCCTGGCAGACTTTCGCGGCCTGGGCCGCGCGGCGGCTCCTGCGCGCACGGATCAGGATATTTCGATGAAATGGGTCCTTGGCGGGATCATTTTGCTTCTCATCCTCATCATGGTCGCGCCGCAACTGAACCTACGCTTCAATTTACTGGGCGCCTTTCTCATCGTCGCGTTTGGCTTTCTCTTTACCACAGTATCTTCCCGTCTGACGGGAGAAATAGGCTCATCGTCTACGCCGAACTCGGGCATGACGGTAGCGACCTTGTTGCTCACGTGTCTCATCTTTTTGTTGATCGGCTGGACGGCGCCGCCGTATTTCGTCACCGCGCTTTCTATCGGCGGGATTGTCTGCGTCGCCTCCTCGAATGGCGGAACAACTTCACAGGACTTGAAAACAGGCTTCCTGGTTGGGTCGACGCCAAAGTATCAGCAGATCGCCATCCTGATGGGTACGCTTGCCTCAGCGCTCGTTCTCGGACCGGTCCTGATGAAACTGAACGACTCGGGAACCGTGTATGTGCCAATAGCGGGAAACAAAGATTTCACATTCGCCTCCACCTTCCACGCCAGCGCCACGGATTACGAGAAAGACTCCGGCGGCAAGCCAAAACGCGAACGCTTATCCGGCGTGCAGGCCGGCGGCGATACCAATGAGTATTTTGTTTATTATAAAACGGACACCGAAAACGGCCCGGCTGGCCGATATCTCGTCAACGATAAGGGCACCCCGGTTTACCTCGCTGATCCCGGAATTAATGGCGTCTACGACAAACGGCCGGATGGCTCGAGCGTGCAGAAGTTTAGCGCGCCGAAAGCGACGCTCATGTCATACATCATTAAAGGTATCTTAAGCGGACAGTTACCCTGGGGTCTCGTGTTACTCGGCGTTTTTATCGCGATCGTACTCGAGCTTTGTGGCATCTCAGCACTCGCATTTGCGGTTGGTGTTTATCTTCCAATATCGACGTCCGCTCCGGTTTTCGTCGGGGGAATGATTCGCCTGCTCGTGGACAAATACACCCGCCGTAAACACTCTGGGGCACGGCTCACCGAGGAACAGCTGGTAGCGGAAGGCGACAAGAGTAATGGCGTGCTTCTGGCATCCGGCTACATCGCCGGTGGGACCCTGGCCGGAGTCGTGTTCGCTTTCATGAACATTCCTCTGAAGGACAGGCTCGATGTGTTTGAAAAATGGGCCACGGCACATAACCCATTTTTTGAGGGACGCTCGGCGGATGTCCTGTCCATCATTCCGTTCGCCTTACTGTGTCTGCTGCTTTATTTCGTCGGGCGCGACATTCTCCTAGGAGCGCGGCGCTCAAAGACCGATCGTCTGATTGATTGACTTGACGATTAGCGGACGAACCAGCGACGTTATCTACTCGCGCCAGCGCCATTTCGCATATGTCACTCGTCTTCGAAACAATTCATACTGAGGGACTCGCCGCGCTCTCTTATTTGGTTGGTGATGACGAGGAGGGTGTAGCGGCGGTGTTCGATCCGCGGGCCGATGTGGACATTTACATCGAAATGGCTCGAGCAAAGAACGTCGCCATTACCCATATTTTTGAGACACATATCCATGCCGACCTGGTGAGTGGCGCCCGTGAACTGTGCACCCGGGTCGATTCCGCCAAAATTCACGTAAGCCATGAAGGAGGCGCGAAGTACGGGTTCGATCACGAAAATGTCAAAGATGGCGATCAATTCCGGCTTGGTGCGGTCCTAATCACTGCGCGTCATACGCCCGGCCATACTCCGGAACATGTAGCCTACCTGCTCTCCGACACTGATCATCCGAGCATGCCATGGGGAGTACTAACCGGGGATTCACTTTTTGTTAATTCGGCAGGCCGGCCCGATCTGCTTGGTGACAAGCAAACAGCCAAGCTGGCAGCACAACAGTTTCACACCCTGCGCGACTACATGAAGCTGCCTGACAGCGTGATGATTTATCCGGCCCACGGCGCGGGCTCGCCCTGCGGCGCTGAAATCGGCGATCGCTTGCACAGCACGATCGGCTACGAGCGACCTTTCAATCCATTCCTCCAGTTTGGTGATGAGCAATCGTTTACAAACTTCGCCGTTTCCACCGCACCGCCAATTCCCAAGTACTATCCGCTCATGAAAAAAGTAAATGCGGAAGGTCCGCCCATTCTGGGCGGCTTACCGCAGGTGCGCGGTCTTCCACCAAAACCGTTTAAGAAAGCGATCGAGGAGAAAGCCGGCGTTCTGGTCGACACTCGAACGATGCTGGCATTCGGCGCCGCCCACATTCCTGGCGCGCTGAATATCGGCGGCACGCCCATGCTTTCCATCTGGGCAGGGTCGTTACTTGATCCTGCCGATCCAATCCTGCTAGTGCTCGAATCGGACACGGATATTGATCAAATTGTGCGGCTGTTTATTCGAACTGGTTTTACCAGGTTCGCCGGTTATTTGGTCGGCGGTATGAAAGCCTGGGACAACGCCGGTTACCCTTTTGCGCAGATCGGGCAGATGAGCGTTCACGATCTCAAATCTGCCAGTGATCGGTTGCAAATTTTGGACGTCAGATCGAATCGCGAATGGAAGGGTGGACATATTCCGGGGGCGCGTCACATCTTTCTGGGGGAGCTGCGCGAGCGGGCGGGCGAGCTCGATCAGGAAAAGTCTACCGCCGTTTATTGCGCTTCGGGTTATCGGGCCAGTATTGCGGCAAGCATTTTGAAGCAGGCCGGGTTCACGGAGGTGCACAACGTGCCCGGAAGTTGGCACGCCTGGCAGGAGGCTGGGCTGCCCGTCGATCGTAACGCGAAAGCTGCCGCCTGATTCAAAGCAAGCGATGATCATTCGCGAGAAGGAGCCAGTTAACCTGGAGATGCCGTTCGCGACCCTCGATGGATTTATTACGCCCAGCGAACGTTTCTATGTCCGCTGTCATTTTCCTATCCCAGCAGTTGACCTTTCCAGTTGGAAACTCAAGATCGAGGGCGCGGTCGAGCGTCCAATCGAATTTACCTACGACGACGTCTGCCGCTTTGAGTCGCACAAGCTCACAGCAACGATCGAATGCGCGGGTAATAGTCGTGTCTTTTTAGTCCCGAAAGTCAAAGGCGTACAATGGGAGCTCGGCGCCATCGGCAATGCCGAATGGACAGGCGTCCGGTTGAGCGAGCTGTTACGCCACGCTCGCGCAAAGTCCACGGCGCGAGAAGTGATTTTGGAAGGGGCGGACAATGGGAGCGTCTCCGAACCGCCGCATCCCGCCGGTAAAATTCACTACGCCCGCAGTGTACCGATCGAAAAAGCGACCAAAGATGTCTTGCTGGCTTACAAAATGAACGGCCAGGTTCTGCCAGCGTCGCACGGATTTCCACTGCGGGCGATCGTGCCGGGTTGGTACGGCATGGCCTCAGTCAAATGGCTTCGACGTATCATTATTACGGAGCAGGTATTTCAAGGCTACTATCAAACGGTCGATTACGCCTGCTGGCAGCCGAGCGAGGGCGGCCCGGAGCTTGTTCCCCTCTCTCAGATGCAAGTAAAAGCGGAGATCGCCCGACCTGGAATCAACGAAATTGTTGCGTCTAACGATAAGTACGTAATTCGTGGAGCAGCCTGGACTAGCGGAGCCGAAATTGCGAAAGTCGAGGTCTCGACCGATGGCGGCGGGCGCTGGAGCGAAGCTAAATTAATCGGTAATTCCGGCAAGGATGTTTGGAGACTTTGGGAATTCGACTGGAGAACACCTGGAACACCAGGACGGTACACTCTGATGGCACGAGCGACTGATTCTAGCGGTCATAGCCAATCCGACCATCGTGACGCCAATCGCGGCACCTACATGATCAATCACTGTCTGCCGATCGACGTCGAAGTTCGATGACCGATCCTCAGAAGCCCCGCTTTGCTTCAGGTTTACGGCTCCGGATTACACGCCTTTTTCGATCGGAACACCGACCCGGTTTCCCCATTCTGTCCAGGAACCATCGTAATTCCTGACGTTGTTGAGTCCCAATAAGTAGGTCAGGACAAACCAGGTGTGGCTCGAACGTTCGCCAATACGGCAATAGACGATGCTATCAGCCTTTGGGTTTACGCCGCAGCCTTCCATGTAGATCTTCTTTAGCTCCGCCGCCGGCTTGAATGTGCCATCATCGTTCACGGCCGTTTTCCACGGTACGCTCTTAGCGCCGGGAATGTGGCCCCCTCGGAGCACGCCTTCCTGAGGATACTCCGGCATGTGAGTGATCTCTCCTTTGTATTCGCCTGGAGATCGGACGTCGATTAAAGGCTTGGCCGCCTTGCTTTGGGTCAAAGCATGCTCGGCAAAAGCGCGGATTTCAGAATCGTATCGTTGTTTCGGTACCGGATAATTGGATCGCGGGTACTTTGGAACTTCGCGTGTCATCTCGCGACCCTCTGCTTTCCACTTGTCCCGGCCCCCGTTGACAATCTTTACCTTCTTATGTCCGAACAACCGGAAGGCCCAGAGTGCGTAGCAAGCCCACCAATTGGATTTATCGCCATAGAATATGCAGGTCATTTCGGGCGTGATCCCATTGCGACTACATACTTCGGCGAATTTCTGGGGCGTGATGTAATCACGAATGACCGGATCCTGAAGGTCCGCGCGCCAATCGATGTGGACCGCTCCCGGGATGTGTCCTGTGTCGTAGAGCAAAATGTCCTCGTTCGACTCGATGATGCGGATGTCCGGGTCCCTCAAGTGTTCCGCCAGCCACTTTGTCTCCACCAGCGCCTCCGGGTGGGCGTATCCATTGGCTTCATTATTCATAGCGCAAATGTTTGGCTGGTCGGGCCATGGTTGCAAGTAGATTGCAGTAGCAGATTGTCCGCATGCTGGGCCAATCCGAGCGGAATAACGGTTGTGTCGAAGCCGCCGTTTGTCATCGTCTTTCTTGCGATGGACGTCATCCTGGCGACGCTTGCCTGTCTTCTGGAACGCGAAAACTTGCTCGATGCTGGCATATTATTTCGATGCGGTTGAGTTATCGACCGATGCCCAGTTCTGTGAATTGGAAAGCAATCTTCCGCGCTTTCAAAGGCGGCTTTGTCGGCTGGGGAAAGCTAGAGCGCACGACAAACGTGCCCGTTCGCGCGTAAGTTCACGCGCGTCACCCAACGCTGGCAGCCTCAAGCGAACATATCGAACCTGATACTTTCGAGATGCGAATTCTGCTAATCGAAGACGAAAAGAAAACAGGGGCTTTTCTGGCAAAAGGTCTTCGCGAAGCCGGCTTCGCCGTGAATATTGCAACGGATGGGGAGACAGGATTGGAACGCGCGCGAGCGACTCGAAATGATCTTCTGATTGTCGATGTTATGCTGCCAAACAAAGACGGCTGGGAAGTCGTCGCGGACCTGCGGCGCGACGGGATTCGCACTCCGATACTTTTTCTTACTGCCCGCGACAGTGTGCGGGACCGTGTAAAAGGACTCGAGCTGGGCGCGGACGATTATCTGGTAAAGCCATTCGCGTTCCCCGAATTGCTGGCCCGTGTGCGCTCGTTGTTGCGGCGCGCTCCAGCGCCACACAAAGGACACTTACGAATCAACGATTTGGAAATCGATATGCAGCGGCACAAGGCATTTCGCTCCGGCGTGCCGCTCAATCTCACTCCGAAAGAGTTTCTCCTCCTTGCCCATCTGGCTCGTTCGGCTGGCGAGGTCGTGTCGCGTACTGAAATCGCCGAGCATGTATGGGAGATCGGATTCAAAACCGACACGAATGTGGTGGACGTCGTTGTGCGCCGATTGCGGGCCAAAGTGGACGATCCGTTTAAGACGAAACTTGTCCACACCATCCGCGGCGTGGGTTATGTCCTCAAAGCGAACTGAACCCCGCTCCATCGCGTCGCAGCTTGTCGTGCTTTTTACGCTGTCCGCGATGGTGTTGCTTACCTGCGGACTCGGCCTGTTCTATCGGATCGCTGTCCGGCATGCGTTTGCTGAAGACAATGCGGGCCTGGTCGACAAGATCTCCGCTCTAAGCGCGGACTTCAACGAGGGTGGACCAGAATTTTTCGGCGAAGAATTCAAAGCCCGCCGCGCCGGCGATCATGCCTCTTATTGGGTTAGGCTGCTCGATTCGGAAGGTCGCACCCTGACAGAGATGCCGGGGATGGATCGTATTCTGCCATCGGAGGCTTTCCCATTCGCACAAAGCACGACATCGCCTCTTCGGAGCCCAAAAGATTATCGGACTGCCGGGAAGTTATTTTCCTTAGTCGCAACAAATGAGAACTTCGGCGGCAAGACCTACGCCATTCAAGTGGCGCAGGATCGGTCGAGCGACGAACAAGTCGAACGAGAATTCGGCGTTTTGTTCATCGTGGTGCTGTCGGGCAGTATTATAGCCTCAGCTCTGATCGCAATCACGGTTACCAGGCATAGCTTGCGTCCGCTAGGAGAAATGACGCTTTCACTTGAACGCGCCGGGCCAACTCATCTCAACGAACGAGTGGCGGAAACCGCCTGGCCGCGCGAGCTCCAACCGCTCGCGGTCGCTTTCGACGATATGCTGGCCCGGCTCGAGGTTTCCTTCACGCGGCTCTCTCAATTTTCTGCCGATCTCGCCCACGAGCTGCGCACGCCGATTGCCAATATCCTCGGCGAAGCGCAGGTTGCTTTAACGCGCGATCGTACCTCAGACGAGTATCGCGAGGTTATCGAATCCACCGTTGCAGAGTGCGAACGGCTCTCTGGGATCGTTGACAATTTACTCTTTGTTGCACGAGCCGACGCAGCCCGCGAGCCGGTCGAGCGAAAACAATTTGATGGGCGCGCTGCCCTCGAAAAGATCGCGACGTTTTATCGCACAATCGCTGAAGATCGACATGTTACCGTTGATTGTACAGGCAAAGGCGAAATTTATGGCGACCCCGTTTTGTTCGGTCGCGCCGTGAGCAACCTCGTGGATAACGCGCTGCGTTTCACACCTGACGGCGGCGCAATTCAACTATCGATTGCAGCACGCGCCGCGCATTCCGAAGTCGCGGTCAGCGATAGCGGCTGCGGAATCCCGTCCGAGCATTTGCCGCGCGTGTTCGATCGCTTTTATCGGGGAGATTCATCGCGCAGCTCGGCTGGCGCAGGATTAGGGCTGGCGCTGGTGAAATCGATCGTCGACCTTCATGGCGGCTCGGCCAAAATCGAGAGCACCGTTAATCGCGGCACCACCGTCGTACTTACTTTCTCGAACAAAGCCGCAGGATAACCGCAATAGGCGGGTTGCTCGAAGCAAGAGCGAGTTCCGTCGGTGCACCTGAGGATTTGTCTTGTCGATCATTACAATTTTGTAATGATCCCGCGCGTGATTATGAGACATTTTTTTCGCGCAGCCGCGCTACCCCTGACTCCGCTGATCGGATTCGCGTGTTTGCTTTTTCTCACTTCAGCCGGCTCGACCCTCGCGCAGACGGCAGCCGAGCAGGAAATTGTGGTCACGGGCGAGGAAGTCCCCAGCGCCTACGGCGCGCCTCCGGGATTCTCGCGCAGCCGTTTTTCCAACGCCGTAAATGCCTACGTCTTGCCGCCATGGGCATTTTTCTTCGGCGAGCTTTTTGAGGGTCAGGGTCTCCGCCACGGGCCACCCGATTACCTCTTCACCCAAGAGATCGAAATGGGTTTACCCTATCGTTTTAACGTCGCGGCCGAAACAGGATTGGAACGGTTTAATGGCGGTGGCGGCGTGCAGACAGTGAGTCTGGAAGCGCGATGGGCTCTTGCTGATTGGAACAAGATTCCGCTCAACCCGACGATTTTCGCCGAATACAAATTCGGTGTCGGCACAATTCGACACGAAGAGGTTCCACCGGCTCCGGGAGGAGGAGAAGAGGAAGAAGGGGGCCCGCCAAAGGTCCCGGACGCCTACGAAGTTCGTTTGCTGCTTGCGCAGGATTTCTTCGAGCGCGTCGAATGGGCCATGAACTGGTTTTTCGAAAAAGAGAATACCGGCGATCGGGGGCGTGAGTGGGGCTTCTCCCAGGCGGCACTGGTCCCGGTTCTCTTACCTAACGAACGCTTGAAACTCGGTATAGAAATGCAATATCGGAACGTCACCACGAAAGACACGCGGGGCGATGCCGTCAACAGCTTCGTCCTCGGACCAACTGTGGCGTGGAAACCGACAGCAAGTACGCGCGTTGACATTTCGCCACTGTTTGGCTGCACGCACGACTCACCGGTGGCCGATGTCTTTGTTGCCTTCTCCTGGCTCTTCGGGAGCGAGCGCGCCGAAGCAGAAGCGCCAGTGTCCACTCGATTCCGTTATCTTACCAAAGTTTTTCGTGGCGATAAGGATTCGGACAAAGAAATGAAGCAGGTCGCGCCGTCGCGATGTCCCGATTGGTACGGCGATCGCGAATGGAATATGAATCTCTGGGGCACATATGCGTTCACCAATACTGAGTCCGCGCCTAATCCCTCGTTGGTGGACATCGTCCAAAGTACCAGCGAGGGCAACCCCGTGCTTGGCACTTATGATCGTTACATTGGCGGTGATCACGCATGGGGCGGCGGGGGCGACATTAAGTATTTTTTCTGTCGCTACGTTGGTCTCGGCATCGAAGGATTTGCTCTGGACGCGAGCAAGCCTGGTTTCGATATCTTCGAAGATCAGACGGTCCCGATTTTTGTTCACCGAAGAATCAATCACGACCACACCATCGGCTCTGTTTTAGGAACACTTACACTGCGCTATCCGATTCCGTGCACACGTTTAGCGCCTTATGCCTGGGCTGGCGTTGGCGCGGTCTTCGGCGGCGGCGAAAGGGACATTGTTCGCACACAGGGCCCTCCAGATGCATTTGCTATTAATGCGGAGACGGATCACTTCGGTAGCGAAACCAAAGTGCTCGGTCAATTCGGAGCGGGTGTCGAATTCCGAATCGCGCGGCACTTCGGTTGGACTAACGACTTGAGCTTCGGCGTGATCGACGGGCCAAGAAACAATTTCGGCATGTTTCGTAGCGGCCTCAACTTCGCTTTCTAGCGATACGTATCAATTTCTAGAGGCGCTCCTGATGGGGCCGCTGCGGGTCAAAACGTCAGCGCAAGAGTTGAGGCTCGTAATCGCGGTTGGATAACGCCCATCGTAGCCGAAATTGCGCGGAATAGTTCCGCCAACATAGAGCAATGGTCTATCGCGCAGCCACAAAATTGCAACCGACCGCACGTTGAGTTGGTCAAAGCTAAGGTTAAACTGTCGTCGCCATGCTCGATACAATCGCCGGTTGCTTGAAATGGGCCGCTGTCGGGTTTGTCGTCACCTTTTTTCTGATGAGGGTCTACGAGGCCAGCCACATACACGATGATATTCCGGTCCCGGAGTTTAAGAAACGCCAGACGACACGAGCGGCATTGGTCTTGTCAACGTTCGCCGCGGTATTGGCAGCGCTCGTCTGGCTCCTGGTACAGACCTTGGACTAGCATCGATCGAGGGCAACAATTCCGGTCTTATCGGCGTTTTTGGCGAATATACGCTTCTACTTGCTCGTCCAGAATCTCCAGAGGAAGGGCGCCGCCCTTTAGGAGTGTGTCGTGAAATTCGCGCACATCGAATTTGTCGCCCAATTCCGTCTGCGCCCGTTTTCGGAGTTCTTGAATCTTTAACATACCGATCTTGTAAGCGCAGGCTTGTCCGGGCATCACGATGTAACGTTCGATCTCGGCCGTGATATCTTTTTCGCCCATTCCGGTCTTATCCAGCATATAGGCAATCGCTTGTTCGCGGGTCCAACGCTTGGCATGAATGCCGGTATCGACGACGAGCCGTACGGCGCGAAACATCTCGTCCCGCAAACGACCGAGATCCCCGAAGGGATCCTTGTCGTACCAACCGGCTTGCTTGGCCAACCATTCGCAGTAAAGCGCCCAGCCCTCCGAGTAGGCCGTGAAAGGAATAACTTTGCGGAATTGCGGAACACCTTTCAGCTCCTGCGCAGTAGAAATTTGCCAATGATGCCCGGGTACCGCCTCATGATAGGCGAGCGTCGGCATACTCCATTTTGGGACCTCGTTCATGTCGCGCAAATTGGCGAAGAAAATGCCGGGCCGCGAACCATCCTGGGCTCCCGCGTTGTAGTAGGCTCCGGGCGCAGTCGCTTCCTTAAATTGCGGCACGCGACGTACCTCGCATTTTGCCTTTGGCACGCTTAGGAACAATTGCCGGGAACGCTCATTCGCGTCGCTGATCAAACGCGTGTAATCTGCCAGTGCCTCAGCCCGACCCTGATCGTCATTTGGGTAGAGAAAACGCGGATCCTTTCCTAGCTCGCTCATCGATTCGCGAATCGATTTGCCGGCAAAACCATTCGCGTCGAGCAACGCCCGCATTTCCACCTCAATGCGGGCAATTTCCCCCAGGCCCAACTGATGAACTTCGTCGGGTTTTAACGTGGTGGTAGTGTTTTCGCGAAGGACGTACGCGTAAAACGCGTCGCCATCGGGTAATTTCCAAACACCGTCCTCAGCGGTGGTTTTCGGAAGTAGTGACTGAAAATAGTCAATCAATCTCCCATAGGCTGGGTAAACGTTGGTAGTCACCGCCGTTTCGACGCGTGCTTGATAGTCAGCCCGCTGGCCATCAGTGAGTTCCTTAATCTTGCCGGCCCGTTCCTTGAACGATTGGGCGAGAATATTCGTCGTGACCGGTTGGGCGACGAAATCACCCATTTCCTTCAACACTTTCTCGACGACAAAACGTGGCGGAAGGATGTTTTTTTCCTCTCGCACTTTCAAACTCTGTAACAACTCGTCGAATTTTTTTGGCAGCGCCTCCAGCCGCATCAGGTAATAATCGCAGTCTTTGCGCGCGAGCAGCCGATGCGTGTTAGCCATGAAAGACGGAAACTCATTCTGGACACCAAAGAGCTGATTTACCGGGTAATTGTGCCATTGAAATTTTTCCCCTTCGACTTGTCGTTCCAGAAACCAGTCGAGGACATGGGTAGAAAGACGTTGGGAGGTATTCTGCCGCTCGACAGGGTATTGGCGTAGTTGTGCCAGATCTTTTTTAAAACGATCGACAACCTCCTGCTGATGGGCGGGAGAGACGTCGTTCAGTTTCCCGTTATGGCCGGTGATGCCGAATCGCTCCACCAGCCCAAGCGATGACAAAAGCTCGGGCTCTTTGAAAATCGCCTCCGCGAATACCTTCTCGTAAAAAAGATTAAGGCTCCATGGTCTGAACCAAATGAGGTTCGTCAGCGATATGAGAGCGGCGACCACTACCGCTCCGGCGATAGCCAGCAACCCTTTCAGGAATCGCTTAAACATGCCGATGTTATGACATCGGTTGCCGCCTCATTCGTCAATCGCGACTTGGCAGCTCCTCAGCAAATTTCACCTCCGCCAGATCGGCAGAGGGCGGCGTAAAGAAAAACCCGCCGTCCCGTTGCCGTGTCGAAATAACACGGTCACGAAAGGCGGGTAATTCTGTTAGCTGGCTTTTAGCTCTTAGCTCTTAATCCTCGTCGAGAATGACACGATCAACCGTCATGTCATCGCCAGTGCCTGCATAATGCACACGCACCGGCACGCCGACTTTGACGCGCGTTCTAACCGTATCCTCATCAAGAACCTTGCCGCTGCGAGTCACGTAGGTCACCGACTTGCCAAAACGATAACGGCGCGGGCCGCTCGTTTCTTTTAAGACGATGGCGCTTCCCGGAGTGTATTCCGTAATCGTGCCATTACCTTCCGTCGTCGTGGTGGTGGTCGTCGTCTCCGAGACCTGTGCCCACGCGAACGGAGCGGCCGCTGCCACTGCAATGCTGAGTAGTACTTTTTTCATGTTTTCCCTTTGTCTTTTACTTGTGTGAGCGGACACACCTCGCCCGTGCCGGAGCAGAGCCTGGTGGGCCGCTCTATCTACTAAATCGAGGCGGTTTGCGATCGCGGTTGTGTTTCATGCAAACGAATGTGTCACGGCTGGTAGCGTTTCCATGAATAAATTACGCCCCCCTCTCGTCAGGCCGCATTGCCTGCCTGATCGACTTTCCATTTTTCATCGCTCAACCCCGGGGACATACTTCCCTTGATGGAATCCACACCACGCGATAGCGCCGACGGACTGCTCGAAACCTACGTTGAACACGGCGGGATCAATTATCTTGATCTTGCAGCCACGCTCCCATCCCGGTCCGCCATCGATGCCGCCTGCGAAGAATTGATGAGTGTGATGTTTCCCGGTTTTCGCGGGGAACCGTTGTTCGATTCGAGCGATTTACCTCAAATAACCCGGAGCCGTCTCCGGAACCTGCGAGCCGGGCTCAAACCGGAATTTTGCAAGAGTCTGGGAAAGTTTCCTCCTGACGATGCGGTCGAGAAACATGCTGACCAACTTGTCAGCGGTTTCTTTTCTCAGCTACCGGAATTGCGCAAAATGCTTTGGACCGATATCGATGCCGCCTATGAAGGAGATCCGGCGGCAAAGAGTTACGAGGAAATTATTCTCGCCTACCCTGCTCTGGAGGCGATCGCAATCCAGCGGATGGCCCACGAATTTTATCTTAAAGATCTGCCGCTCATTCCGCGCATCATGACCGAGTGGGCACACTCGCGCACCGGGATAGATATTCACCCGGGAGCTAAAATTGGATCACACTTTTTTATCGATCACGGCACCGGGGTAGTTGTCGGCGAAACGTGTGAGATAGGCTCCCACGTAAAATTATATCATGGCGTCACCCTGGGCGCGCGCAGCTTTCAAAAAGACGAACGCGGCAAGATCAAAAAAGGCGGCAAGCGTCATCCGACCGTGGAGGACGACGTTACAATCTACCCGAACTCGACCGTGCTTGGCGGCGAAACTGTGATCGGGGCCCGGACCACCATCGGTGGCAACGTGTTCCTCGTGCAAAGCGTACCTCCTGATTCGCTCGTTTTTTACGAAGAGAAACAGCTGCAGATTGTGCAGAAGCGAGCACATGTCCTGGGACAGGCGAACGGGCGATTCAGCGGATGATTTACCTGGATTACAACGCAACTACGCCGCTGAGCGAGCCGGCCAGGAACGCAATGTTGCCATACTTTGGGGAAACTTTCGGTAATCCCTCAAGCGTGCATGCAGCCGGCCGCGAAGCTCGCGCTGCGATCGACAACAGTCGGGATCGACTGGCGCATCTGCTGGGGGTTAAGCCGCACGAGCTGATTTTTACCGCCGGCGGAACGGAGGCGAACAATCTCGCCGTCCTTGGACTTGCGCGCAGCCAAGCGGAGCGCGGGAGACATTTAATCTCCTGCTGCACCGAGCATCACGCTGTCTTACAGGCAATTGAGTTCCTCCAAAAATACGAAGGATGGGACGTAACGTGGCTGAAAGTACGGAGCGAGGGTCTTATTGATCCCGATGAATTAGCCGGCGCCATTCGTAACGACACCATCCTTGTTTCAATTATGCAGGCGAATAACGAGACCGGAGTGATCCAACCTCTGCGGCAGATCTCAGAAATATGCCGGATACGGGGAATACCGCTTCATAGCGATATGGTGCAATCGTTCGGGAAAATTGCGACGGACCTGACCGTTGTGGACGCTGCCAGCTTTGCCGCGCATAAGTTTTATGGACCGAAAGGCGCGGGCTTTCTATTCCTGCGCAGCGGAATTGCGATCGAGCCGATCAACTTCGGCGGCGCGCATGAAAATCAACGCCGGCCGGGAACGGAAAACGTTGCCGCAATTGTCGGAATGGCGCTTGCTGCCGAATTCGTCGAATCGGATCGTCAATCCGAGCAGGAGCGCGAGCAGGTGTTACGCAATCTTCTTTGGGAACAGATCGAGCGCCAAGTTCCTTCGGCGATCGCCAATGGAGACGCTTCGCACCGGCTTGCAAACACTTTAAACCTGAGTCTGCCGGATCTTGATTCGGAAACGATGTTGATGGCTTTGGACCTCGAGGGGGTCTGTGCCTCGAGCGGCTCCGCCTGCATGGTCGGCAGTGTCGTTGCTTCCCATGTCCTCCTTGCCATGGGACTGGGTTCCGAGCGGGCGAAGTCTGCTATCCGCTTTTCTCTCGGCAAGTTTACCAGCCGCGACGAGATTATGACGACGGCTGAAATTGTCTCACATATTGTCCAGCGGACGAATGCCAAGCGTATCGAGAAGAAGGAACGCCTCGGAGTTAAACCAGCTCGAGTTCTGCTTTGATGCGGCGGATTTGCGGCCGCTGCCATCGGCTGACAAGTTGCTCGCGGATGCGGTCTCTCTTTTGGCCTCAATCAATGCGAGCAAACTTGGAAAACAATTGCGCGTTGAGTGGAACGCGCGAATGCGTAGCGCCGTCGGGCGCGCCGATTATCGGCACTCTTTAATTTTGCTTAACCCCGCACTCCAGCGATTTGGTCGAAACGAGATCGATCGCACGTTGCGCCATGAACTGGCTCATCTTCTCGCGCAGTTCCGGGTTGGACGCCGTCGCATCCTGGCCCACGGTCCGGAATGGCGCCAAGCCTGTTGCGACCTCGGTATTGAAGGCGAGCGGGCATGCCACAAATTACCTGTGGAAGTCCGGCGTATTTCGCCTCGTTTCGTTTATTGCTGCGGGAATTGTCGTCGGCAATTTCCTCGAGTACATCGTATTCGCCGACCGACGGCGTGTCTTATTTGTTGCCGGAAATTTGCCGGTGGGAAATACGATGAACGTTTTCGCTTGTATCTTGCGAAGTCGCCCCGTCGGCGTAGGGTTTTTCCGCATTTTTAGCAAACATTCCCAGTGAAATTGTGCCACCTCCTTGTGGCGGCAAGCTTGGTTGCAGCCGCTTCCAGCTCCCGCGCTTACGTGCGCGAGTTCGACACGACCAATCCAAGCGCGCCCATTCCCCTGGCGTGGGTAAAAGATCGCACCGTGCAGATCCAGCTCTCGCTCGGCAACGGCAAGGTAATGCTACGGGATGGCTTCACTTCGTTCAACGATTCCGCGGCCGATGCACTGAATACCTGGAACCCATATCTGGCCCACCTCCAATATTCCTGGATCAAGAACTCGCCCATCACGCCGGTCCAGGGCGATGACGAAATGTCGGCCTTTTTTGACAGCAAGATCTTTGGTCAGAGCTTCGGCAGCAACGTTCTCGCCGTGACACTGCTTAATTATCGCAATGGCAACATGGAAGAGACAGACACCGTCTTTAATAATGCCATAAGCTGGGACTCATATCGCGGCCCGCTCATCCCGTCTGTTTTCGATTTTCATCGGGTGGCGATTCACGAATTTGGACACACCCTCGGCCTGGATCATCCAGATGAGGCGACGCCGAAACAGAACGTGCAAGCGATAATGAACTCGAGGACGAGCGACTTGGACACTCTGGCACAGGACGATATTGACGGGGTTACAGCGATCTACGGAACTGGACCCGCTTACAATTCGATCCCCAATGGCGCAGTTTTAATGAATTTATCCACCCGCGGGATAACGAATACGGGTGACAACGTTCTCATCGGTGGTTTTATCATCCAGGGGTCGCAACCGGCACAGTTTATCATCCGTTCCATCGCTTTTTCTCTTGCCACCTTCGGGGTGGCAGATGCCCTGAGTGACTCTATAATTGAGGTTTATGACGCGAGTCAGAATCTCATTGCAACAAACGATGATTGGTTCACTAGCAACGATGCCCCAACTGTTGCCAGTTATCATTTAGATCCGCCGAACAGTATCGAGTCGGCGGTCATTGTGACTTTGAATCCGGGAAGCTACACCGCAATCGTGAAGTCATTTTCGAGTAACTCGCAACCGGCGACTACGGGCGTCGCACTATTCGAATTGTATGATCTGCGCAACTCAAGCAGCCGGGCTAGCAATGTCTCGACCCGCGGCCAGGTCGGTACCGGTGACGACATCATGATTGGCGGGTTCATTATTGGAGGGAGCACAGCCAAGCCCGTATTGATCCGAGCGCTCGGTCCATCATTGGCGCAATCGAATGTGCCCAACGTTCTTGCCGACCCTTACCTTGAACTGCGCGACGGAAACGGGAATCTGGTGGAGGCGAATGACGATTGGCAGCAAAGTCCGGAAGCAGCCACGATCGTCGCTGAGGGCCTGGCACCTTCGAGCACGAAGGAATCAGCCATGGCGCCTGTGCTCGCACCTGGCAGTTATACGGCTTTGGTGAAAGGCGTAGGCGGCGCGACTGGCACAGCGCTAATAGAAATATACGATCGATCGCCGTTCCCTTGAGGCCGGATTAGCCGCGCTGGTCGACACTTTCGCCCGTTTTCTGACCGCGCAGTCTGGCTTGGATAAATAGATCCAGGTCGCCATCCATCACCGCCTGGACATTGCTTGTCTCGGCCCCGGTGCGATGATCCTTGACCATCTGATAAGGCTGAAAAACATAGGAACGAATCTGACTTCCCCAGGCCACATCCCCTTTTTCACCATACTGCCGATCGATTTCAGCCCGCTTCTTGTCCTGTTCCAGCTCGTACAATTTCGCTTTTAACATCTTAATGGCGAGCTCCCGATTTCGCCCCTGACTCCGTTCCGCCTGACAGGCAACGACGATGCCAGACGGTTTGTGTAAGATGCGCACTGCCGTCTCGACCTTGTTCACATTCTGTCCGCCTTTCCCGCCGCTCCGATAGGTGTCGATTTCGAGATCGGCGGGATTGATTTCAATCGGCGCGCTCTCCGCGATTTCGGGAACAACGTCCACACTGGCAAAGGAGGTATGCCTTCGTTTGTTGGCATCGAAGGGGGAAATACGCACCAATCGATGAACGCCCCGCTCGGTGTTGAGATAGCCGAAGGCATAGTCGCCCGTCACGAGCAAGGTCGCTGATTTAATACCGACTTCTTCGCCTGTTTGAATGTCGACCGTTTGCGCAGTGAAGCCGCTGCGTTCGATCCAGCGTTGATACATTCGGAGCAACATATCCGCCCAGTCGCATGATTCGGTCCCGCCGGCGCCCGAATGAATGGTCAGAAATGCATTGGCCCGATCGTTTTCTCCGGAAAGAAATTGCCGTAATTCAAACTCCGATAGCTTGTGCGCGAGCCTTTCATGCTCCAAAAGGACTTCCCGCTCCGCTTCTGTCCGGGCTTGCGAATCGCTTTCTTCGTCAGCCAACTGTCGCAATGCATCAAAATCGGCGATCTCTCGCTCTAGTTCGGTAAAGGGATTAATCAGGCCCCTTAGCCTGGAGATTTCTTCTACTTCAGCCTGCGCCCGTTCCCGATTATTCCAAAAATCGGTCGCGCTCATTCGCCCTTCGAGCGCCGTTAAATCTGTTTGCAGCTTCTCGAGGTCAAAGAAACCTCCTCAGCTCCTCGGCGCGTTTCTTCAGATCCTCGGCGCTAATCTTTTCCAGTTCGGCTGGCATGGCCGGAAGATAATCGCGGAGAGCATTGTGCCAAGCGGTGCCCGAAGTTTAGGGCCGCGCCGGATGTTTCGGGGTTTTCGGCGGTTCCAAACGAAAAATGGTCTCACCTTCCTTCATCAGATCGAGCCGGTCGCGCGCAATCGTCTCAAGGTAAGTGGGGTCGGTTTTGAGCAGATTCACTTCACGTGTTTGCCGGGCGAGAACTGTCTTTTGTTCGTTAACCTGCGTTTGCAGCCCATCAATCTCAGCACGCGCAGCTTGCATCCGTTTGTAGGGGGGGACGAACAGACTAATCACCACCAGCCACCCTGCTATGAATAGAAGCAGGCGTAGAATACGATTAAGCCGTTGCCAAATGGTGGCCTCACGACGAGCACGGAAATCAGCGTAACCGGGCTGATCCACTAGCGCATCTTACCGCCGTAAACTGCGTTGTCACCAAGTTCCTCGGCGATTCGCAGCAGTTGATTGTATTTCGCCACTCGATCGGTACGGCATAGTGATCCTGTCTTGATCTGGCCGGCGTTTGTCGCCACCGCAATGTCGGCAATTGTCGTATCTTCCGTTTCGCCCGACCGATGGCTGATCACAGCGGTGTAATTATTCTCCTGCGCCAGTTTGATGGCATCGAAGGTTTCGGTCAGCGTTCCGATCTGGTTAACCTTAATCAAAATCGAGTTCGCGATGTGTTCTTGAATTCCTTTGCGCAAAAACTGAACATTGGTAACGAACAAATCATCTCCGACGAGCTGAATTTTTTTACCAAGCAGGCGAGTCAGAATTTTCCAACCATCCCAGTCGTTCTCCGCGCACCCATCTTCAATCGAAATTATCGGAAATTTCCTGCATAAATCTTCGTAGTAGTCGACTAATTCCTCAGCCGAGCGTTTCGAGCCGTCCGATTTTTCAAAGACATAGAGTTTTTGAGCCCGATTGTAGAACTCCGAAGAGGCAGCGTCCAAGGCGATGAAAATCTGTTCTCCCAATCGATAGCCAGCACCGTCCACCGCCGCCGCGATTGATTCCAAGGCGTCTTCGGCCGAGGCCAAGGCTGGCGCAAACCCGCCTTCATCGCCGATCGCGGTCGAAAGGCCGCGCTTGTGCAGCACTCGTTTCAATTCGTGAAACACCTCTGCACCGTAACGCAATGCCTCAGGAAAACTCGGTGCACCACTGGGCATGATCATGAACTCCTGGAAGTCAATCGGCGCATCGGAATGCGCTCCGCCGTTCAGGATGTTCATCATCGGCACCGGCAGAATATGCGCGTTGGGTCCACCCATATATCGAAATAGCGGGATTTTCGCCGCAGCCGCCGCAGCGTGCGCTACGGCCAGCGAAACCCCAAGAATGGCATTCGCGCCGAGATTTCGCTTAGTTGGCGATCCATCCAACTCAATCATCTTCGCGTCGATCTTCGCCTGCTCCCGCGCGTCCCATCCTTTCAATGCTCCCGCGATTATGCTGTTTACATTGGCCACCGCTTCGCGAACGCCTTTGCCGCCGTAACGATTCTTGTCTCCATCGCGCAACTCCCAGGCTTCGTGTTCGCCCGTACTGGCGCCACTCGGAACGGCAGCGCGACCAAGCGCCCCGCTTTCCAATTGGACGTCGACTTCGATCGTCGGGTTACCGCGCGAATCCAGGATCTCGCGTCCAACTATTTCTACGATGCCGGTATCCATCTGCGCGGCGCTATGATGCGCACCGAGCGTCCGCTGTCCAACAGATGTTGCGGGAGCAGCTGCAAGGATACAGATGCCGGGTATGGCGGCTGCTCACATTCGCACTGGCAATCTCAACGCTGAGGGATACGCTGCCGGTTGATGATTATTGGACGAGTCGCTTGGTTATTACTGCCAGTTCTGGTAGGCGCCCTGGTAGGGGCGGAGGCACCCAGGCTTGCGCCTGAGCAAATGGCCAAAGCTGCTCGTACCGACACAATCACGATTCCCACGCCAGGCGAGCTTTTTGCCGCATTGCAGAAGCCAGGCAAACCGAACTGGACCGGCGCCTATCGCGCGCCGATTCCGACATCTTATAAGAGTCGTGCGCAGATCGCGCTCAACCTCGGAGGATTGATCGCAGACGGATTCATCGCCGTCGAAGCGCAAGATAGCCAGCAAGTAAAGAACATTGGTTCGGATGTAATCAAATTGGCGAAGGCGCTGGGAGTGAGTCAAAACGTGCTCAGCCGCGGCAACAGCATCAATGATTTTGCTGAAACAAATCAGTGGGACTCGCTCCAGGAAGAGCTCGAGGCGACACAGAACGAGGTGAAGAACTCGATGCAATCTCACAGTGATCAGGATCTGGTCATTCTGGTGAGCATCGGGGGATGGATTCGCGGCACTCAGGTAGTAAGCGGTTCGGTGTCGGCGAATTACGACGAACGCAGCGCCAAGGTGTTGCGACAGCCGGCGCTGGTGAATTTTATCCATGCCAAACTGAGCGATGCCTCTCCCGAAGTTCGAAACGACCCGCTCGTAAAAAACGTGAATGACCAGCTATCGATGCTGGAAAAACTTGTCGCCTTTCCTCCCGGAAAATCGCCCAGCATCGACGATGTCAAGAAAGTCAACGGAGTCGTGAGCCAGATGATGCACGAAATCCAGACCAAGACTGATGCAAGATGAAGCATCTCTTCGGCGCCATTCTATTTGTTCTTATCGGCATAACCTGCGGTCTTGCTGAATCGGACGCGGAAATCAATGCGCGCCGCAACGCGCTCGACGTGGCTGGCGCCTTCACCAATGACGGGTTCAAGCTCCGCGATGGGCATTGGTGCGGCACGCTTAATCCGGCCGATCACGCAATTATCGCGGTAAATCTTTTCGCGGGAAATCAATATTGGTTTTCCGTCGGCACGACCGAGACAGCAAAAAAAATTGCGGTCAATGTCTATGACGAATCGGGCAAGCTTGTGAAAAGCGAACATTATGAAGGCGAAGACAGAGCCGCCGCCGGATACTCGCCGACCGATAGCGGGCAGTATTTTGTTTCCGTTGATCTGATTGACGGCACACCGAGCAGTTTTTGCCTGATTTATTCCTACAAGTAAGCTTCGGGTTGGGGAACGGGATAAGCTATGGGGAATCTTCGCCATGAATGAATCGCGCGCGGTTTATTATTCCGCTTTGCTCGTGACATTCTTCATCGTCGCAGCCTGTTCGACATCAGACTCGGTCATGTCAAGGGAGGCGAGCAGCGGAAGGTATTATGCCGTTGGCGTAGAGGAAACGCCTTTCTATCATTACGGTCCTCAGCAGGGCAACGGCCCGGATAAGAAGCTTACCCGCAATACTCTTCTGACAGTTATTGCTCCATCGTTTGGCTACTCAAGAGTTCAGCTGATGAACGGAGAGCAAGGCTATCTTGCAAGCGAAGACATCCACCTCGCCTCTGCCGCCTTGGTAGCAGCCGCGACCGCTCCGCCACCAGGGAATGCAACCAGCAGGGTTCAAAGATTTCGCCTTAACTCCGGCGATCCACGTCTCATCACGCCTCCGGAGCCGTTGCCACTGGATCTGCCGGAGCCGACGCCTATTCCGGAAACGCAGTCTTCGCCTCATTAAGTGGCGAGCTGAATGCTCCATAGCTAGACAATCGCGGCCTGCTGCGGTTTTAATACGCCCCAGATTGACATGACCTCGGTGCAGGTTTTCTACGAAGGACGAGTGCAAGGCGTCGGCTTTCGTTATTCAGTCAAGCAAATCGCAAAAGGTTTTAGCATCACCGGATGGATTCGAAATCTGCAGGATGGTCGCGTTGAAATGCAGGCCAGCGGCGAGGCCGAGGAGCTGGACGCTTTTCTCCAGACCGTCCAGAAAAGCGAATTGCGTCCGCTTATTAGAAAAGTGAGCAAACTCGACCTGGCCACTGCGCCGGTCAGCCAGGGTTTTGAAATACGACATGAGTGACGCCGCCGCCATTTGTATCGAAAATGCGACAAAGGTTTATCCGACGCCGTTTCGGCGCCGCGTGATCGTCGCGTTGCGGGACTTGAATTTGCAGATTGCGCCCGGGGAAGTGTATGGCCTTCTCGGTCCAAATGGCTCGGGCAAAAGCACCACCTTAAAAATCATTCTCGGTCTGATTACTCCGACCAGGGGAAAGGTGACAATTTTTGGCAAAAATAATTCATCTGTCGCGATCCGCCGAGAGATTGGGTTTCTGCCGGAGAATGCTTATTTTCACAAGTTTCTTACCGCCGCAGAAACGCTTCGCTTTCACGCGAGGCTCAGCGGTCTGGCCGCTCGCGCGATGACGAAGCGGATCGACACTTTGCTTACTACCGTCGGCCTTGCCCATGCGCGTGACGCACGGCTCAGTACCTACTCGAAAGGAATGCTGCAGCGCATCGGACTGGCGCAAGCTTTGATTCACGATCCTAAAATTCTCGTGCTCGACGAACCGACCGCCGGGGTGGATCCGGCCGGCTCTCGTGACATTCAAAATCTCATCGCGGCATTAAAGAATCGCGGAATTACGGTCTTGCTCTCGTCCCACCTGCTCACTCAGGTAGAAGAAGTCTGCGATCGCATTGGTATTTTGCACCGGGGACGGTTATTGCGCGAAGGGCGTCTGGAGAGCTTGCTTGGTGTTGAGAACCAAACGGAACTTGTTCTCGAAAATGCATCGCCTCAATTACTAAACGAGCTTGAGGGTCAAATTGTGTCCGCAAATGCGCGCCTGATCGGACGCCGAAAGTCGCAGACTTCTCTCGAGCGGTTCTATCTCAAGGTGACGGAATCGACGACCGAATGAATGCTTCGTTGCGCCGAATTCGCGCGATCGCGAGCACAACTCTCCTCGAACTGACACGACTTCGTGTCTTCTATGTCCTTATCCTCTTCGCCCTCGTTCTTATTATCAGCTCCACTTTTCTTGCCCGCATTTCCTTTCAACAGGAATTTCAGGTCACAAAGGACATTTCACTTGGGGCAATTAATTTTTTTCTCAGCCTGCTTGCCATCGTTGCGACTGCTCAACTGCTGCCGCGAGATATGGAAGATCGGGTAGTTTACAGCGTTCTGGCCAAGCCGGTTTCTCGATTCGATTACGTCATAGGGAAATTTTTCGGTGTAATCGCCTTGCTAATCATCTCACTGGTCGCAATGAGTCTACTCTGTTTCATCGTGTTGCACTTTCGTGCCGAAGCCGCCTTGCATGACGCAAATCAGCAGATGTCGCAATTGGCCTCGCCGCAGCTTTCCTCAGGCGGGCAGGCAATTCACGGGGCCGGCCTGAATTCCGATCTGGTCGTGGCCCTGAGCCTGATCCTCGCCAAATGTGTTATTCTCGCTGCCGTTACGCTCTGCATTTCCGCCTTCGCTACCTCCACGATTTTCACCATCTCAGCGATGGCGATGGTTTATCTCGTCGGCAATCTCGAGGGCGTTGTCCGGGATTACTGGCTCCAGGAACATCCAGCCGGCTGGCTTGCGCGAGCATTCCTCGCCTTTGTCGCATTCGTTTTTCCAGACCTGCAAGCCTTTGACATTAGCGACCTCGTGACCAGCGGCATTTCCACGACGGGGCCATTCCTCGCGAAACTTCTCGGTCTCGCTGCCATTTACGCCGTAAGCTATCTCCTTCTGGCGATCGCAATCTTCTATCAACGCGAGTTATGAAAACGTTTGCGCTGCTTCTCCTGATCCTTGCCGCGGTTGCGCCGTTGAAATTGAAAATGGAGACGGACATTGGCGCCAATCGCGACTCAACGACCCACATCCGCCACGCCATCGATCTGCGCGAACGAGTTGGTCAAACGGCGTTCATTGCCATACTCGGTGGTTTTCGCTCGGTCGTGGCCGATTTCCTTTTTATCGACGGGCACTTTGCATGGGAGCGGGTCGATTGGCCCCACCTGCTCATGCGCTTACGCCAGGTCACAATGCTGCAGCCTCAGATGACGATGTTTTGGGATGTGGCCGCCTGGCACATGGCGTGGAATGCCGGCACGGCTGCGTTAAACGATTCGTCGCAACCGCCGCTCGCGCGTAAGCGTCTGCAGCATGAATACGTGGAGATCGGAAGAGATTTTCTCGAACGTGGCGTCGCGAACAATCCGCAAAATCCTCAACTCTATGAAGCCCTCGCACGCCTCTATCGCGATAAGCTGCATGATCATGCCCGTGCCTCGGAGAATTTCTTGAAAGCATCGCGCTTGCCGGGCTGCGCTGCCTATGACGAGCGTTTTTCCGCTTATGAACTCTCCTATTGCGAAGGACACGAGCGCGAAGCCTACGATCGGCTTCGTACCTTGTTCCAGCGCGGAGGGAAAGAGCGATTGCCCACCTTAATTGTGCGTTTGCGCGCCATGGAGGAGCAGTTGCATATTCCGCCCGAGGAAAGAATTCGTCCCGAGTGATCAATGCGAGTGGCGGTTCTTAGCGACGTTCATGCCAATCTTGAGGCGCTCGAAGCCGTGCTGGGGGACGCGCGCGATCACCAATGCACGCATTACGTCTGCCTCGGAGATGTTGTCGGTTACAATGCCAATCCAAGGGAGTGTCTGAACATTGTGCGTGAGCAGGCTTGGCCCAGCGTCAAAGGAAATCACGACGAGCAGGCATCGCTTGCTCAGCCCGCCGCTGATTTTAATGAATGGGCCGAGCAAGCCATCCTCTGGACGCGGCAGCAATTGAGCGAGACCGACCGCGCCTGGTTGCATGATTTGCCTATCCAACTCCAGGTAGACGATTTCACCATCGTCCACGCGACCCTCAACGCTCCAGGGGAATGGGGCTACGTCTTTACGCCATCAGATGCGACTGTCAGTTTTAAACACCAGCAGACCGCAATTTGTTTCTTCGGCCACACCCACGTCCAGGGCGCATTTCTTTGTGATGGATCTGCCAAGGAAATCTCCACGCACATGATTCGCATCGAAAGTGGCAAAAAGTATTTCGTCAATGCCGGGAGCGTCGGCCAACCCCGGGACGGGGATTGGCGCGCTGCTTACTGCATTTTCCGTAGTGACGAAAATCTGATTGAGCAGCGACGCGTTCCTTATGACGTCGAGCAGGCGCGCAAGAAAGTTATCCGAGCCGGACTGCCCCGTTTACTGGCCGAGCGTCTTGCGATTGGTCGCTGATCTGAATCGTGCCGTCCAAAATTCTGATCATTAAACCAAGTTCCTTAGGTGACGTTGTGCACACGCTCCCGGCCGTGGCCGCCATTCGGGACGCTACTCCTGATGCCGATATAACATGGGTGATCAATCCCGAATGGGCGACCTTGTTGCGCGGCAACCCGGACGTTGATCATTTACACATTTTTCCGCGGGCCGAGTTTCGTGGCTTTGGGGCAGCGGTGCGAATGTGGCCCTGGATTTTCCAAACTCATCGCCTGCGAGCAGATATCGCATTCGATTTTCAAGGACTGCTTCGCAGCGCTTTAATCGCGAAGGTAAGCGGAGCCAAAAAGATTCATGGATTAAGCGATGGGCGCGAAGGTTCGCGTCTATTCTATCACCAAATTGCGCAGGTAAACCGGAGCGAACATGCTGTCGACCGTTATCTCAAGCTCGCCCAGGGCGCCGGCGCTGACCCGGATCGACCGGTGCGCTTTGCTATTCCGTCAGGCGATGCTCTTCCGCGGTTTGATCCTTTCCCGGGCTTCGTCGTCTTGCATCCCTATGCGCGTGGGCGCCGGAAATCCCTTTCCCGAGCCGTAATTGAGGAA
>DASXIC010000122.1:0-14260 GCA_036498205.1 Chthoniobacterales bacterium | reverse complement strand
GGGCGAGACCTTTCTCATGCGAAGCAAAGAGAGCGCACACGATTACCGCTACTTTCCGGATCCGGATTTGGTGCCGGTCAAGAGCGAGGTGCTGTTGCCGGACGCTCGGGCGGGATTGCCCGAGCTGCCAAAGGAGAAACGTCGTCGCTTTGTTGAACAATACGAAGTGACCCCATACGATGCCGGTGTCCTGGCGAACGATCTTGATCTCGCGAAGTATTTCGAAGCCGCGGCCCGGAACTCAAAAAGGCCAAAAGCGATCGCGAACTGGATCCTGAACGACCTGCAAAGCGTTCTCTCCGACACCGGAAAGACGGTGACTGACTGCGCCATTCCACCGGCGGCGCTGAATGAGCTGATTGGATTGATCGATTCGGGAAAAATCAGCGGCAAGCAGGGCAAGGAAGTTTTTGCCGAGATGTTCGCAACTGGGAAAGGCGCGGAAGCAATTGTCCGGGAAAAAGGAATCGAGCAATTAAGCGATACCGGGATGATTGAGGCCTTTGCCGAGCAAGTAATTGCGGCAAATCCGAAACCGGTAGCGGATTTCAAAGCAGGGAATGCTGCGTCGCTAAACTTTCTCAAAGGTCAGGTGATGAAGTTGTCCAAGGGAAACGCGAATCCTCAGCTGGCGGGGAAAATTCTGGAGCGAAAGCTCAGAGAGTCGTAGTCGCAACTGCCGCTTTTGTCATTCCGAGCGGAGTCGAGGATCGCTTACTCTGAAGGGATAATGAGATGTCCCGGCTCTGCCCGACACGAAAGGAAGTGTGCCGGTGATAAAGCTGTCAAAAGCAAAAAGTGAATCGAAGTCTCCCGAGAGTTCTGGAATTTCGCTTGGGATGACAGCAGCGGCAATTCGTTTCATGATGCCGCAATGCGTATCCTGATCGCTCCCGATAAATTCAAGGGCACGCTAAGCGCATCGCAGGTGGCGAAAAACATCGCGGCGGGATTGCGCGAGGTACTACCGCAGGCCGACCTGGAAATCGTACCGGTAGCTGATGGTGGTGAAGGAACGGCAGAAGTGATTTGTCAGGCCCTGTCGGGTGAATGGGTCGTTTGCGAGGCGCACGATCCATTCGGTAACGGCATCTCCGCGCGGTATGCCTGGATGAAGGAGAGTGCGACAGCGGTAATGGAAATGAGCGAAGCCGCCGGCTTGCGTCGGTTGAGGGACGGAGCGCTCGATCCTCTACGCGCCACAACCTTTGGCGTGGGCGAAATGTTGCGTGCCGCGGCCAGGGACGGTGCGCGTGAAATTATCGTAGGGCTCGGTGGCAGCGTGACGAATGACGGCGGGTTCGGTATGGCGCGCGCGCTTGGGGTCCGTTTTTTTGCCGGTGAAGAGGAGCTAAAGAACGGACCGCCGGAGCTCGATAAGCTGACAGGAATTTCTCAACCGAAAGATTTGCATTTGCCACCAATCATCGCCGCCGTGGACGTCCGGAATCAGTTGCTCGGTGCACGCGGGGCCACCCGTGTATTTGGGCCGCAGAAGGGAGTAAGACCAGAACAACTCAAAGTCCTGGAACGCGCGCTCAGGAGACTCGCCGATCAAATCGCAGTTGATCTTGGTTGTGATTTTCGGAACGAGCCAGGAGCGGGTGCGGCTGGCGGTCTTGGTTTTGGCCTGATGAGTTTTTGCCAGGCTCAATTGCGGAACGGTTTTGACGTTGTCGCGGACGCAATTGATCTCGATCGGAAAATTGCCCGAGCCGACGTTGTCGTCACCGGCGAAGGCCGATTTGATGCGCAAACGCTTGAAGGCAAAGGACCCGCCGGTGTGGCAAGACTTGCCCGTCGACACAGGAAACCTGTCTTCGCCATCGTAGGTCAGGCAGATCCGAAGGTTGGCAGCGGCGAGCTGTTTGATGGGATCTACGAGTTAGCTCGTCCGCCCATCACCAAAATCGAGGCAGTGAAATTGACCGTCGAGTTGATTCGCGAACGGGCGCGGGAAGCGGCCGTCAGGCTACGGGGCTCGAAATAAGCTGAACGAAATGAATGTCCAGGCGTCAAAGAGCCAAATTTCGATCTAAACCGGCATGTTCCAGGCTCGCAGGTTAATCCGGGACCGGGCAATATAGCGTTTGATGCCCGAAGACATTCCACCCGGTGTGACGCCATTTGTATTTTCCGATCCACGCGGAAAACGATGGCCGCGGCTCCGCCTTTTTCTCCTCATCACCGCAGTCATCACCTTTTTCGCCACGGTATTGTTTGTGCAAACGTTGTTCGTAGCTCCGCGAATGGCGGTGCCGTTCTCGCTGCGCCAACTCAAGGGACAATTAAAGTCACTCGCGAAAATAAATCCGGCGGGACAACCGCCGAGCGCGACCTCACTCCTTTGGGAAAAATTTAAGGCAACAAGACAAGCCGCAAAAAAAATCGCCGCGCCCGCGGTTTCCTCGACGCCATTGGTCCATCCCACTCAAGCGCGGCCGCGACACAAAGCGCCTGATAATGAAGTGAGGCTGGCGTTTTATACCAATGGCGACCCTTACAGCTATTCCTCGCTCGAACAACATGCGGCTCAAATCACGCATGTTTGCCCGGAATGGATGTCCATGGTCAACGGAGTGGGGGATTTGCAGATCGATCCCGATGTCCGGATTCCGAAGCTGGCCCAAAGCAGAGGTATCGCCGTCATGCCCTTATTAACCAATCTTGTCGGCGACACCTGGCAACCGGAAGCAGTCGAAAATGTGGCGCACGGTCCTCCCGAGCGGCAGGAAAATTTTATTCGCCATGTCCTTGCTGTTCTCCGCGATGCCAAGGCTTCCGGGGTGGTGGTCGATTGGGAACAGCTCGATCCCGCATACAAAAAGGATTTTACCGCCCTGATCGAGAAATTTGCCGATTCCCTTCATAACGAGGGACGACAGTTGTGGCTTTGCGTTTCGCCGGGACAGGAACTCGACTACATCGATTTCGATGAATTGTCAGATCACATCGATCGCTTTGTCGCGCTCTTATTCGACGAAACATCCGATGTCGACCCACCGGGCCCACTTGCATCGCGGATGTGGTTTGAGGGGTGGTTACATGTCCTGTTGGAAGACACCGATCCACAGCAATGGATCATCGCCCTTGGCAGCTATGGCTACGATTGGACAATCGGCGGGAAGAAAGCGGAGCTAATCAGTTTTCCAGAAGCGATGAGTCGCGCCAGCAACGCCGAGATTACCTCCGCTGCGGTAAGTGCGCCTGGCTACAACCCATATTTCTACTACGAAGACAATGACAAAGAGCATGCAGTCTGGTTTCTCGATGTCGTGACATTCCTGAATGAAGTGCGCGAAGTCCGAAAGCAGAAGGCAGGCGGTATCGCGCTTTATCGTTTGGGCACGGAAGACACGGCGATTTGGGATGCCCTGACCGTACCGCCGGATTTCAGGTTTGATTCCACGACCCGCTCGTTACTTCAGGTATTACGAGGGACCGACACCATTACTGATGTCGGTGAAGGTGAGATCGTGACTGTAGACCAGACCCGCGCCGACGGGATGCGAACGCTCGCGACCGATCAGGACAACTATTTGACCGCGGAATACACCAAATTTCCCGAGTTTCCGACTTTGTACCATCAGGGCGCGGGCGGACCTCATGAGGTCGCGCTCACGTTCGATGATGGACCCGATCCGGAGTGGACGCCCAAGATTCTCGACATCTTAAAAGCTGCGCACGTGCGAGCGGCGTTTTTTCTTGTTGGCGTCAATGCCGAGCGCTACCCAAATCTCGTTAGGAGAATTGTCGATGAAGGCCACGAAATCGGGAATCATACCTACTATCACCCTAACCTGGCGCTCTGCTGGCCGGAGCATATTCGAATCGAGTTAAATGCAACTCAATTACTCATCCAATCGTTGACCGGACGAGCTACGACACTGTTCCGCCCGCCTTATGCGGCCGACACACAACCTTCCCGATTGTCAGAGCTGGCGCCGCTCCAGATTGCACAGGACCAGGACTATTTGGTCGTGCTCGAGAACATCGACCCGCAGGACTGGGCCAAGCCGGGCGCCGACGTAATTGTCCAGCGGGTAAAACAGCAGCGCCATGATGGCAGTATTATTCTGCTTCACGATGCCGGCGGGGATCGCAGCCAGACCGTGCAGGCCTTACCCCGGATCATCGATTGGCTGGCGGCGCGCGGCGACACCATTGTTCCGCTGAGCACTTTGCTTGGAACCACCCGCGATGCACTCATGCCCCCGCTGCCGAGTGGACAAAAAATGTCGCATTACATCAGCAGCACCGGTTTTCGAATCTTTCATGCCTTCGAGGAATTTCTCTGGGCCTTCATGATCGTAGCGACCGCCCTGGTTGTGATCCGGACACTGATCGTCATCGTTCTCGCCTATCGTTTTAAATCTCCGCCGGATGCAAACTTCACGGAGCCGGTGACCGTCTTAGTCGCAGCCTACAATGAAGCAAAGGTAATCGGCGCCACCTTAAGCTCTCTCTTAAAAACGGATTACCGCGGTGAGATGGAAATTATCGTGGTCGATGATGGGTCGCTCGATAGTACATCGGTTGAAGTTGAAAAAATCGCCTTCCGGGATCCCCGAGTTCGGTTAATTCAGCAGGAGAACCGTGGGAAAGCACGCGCGTTGCAACGCGGAATCACCGCGGCCCGCAACGAACTCATCGTCTTCATCGATGCTGATACGCATTGTCAACAGGATACCTTTTCGCGGCTCCTCGCGCCGTTTAGCGACCCGAAAATCGGAGCGGTGTCCGGCCACGCAAAAGTAGGAAATTTGAGTAGCTTCATCGCACGCTGCCAGTCGCTCGAGTACACGGTCGGCTTCAATCTGGACCGTCGCGCTTACACCCGCTGGAATTGTATCACGGTCGTGCCGGGCGCGATTAGCGCGATCCGTCGGGCGGTCATTCAGCGGGCCGGCGGAATAAGTTTGGAAACCCTGGCGGAGGATACGGATCTGACATTGAGTTTGCACAAGCAGCGTTTGAAGATCGTCTACATGCCAGGCGCGATTGCCTGGACGGAAGCGCCCGAGACGGTGCGCGCGTTGTCCCGTCAACGGTTCCGCTGGGCCTATGGCACACTGCAATGTCTCTGGAAACATCGCGATATGGTTTTCAACTGGCAGTATCGAGCGCTTGGTTGGTTTAGTTTGCCGAGCGTCTGGTTTTTCCAGATCATTCTTGTCGCGATCACACCGGCAGTGGATCTATTCCTGATTCTATCGCTGCCGTTCGGGGCCTGGCGCGCTGTGCTGCCGTTTGTCGTCATTTTTCTGGCAATGGACGTCATTCTCGCCACGCTTGCCTGCATTCTGGAGCGGGAAAGCGTGCTGAACGCCTGGCGGATCGTTCCGATGCGATTGATTTATCGGCCCATGCTGAGCTATGTCGTGTGGAAAGCGATCCTTCGCGCAATCAAGGGTGCCTGGGTTAGCTGGGGAAAACTGGAACGGACGGCGAGTGTGCCAGTGAGAGTCTGATGCCGGGCAACTCCGCCAAAGGCGCGGGCTTGGCAATCTCGCTGGCTTTAGTTCTTGTTCTTGCCGCATCGTGCAAACGACAGCCGAGTGCGACAGCGAAGCTTGATCCAAACGGCCCCGTCGAAGTAACGATTCCGGAACGCGGCGTCTACACCGGCGCTTTTATCGATTTTGGCGACGCCGAGGACGAGGTCGCGCTCGAAATGATCGAAGACTTCGAACAAATGGTTGGGAAACACCAGGCTATAATCGCCTCTTCCAGCTACTGGGGTGAGCAAAGCTTTCCGGCCGCGAACCTAAAGATGATCTGGCGGCACCGAGCCGTACCGCTGGTCTATTGGTCGCCTTGGGACAAACCTTACGAACAAAACCGCGGTCCGGATAAATTCAACCTGAACTCAATCATCGACGGAGATTGGGACGGTTATATCGACAAATGGGCGGACGCGGCGCGCGAATATGGTCATCCTATGATCGTGGCGTTTGGGGTAGAGATGAATGGCGACTGGTTTCCCTGGTCCGGCTGGTATTATGGCGCCGAGGAATGGGTCGACGACAAGCCCGATGTCTGGGAAGGCCCGGAGCATTTCAAAGCGGCTTATCGGCACGTCGTCGATCGAGTCCGGGCCCGCGGCGCGAAAAACATCAAATGGATGTTTCATACAAATAACTATTCCTATCCGCTCGATACCTGGAATTTCGCGCCCGCCTATTATCCGGGATCAGATTACGTCGATTGGCTGGGCCTGAGTGTGTATGGTCAGCAATTCAAGGATGAACCTTGGGCCGACATCTCCTCGCTGGTCGATTGGCCTTACAAAGAAATAGCCAGTCTGGACCCAAACAAGCCCATCATGATCGCGGAATGGGCAACTGGTGAATTTCCGCACTCGGGGAATAAGGGCGAATGGATCAAACAAGGACTTGAGCTATTCCGGACCAGGTATCCCCGTATTAAGGGCGCAGTGTATTGGCATGAACGCTGGCAGAACCCCGACGGCTCTTACAGCAACCTTCGGGTAAATTCGTCCGTCGAATCGCTTCAGGCGTATCGCGAGGGAATCGCGAATTCCGACTGGGTGGGTCAACTTAATTTGCGACCCGCGACGACAAAATGATTCAGTGCTTTTCCTTGGGAACGACCTTCTTCTCCAGGTCGAGTACTAGCTTCCAGTCGCCGTTCATGTTAATCCGCCAGATCATTACATAGATACCGCGCTGTATACTATTGCCTCGGTCTTCAAAGAAGCTGCCGTAAGTATAAGATAGATCGGCCGAATTGCTGAGCTGACCTCCGCCGACTTCGCGTGTCACCTTTCCGTTGGCCGAACTGAGCATTAGCCGGGCGGCGGTCAAGCCCGTTGCCGGAAAAGACTTCTCCCGATAAACGCGGATGTCGTCACTGGCATTTTCTAATATTGCCTGGCTGATGTTTTGTTGCGCCGATTCAAAGAACCGTCGCGTCGTTTTCTGTAGAAGGCGTTTCGCCTCTTCCGGAGGCCGCTCTCCTGCCGTCGGGTCAGGAGGAAGGACTTGTAGCCCAGCGGGTGGATCGGCGGGCTGGGGGTTCTCCGTGCCCACATCCAGGGCCATTTTCCAATTCCCCGTGCCGTCCCTCTTCCAGATTGTCACGTAATAGCCGTAGCCAAGGGAAATCTGTTCCCCATTCTTTTTCAGTTCCCATGGTCCAGTCGTGTAGGCGAGGTCGGCCGCCCGGGCCGAGACAGCAAAAATGGGCTGCCAAATGAGAGTCCCGGGAAAATCCTTCACCGATGCCCAGTATTTTTTTCCATTAACGGCAAAAGGAGCGAAGGCAATGCCATCGTCGGCAAAGTAGTCGAGCGAGGCGGCCGGCATTCCTTTTGCCGTTGCGCTTTTGGAGTATTCGCTATCAATTGCAGCGATTTCTCGTCCCGCAGCCGTGTCGTCGTTGGATTCCGCCACCAGGCCGCTGGCCCATACGCAGACTGCGATCGCGCAGCATAAAATCCTCTCCGGAGTAGACAAATTCAGGGGTTGGCGGCGTCTCAAAAGTAAAGACCGTGAAGAGGTCATGGAGAATGTCGCCACTGATGAAGATTGGAAAGCTTGTTTTTCGCAATGGGCGCCCGGCTTGGTTCTGTTTGCCCGGCAATGGGTCCGTTCCGCTGCCGACGCAGAAGACGTTGTCCAAGACGCTTTTGTCCGATTCTGGCGCCGTAATCATCCCATCCAAAACCGGGCGTTACTTTACTCGGCTGTGCGCTCCGCTGCCCTCGATCTTATCCGGCGCGATCAGCGCCGTTCACGTCGCGAAATTGAGGTTTTCGCCGATGCTGAGCGAACGGTTGAGCCACAATTCGAGATGGCGGACGACTCACAACGCGGGCTTGCTACCGCCGTGGACCGGCTGCCGCGCGATCAACGCGAGGTCCTGGTCATGAAAATTTGGAACGACCTTACATTTGCCGAGATCGGCACTTCGCTTGGGATATCTCAAAACACCGCTGCCTCGCGTTATCGTTACGCTCTCGCCGCATTAAAGAAGACTCTGCAACCGCAATGAGCGATTTTTCTGATCTTGAAGGTGAACTGAAGAAGTTGCAGCCGGTTAAACCGTCGGCAGGACTGCTGGATCGAATCGAACAAGCCTTAGCTGATCAGCCCGAATCACGTTCAAATATCGTCACTCCGAAACGATTTAGCGTTAATTGGTTGGGGCTCGGTCTCGGTCTGGCCGCGGCGGCGGCTTTTGTGATTCTGGCGCGGATCGATTTTCGTCCCAGTGCAAACACGCAACCCCAGATCGCATCGACTACGCCGGCGCTGCGTCCAAATGCAATATCTGCGCCGAATTTTATTCCCGCCGGGCTTACGCGCGTGGTTTACAGAACGCAGGATGAAGGACTTGTCTTCACTCCCGGCCAGGAGCGGCCGTCCCGACGGGTGCGCACAGCTGAACGCGAAACCCTGCAATGGCGCGATCCCCAGAGTGGCGCGTCGTTACGCGTTTCATATCCGACAGAGGAAGTCACACTCACTCCCGTTTCAGGTCAATAATTTCCCAAATCGCAAATAACCATGAAAATGAAAACCGTCATCACAATTGCAGCCATTGGATTGATTCCGCTTGCTGCGTTCGCTCAACCTGCCGCTCAACCTGCCCCGCCCGCGCCGCCCGCGCCGCCGGCCCCACCTAGCCTGCCCGGTTCGCGCGAAGGCCGAATGCCGAAGGTGCCCGTAACCTACCTGGGGGTTGAGACCTCTGAGGTGCCGTCTGTTTTATGCGACCAGCTCGGAATCCAAAAGGGCTTTGGTTTGGTCGTCGATTATGTGGTGCCGGATGGTCCGGCGGCCGCTGCCGGCGTGCAGCAAAACGACATTATCAAGATGTTGAACGACCAGATCCTGACTGACCCTGGTCAGCTCTCGAAATTGGTGCGGAGTTTTCAGGACGGCACCAGCGTCACGCTGACCCTTCTGCGCAAAGGTCAGGAACAGAAAGTGACAGTGAAGCTGTCGAAAAAGGAAGTATCGCGCCGGAACGCGTTTATGCCACAGATGCGGCATGATTGGAATTTCGACTTTGGTGATTTGAACGAGCAGATGTCGAACTTGAAAGAACAATTGGGTGATCAAGACCACGGTATGATTCACGATGCCGTTCTCCGCGCGCGTGAAGAAGCGCAGCGTGCTCGCGAACAGGCGCGCCGTGTGGCCGAGGAAGCACGGCAGAATGCTGAGCGGATCCGCACCTTTTCGCGTAACAACGGAGCGTTCCAGCAGACAACCATCGATTTGAAAAACGCGCAGATCGTTTTGTCAGATGATAAAGGCGAAATGCGGATCGAAAATAAGGACGGCAAAAAGCTGCTGACAGCGAAAGACCCGCAAGGAAAAACCCTCTTCAGTGGACCGGTCGAGACGAAAGAGGATATCGACAAAATGCCGGCGGATGTGCGGCAGCGTTACGACAAACTGCAGCAGCATGATTTGCCCTCGGTCTCTCCGAACGATATGCGGGCAGAGAACGACGCGGACAAAGATGAGGATATGGATGCGGACAACGACGACGAAGATAACTCCGGGTCGGCCGTGTCCACGATTTCCTACGATCAGGTCTCTCTCAGGCGAGCTGGGCAAAGCACCTGGAGATTTACCCTGTCCTAAATCAGAGGTTCGCCGGTTATTATTTTCGAACCGGGCCAAGTGGCAGAATCGTTCTGCCGAATAGCTCATTCAGGACCTGGGACAGCCCGGTGTAGATGGCGGAGAAGCCGCAGAAGATTCCTTCGTAACCTGTGGCGTGTTTAAATCCGACGCTCGCGTTCGCAAAATAGCCGTAAGCGAGCATAAAAAATAAGATAGTAAGCGAGGCGAAAACCACCTGTAGAGCGACGCTTAACCGCAGCGCTCCTAAAAACATTACAGCCGTGAATAATCCCCACATGGCGAGATAAGCAGCCATCGCCTTCTCGTTCGTGGCTGCACCCCATCCCAGTTTCGGCAGGACCAGCAGGGCGACGAGCGTAAGCCAGAATAGGCCGTAGGATGTGAAGGCCGTGCAGGCAAATGTATTGCCTTTTTTCCATTCCATGATGCCGGCGACGATTTGCGCGGCGCCGCCATAGAAAATGCCCATCGCCAGAATCATGGCGTTGAGCTCGTAAAACCCGGCATTGTGCAGGTTGAGCAAAACTGTGGTCATGCCAAAGCCGAGAAGTCCAAGTGGAGCCGGATTTGCTGTTGTATCGTTGATTTGAGTTTCGCTCATAAGCAATTTGCTAAAGGTTAGTGGGCCGCAGATAAAGCAGACTCCATTCTTGCAATCCCAGGCAAGACCGATCTTATGAGATGTTCGATTTTGATGCGCTCCTTTCTGGTTCTTGCTTTCCTTTTCGCAGCAGCAAACCTCCGCGCAGAAATGGCGAGGGACACGCCCTCCCCGCACGCGCCATCCATCGAGCAACGCGTCTCCGATCTCGAGGCTTACGTCAATAACTCCGCGCGCCTCGCCGATGGGGAGAATGCTCATGCTGTTTCCAACGTTGCCGGTCCCGGCCCTGGACACAACGCATGGCTGATGACCGCAAGCCTGCTCGTGTTGTTTATGACGCTTCCTGGGCTCGCCCTTTTTTATGGCGGCCTCGTCCGACAGAAAAACGTTCTTTCCATTCTCGCACAATGCCTCGGCATCGCCGGTCTGGTTACGATTTTGTGGTGGGCAGTTGGTTACTCGCTCGTTTTCTCGCGCGGTTCCCCCTTGATCGGAGGTCTCCGTTTCGCCTTTCTTCGCAATGTTACCTCCGCTCCAAACTCCGACTACTCCTTCTGGGTGTCGCAGAATGTTTTCGCCATGTATCAGCTCATGTTCGCGATCATTACGCCCGCCCTGATTATCGGATCTGTGGCTGAGCGAATGAAATTCTCCGCCGTGCTCGCTTTTGTCGCGCTCTGGATGTTTCTCGTTTATTTCCCACTCGCCCACATGGTGTGGGGAATCGATGGGCTCATGAATGGGGTTTGGAACCCGGTTGCGCGTGTGCGCGCAATCGATTTCGCCGGCGGTACCGTTGTCCATATGTCGAGCGGCTGGTCGGCGCTCCTGCTCTGCATTTTTCTCGGACATCGCCTCGGATTCCGTAAAGAGATCATGGCGCCGCATTCGATGGTACTGTGCATGGTAGGGACAGGTATGCTCTGGGTCGGCTGGTATGGATTCAATGCCGGAAGCGCGCTTGCCGCAGATGGCATCGCCGCCAATGCCTTTATGGTCACAACCCTCGCTACCGCAGTCGCATCTTCAACCTGGGCCGGCCTCGAATGGATCTTTCGCGGCAAACCGAGTGTGCTGGGGTTTTGTTCCGGCGCAGTCGGAGGGCTTGTCGTCATCACTCCGGCGTGCGGTTTTGTAAATGCCGATGCCGCGATCATTATCGGCGTTTTAGCAGGTGCGGTCCCCTTCTTTGCCTGTACGAAATTGAAATCGTGGTTTCGCTACGATGACGCGCTCGATACCTTCGGCGTCCATGCTGTGGGAGGGACCCTGGGAGCGTTCCTCACTGGAATATTTGCAACGGCAACAGTAAACCCAAACTTGTCAGCGTCCGTCCCGCACCAGAATGGGTTAACAACAATTCTTGGCCACACCCTTTGGCTCGAGCAGCTCAAAGCTATGGGAATAACCATCGTGCTGGCTCTGATAGGAACGGGCGCAATCGCCGCGATAGTCCGCGCCGGAATTGGGTTGCGTACTGCACCCGAAATCGAGCGGCAGGGGCTTGATATCAATCTCCATGGCGAGGAAGGCTACATAACCTCCGGTTGATTAGCGGTCGCGCGGCTGATTTGGTAGCGGCGATTGACCTCAATCGCCCAGGCATGCGCGACATGTTTCACATGGCAGCGGCCTTCTTCATTGTCCGTTCCGCCCTCGCGCCGCCAATGATATATTTCGTTTTGTTTGAGTCGCCTCGCGAATTCCCTCGCAGACGCAATCAGTCCCTTCGTGAAAACCGTTTCTAGTCAATATATGAGAACCTATCGACTCTTGATGTTACCGGTTTTGGTTTGCGTTGCCGGGATGCTGGCATCGTGCCACTCGCCAGCCGGAACCGGCGCGGCTACTGGCGCTGCCGCCGGTGCGGTGGTTGGCGGCCCGATTGGCGCCGCTGCGGGCGCAGCAGGCGGTGCCATCATCGGAGCAGCTGTTGGTGCTAGCGAAGCCCAGAAATATGGGCCCGAACCGCGCGGTGGCTATCCAGTTGCAACTCCAGGCGGCCAGCCGGGCATGGTCAAGAGCCCGTATACCGGGCGACTTTACGATGTGCATGCGGTCCCGCATGGCGCGCTCGTGCGCGACGTGGATGCAAACAAGCTGTTTCGCAGACCTTAGCCAAATATTTGGAAAAACGCGAAACGGAGCGGCTCGGAAAAGCCGCTCCGTTTTGATTAAAGCGACGCGAGCGCTCCTGGAAGAAAATGCCGGCGGAGGGGATCGAACCCACACGATCTTGCGATCACTGGATTTTGAGACTCGCGCCGATAGGCTCCAGCAACCACTGGAATCGGCTTGGTAGAAGTTTACAATGTCAGCACAACTACTCCGACGAGACTGGGCAACATCAGCACCCGCGGGCTGGTCCAAACCGCCGACAGCGTGATGATCGGGGGCTTTGTCGTCGCGAATCAAAGCGCCAAAGTCATTGTGCGAGCGATTGGTCCGAGCCTGGCCCAGTTTAATATTCCGGGTGTCTTACACGATCCGATCCTGTTCCTCTACAACGACCACGGTGATCTGATCTTTACCAATGACAACTGGCAGGACACGCAAAAGAGCGACATTGAAGCAACTCCCTACGCCCCCACCGATCCTGCGGAGTCAGCCATCCTGATCACACTGGCCCAAGGCAGCTACACCGCCATTGTTCGTGGCGTGAATGGCACAACTGGTGTGGCGTTGGTAGAAGTTTACGAGCTGGACTAGCCGACGAAAGTGTTCCGACACATTACACAACCGGCTTCAAATCCTCGTTCTCAATCGTCTCGACAACCGACCAGTTTTCATCGAGCACTTGAACGTCACAAAGGCCCGAACGCGCACGTTGTTGGGCGTAATCCAGCGCGTTTTGGCGTCCATCTTCTCTGCAATAAACCGGGCAAACGCCTTCAGCCTCGAAAACTTCCCAGCCGCCTTCTTTTTGCCAGCGCGGATTGCGGAGTGGGGTGACCGCTCGATTCGCGCGCCCGCGCGGAATGGGTCAGTACGGAACATTCCGTAACCGGCCAGGCTCGGACTAATTCCGGATGAAGGCGTCGACCAACGCATTGCCGATCGTTCCATTCTTGCCTCGGACAATAGCGGTATAGGCGCCGGGTAGCAGATTGCGTAGAATGGCCGACTCAGCCGGATCTGGTGGTGCCAGGCCGGTGGCTTGGATCGGCGCCGCGTTAGTGTCTTGCCAATTGTCGTTCGAATCGATCCGCGTTCCCTGACCGTCAAACAAGTCGAGAACGGGATCAGCCAGAACATTTGGCAAATTAAAAGGCGGCTGACCGAGTGAAGGACCAAGCGCTCGTATCAATACTACATTATCGAGTCCACTAACGATAATGCCGCCGATCATTACGGCGTCGCCGGTCTGGACAAAGGAACGGGTGGAGATGTTAGCCAACCGGGCGACCGGTGGATTATCGAGATCAAACACGTCGACGAGCGCATTGCCCGTTCCATTACTCGCGTCGTGCAGAATTGCGGTATAAGGCCCGGTTGGGAGGGAAACTAGAATAGCCGATTCGCTCGGATTTGTGGGACGCAGATTAACTGGAATGGAGCTGGCATTAGCCGCCTGCTGCCAATCGTCGTTAGTGAGCACATGGCCGTCGGGAAAGTGCAAGTCCAGAACGGGATCAGCCATAGGGTTAGGGACGTTGAACGGCGGTTGAGCAAGTGACGGACCCAGACCTCGGATGAGCACCGTCTTATTCCCGCCGCCGCTGATGATGAAGCCGGCAATTATCACGTTGTCGCCGATTTGGCCAAAGGCGCGGGTAGAAATGTTGTTAGCCTGTCCCGGCTGCAATTCCACCGCGCCGATGTCGGGGGCACTGCCCGCGCGCCCGTAACCGCGCTGGTCGGTCGGCGGCGCTCCATTAGCCGTGCCGTTATCGACAGCAGGACTGCCTGGTTGTGGCAGGTGAGTTTGAGTGGCGCCGCCATTGTTAGCGAGCGGCCCCAGCTGGGCAGGTTTTCCGTTTTGGTCGCCTGGCTGGTTTAAGACTGAGGTGCAGGTGTTGTCGTCGGAAAGGTT
>DASXIC010000121.1:0-21635 GCA_036498205.1 Chthoniobacterales bacterium | reverse complement strand
ATGGCGCGCGAATAACTGAGTAGCTCGGGCTCATCGCCGATGGGTAGAATGCGGACCTGTTCCGGCGCGAGCCAGAGCGGAAAATTCCCGGCGTAATGCTCGATCAGGAAACCAATAAAACGTTCATGGGTACCGAGTGGTGCGCGATGAATGCAAAGCGGCGTCTTCTCTTTGTTGTCGCGATCCTTGTAAACGAGGTTCAACCGGCGCGGCTGTGCGAAATCGACCTGGTTGGTAGCGATGGTAAACTCACGTCCGATCACGCTCCAGACCTGCACGTCAATTTTCGGCCCGTAAAATGCCGCCTCGTTAGGCACTTCAACGTAATTGATTCCGGAGTCTTTGAGGACGCGTCGCGTCATCTCTTCGGTTTGCTTCCAAAGTTCCGGTTCATCGACAAATTTTTGCCCAAGCTTCGACGGATCGTGGGTCGAAAAACGCATCAGATATTTGTCGAGCCCGAAGAGCTTGAAATAATTCAGATACATCTCGTTCACGGCGTTGAACTCCGCTTCGAACTGCTCCGGCGTCATATAAATGTGCGCGTCATTCATCTGCATCGATCTGACGCGCATGAGGCCGAACAACTCACCGCTTTGCTCGTAACGATGGCAAAATCCGTATTCGGCAAAGCGCAACGGCAGATCGCGATAGCTGCGAGGCAACGCTGCAAATAACTTGTGGTGATGGGGACAGTTCATCGCCTTGAGGTAGTAGCGATCCACCTTGGGTAGCGCGCGCGTCTCGCCCGTTGCGTTGGACGTCTCGTCCGGCGCTAAAGACCTTCCCGGCGAGACGCCGGAAACTGCACGCGAGACGCGTGCGCTACCCTCGTCGATTAGACTCATCGGCGGGTACATCGACTCGGCGTAATACGGAAGGTGACCGCTCTTTTTATAGAGCTGCTCGCGCGCGATGTTTACGGTCCGCACGCGCTGATAGCCGGCCGCGAACTCCGTTTCCTTGGCGAGTTTCTCCAGCTCTTCAATAATGGCAGCGCCGCGCGGCAGCCACAGCGGCAGTCCCGGCCCAACATCCTCGTCAATAATGTAAATCTCGAGTTCTTTACCTAGCTTGCGATGGTCGCGCTTCTTGGCCTCCTCGAGCATGGCGAAGTAGTCCTCGAGCTCCTTTTTCGTCTTGAAGGCTGTGCCGTAAACCCGCTGCAGCTGAGGGTTCTTCTCGTCCCCTTTGTAATAGGCGCTGGCGACGCTGGTAAGCTTGAACGCGCCGATGTTTCCCGTTCGCATCACATGCGGTCCGGCGCAAAGATCGAGAAAATCGCCGTTGCGATAAAGCGAGATGGTTTCGCTCGCGGGAATGTTCTCGATAATATCGAGCTTGAATTTAGAGGGCTGAGGTCTTGCTCCGAGCGCACCGAGCTCACCCCTTCTGGCCATCTCGAGAGCGTCGTCGCGCGAGACCTCCACCCGCTCGAACGAATGATTTGCTTTGATCTCATTCTTCATCTCGGTCTCGATTCTTTCGAAATCGTCGGGTGAGATACGATGCGGTAGCTCGAGGTCGTAATAAAAGCCGTTCTCCACCGGCGGCCCCGCCGCAAACTGCGCGTCCGGCCAGATCCTCAAAATCGCCGTCGCAAGTACATGTGACGCCGAATGCCGCAGACGTTCGATGTCCGTCATCTGCGCACGCTGTTCCAGAGTTTCGCGCTCTTCGTTCATACGACTCAAGAGTGAGAGATTCCTCGACTGGGCTCGGAATGACAACGAACTTTGTCGCGTGCGGCGAATTTGGCAATGCCTCGTCCTGGCGCTGCTCCTTAGCCAGGGCTGCGATCGCGCCAACACGTCCATTGAAGACTACGTATTCCAGCGGGAACGTATGGTAAGGGAGCAGGTGGTCATGCGCGGAATTACTGCCGAACGCGTGCTCGCGGCGATGAGGAAAGTGCCGCGGGAAGAGTTTGTGCCCGAAGAACTCCGCACCCTTAGTTACGATGATCGGCCGTTGCCAATTGGTTACGATCAAACCATCTCACAGCCGTTTATCGTGGCCTTTATGACCGAGGAGTTGCAACCGCAACCGGGCGATCGCGTTTTGGAAATCGGCACCGGTTCCGGTTACCAGGCCGCGATCATGGCTGAGCTGGTCGCCGAAGTTTACTCAATCGAGATTATTGAGCCGCTGGCGAAGATGGCAGAAGCAACACTTCAGCGACTCGGTTACAAGAATGTGCACATCAAAAAAGGCGACGGCTACAAAGGCTGGCCTGAGCATGCGCCGTTTGATTGCGTCATTGTCACTTGCGCCCCGGATCATGTGCCGAAGCCGCTTGTCGAACAGCTGAAAGAAGGCGGCAGAATGATCATTCCGGTCGGGTCGCTCGGCGAGCAGGATTTATATTTGCTCGAAAAAGAAAAGGGCGAACTACGACAGCGTGCTGTCTCCCCGGTGCGGTTTGTCCCAATGACTGGAGAGGCGGTTGAGCCGAAGTGAAACGGCCGCGACCCGCGAACGCGACTCCCTTCGTAACACAATCGTCACTTGCCGCAAAAACATGAGGCTGCCTAGTCTTTTGGTTTAATACAAATGAATCCAGCCGAATTATTTCATCACGACCGGGACGCGGTTGCGGTCGCCGAAGGCGATACGCTTTTTCACGAAGGGGAGCATGGCGACTGCATGTATGTACTGCTCCAAGGCTCGGCCGACGTGTTTGTCGGGGAGACGCTGGTGGAAAGCGCTACCCCCGGCGCGTTACTGGGGGAGATGGCACTCGTCGATTCGAGCCCGCGTACAGCCACAGTCGTTGCCACAATGCCTTGTCGTCTCGCGAAAATAGATGAGCGCCGATTCCATTTCCTGGTCCAGCAGACCCCCTATTTCGCTACTCACGTCATGAAGGTATTGACCGAACGCCTCCGGCAAATGAACCTGCGAACCAAGGCGACTTCGGCTGGTTAGAAGTCGAATCCGCAGCCGGTCTACTGAATCCCCGCCAGTTTCTTCAGATCCACACGCTTTGCCCATTCCTGGAGAGCGGGGGAATCCTGATCCTTGGTTTCGATTTGGACAAAGTATCGTTTCGCAACCATCAGCCACAGCGTGCCGTGTTTGCCCTCGTTTTCGAACGTTTCAAAACCCGGATTGCCGTCAATTGTGACCGATTTGGAATATCCCTCGGTTGAGCTTGTCGAAAAACTCCAGGCCGCAGTTGTGGCTTCAACATAATCTGGATTCGCTGCCGAATCGAGAATGCTAATAGAAGTCGTCGGGGCATTATCGCCCTCTCCTTTGCGGTAGTCGCGATGCACATTTGTTAATTTGAATCCGCCAGCATCGGTTGTGGATCCTTCTGCCTTATCTGCGCTCCAACCAGGGGGCGGCTCCGGCAAGACGGGAAGAAGTTTGGTGTAATCGACGACGTTTATCAGCGACGGAAGCTCCTGCGACTGCGCCGGGGGCGCGGTCGCCAGGGCCAGGAGCGCAAAGAGAAACGGGGTGAATCGGCGCATGTCTAAATATCGCTCAGAGAATTTCCGTGTCACAGGCTCGCTGCCTCGGTACTCGATTGACTTCGCCGGGGCGCTTTGTCAAGACGCGAACGATGTCGCGTAAAATCGGTATTGCTCTTTTCATCTGCGCGGCGGCGATCGCGCTGCGCTGTTGGAGAATCGATGCGCCGTTCACCGATTCCTGGAGCTGGCGACAAAGCGATGTTGCCGCTATCGCGCGCAATTATCTCGAGAATGGATTTCATTTTGCGCGTCCGCAAATCGACTGGGCGGGAAGTCAGCCGGGCTTCGTCGGAACAGAGTTCCCGATTCTCCCCTTCACGGCGGCGATCCTTTACCAGTTTACAGGTGTCCGTGAGTGGGTCGGCCGTCTGCAGACTGTCGTAATCTTTGCTTTCTCACTTCCATTTTTCTTTGCGATTGTTCGTCGCGCTTTTGGTGAAACGGCGGCGATGTGCGCGCTGCTGTTTTATTGCTTCGCGCCTCTTTCGGTAGCAGCCGGCCGCGCGTTTATGCCGGACATGCCATCTCTCGGTCTCGCTCTCGTCGGCTTGGATTTTTTTTGGCGAGGCTTGGATGATTCCAACTCCGGCGACGGACGGCGTTATCTGGTTCTAGCGTCGATTATGACGGGCCTGGCTCTGTTGATTAAACTTCCGACGGCCACAATCGCGGCACCGATGGCAGCATTGGCCTGGCGAAAATTCGGCGGCAGCGTCTTTTGGCAGCCTTCGCTCTGGTTCTTCGGCGTTATCGCCTTGGCCCCATCTCTTCTATGGTACGGGCATGCCTACCGTATCGCAGCGCAATTTTATCCCTATCATTTCTTCGGAGGCGGTGGCGTGCGGATTATGAACTTCGCCTGGTACTGCCACATTGCGGCACAAACCTGCACCAGCACGCTCACTCCAGTCTTGTTTGTTCTTGCGATCGCCGGAATCGTTATCGCACAAAAGCATCCGAACGCGACGCCGTTTTTATGGTGGCTGGGAGCGATGGTTTTCTTCATCGCTATAGTTGGTTATGGCAATCGCCACCAATGGTATCGCTTGCCACTGGTTCCCATTGCCGCCGTTTTCGGCGGGGCCGCAATAAGTTTTATCGCAAAAAATTGGAATCCGCGCGCGGTGATCGTGTCGGTTGTTATACTTTTCCTGGTATCATCAATCTTTCCGATCCTCCAATTCTTTAGGCCCACCGCGCAAGGACTCTGGCGGCTGGGTCTTGCCCTGCGCTCTCAGACTCCGCCAAGTGCTTTAATCATTGCCGCAGACAATGGAGATCCAACTGCCTTGTATTACGCCCATCGCAAAGGCTGGCATTTTCTCGAACGGCACGGTCTTTACTACGGCAATCCCAATGATGGAATGCAGATCGTGGCGAACCTCAAAGAATTGCGCTGGCGAGGTGCCACTCATCTGGTCTTTTACAACGGAACCATGTGGTGGCTCGATTACTATCCCGATTTTGCCGAGAATCTGGCGCGCACATCCGTGCTCGAGGAGGCAACGGCGGACTATAGGATATACAGGCTAATTCAATGACCCAAGCAATCCTCAACATTCGCGCGGCGACGGTGGCCGATGTGCCCGTCATCTTGCGTTTGATCCGCGAACTTGCCACCTACGAACGTGCGCCCAACGATGTCGTTGCTACGGAAAAGGGATTACGCGAAGTGCTTTTCGGCAGTGATCCCTCTGCCAAAGTGGCGCTCGTATTCGAGGGAAAACAGGCAGTTGGTTTTGCCGTGTATTTTTTCAATTTTTCGACCTGGCTCGGCCGGCCCGGGCTGTATTTGGAGGATCTTTTTGTAGAGCCGGAGAAACGCGGCCGGGGATATGGTCGCGCGCTGCTGGTGCATTTGGCGCAGATCGCCCGCGATCATGGCTGCGGGCGGATGGAATGGGCAGTGCTGAACTGGAACGAGCCGGCGATTGGTTTCTACAAGAAACTCGGAGCGGTCCCGCTCAGCGACTGGACGGTGTTCCGGTTAACTGGCGATCAAATTAATCGTCTGGCCGAATCGTGAGACATGTGCGTGTCCTATTAAGAAATGCGAATCGAAGATTACGGGTTTCTCAGCGATACGCAGACCGCGGCGCTCGTTGGCCGAAACGGTTCGATCGATTGGCTCTGCTTTCCCCGATTTGACTCGGCGGCATGTTTCAGCGCCTTGCTCGGTGACAAGAATAACGGGCGTTGGCTGATTGAACCCATCGCAAAAGTAACGCGTTGTTCGCGAAGCTATCGAGGTGATTCATTAATCCTCGAGACGACGCTTGAAACCGACGGCGGAGTGGTGCGCCTGATTGATTTCATGCCGCCACGAGGGACCAATCCAGACATCATCCGCATTGTCGAAGGAATACAGGGGAATGTTCCTATGCGGATGGAGCTAATCATTCGCTTCGATTACGGCGAGATTGTGCCGTGGGTGCGGCAACGGCACGGCGGTTTGGAGGCGATTGCCGGTCCGGATGGGTTGATTCTGCGGACACCCGTTGAAACGCGCGGCGAGGATCTGACGACGGTCGCCGAATTTGAATTAAAGAAAGGAGAGCGAGTACCGTTCGTGCTTACTTGGTTTGCCTCGCATGAGGAAGCGCCGCGCGCGATTCACCCCGAGCATGCGTTGCGGGAAACCGAAGCATATTGGAATGAATGGCTTTCCCGGTGCACCCGCCGCACCAGATGGAGAGAGGCGGTCGTCCGCTCGCTCGTGGCACTCAAAGGACTTACTTACGCGCCGACAGGTGGTATTGTCGCAGCCGCGACGACTTCCCTTCCAGAGGAAATCGGCGGCGTGCGCAATTGGGATTATCGCTATTGCTGGCTGCGCGATGCGACTTTCACGCTCTTTGCATTGATGCATTCCGGCTATATCGAGGAAGCCCGTTCATGGCGCGAATGGCTGCTGCGCGCCATCGCCGGCAGCCCGGCGCAAATGCAGATCATGTATGGAGTAAGGGGAGAACGACGGTTGCTGGAGTTTGAGCTCGATTGGCTAAGCGGCTACGAGGATTCACGGCCGGTACGGGTCGGCAACGCTGCCGCGAAACAATTCCAACTCGACGTCTACGGCGAGATAATGAGTTCGCTTTATAACGCGCATCGGGCGGGCATTCAGATCCAGGAAGCGGATTGGAGATTGCAGAAGTCATTGTTGGAGTTTCTGGAAACGCATTGGCAGGACCCGGACGAAGGAATCTGGGAGGTCCGGGGAGGCCGCCAACACTTCACGCATTCTAAACTTATGGCGTGGTTGGCGTTTCACCGGGCAGTACAATTTTTGGAAGAAAGTAAGATCCCGGCTGAGGGATGCCTCGAACGCTGGCGCAAGATTCGCGACCAGATTCATGACGAAGTTTGCGAACGCGGTTACAACCCGCGGGTGAAGGCCTTTACCCAGTATTACGGATCCGATGCGCTCGATGCCAGCATCCTTTTGCTGCCCCTGATGGAATTTCTTCCGGCGGACGATGAACGAGTGCGAAATACCATCGCCGCAGTAGAACGTGATTTGCTCGTGGACGGCTTCGTTCTGCGGTATCGAACGCAGGAGGAGAATGTGGACGGTTTACCCGGACACGAAGGGGTTTTTCTTCCGTGTTCTTTCTGGTTCGTCTGTTGTCTTAATCTCATTGGGCGCAAGGAGGAGGCACGAGCGTTATTCGAGCGATTGCTGAGTTTGCGAAACGACCTTGGGTTATTATCCGAAGAGTACGATCCGCGGGCAAAAAGGCAGCTTGGAAATTTTCCTCAGGCTTTCACCCATGTCTCGCTGGTGGCTACAGCCTACTATCTCGAAGAAGAAACGCTCCAGATGGTGAGACGGCCAGGCGTAAATCGCAGCGCTTAACTTGTCACGCGCGCACTAATTGGCGCACCAGATCTTCAAGCGCGACAATTCCGGTCAATTTTTCTCGCGTGTCTACTACGGCGGCCAAGCCGATCCTGGCCGCGCGCAAACGGCGAACGACGCGATAGGCAGAGTCGGTTTCGGAAGTGGTAATGATGCGACGCATATAATGCCGCAACGGGTGCATATCATCGGTATCGACGAGAATATCGAATACATTTACCAAGCCGAGCGGTCGGGAATCTTGCGTCAAAATTGGGAAGCGATCGATCCCCGAGCTTTCACTCAGGGCCAAGGCCTTGCCCGGTTCATCGTCCGCCTTGAGGGAGACCGTCGCCGCCAGCGGCACCATCACATCTCGAACTTTGACAGAGGTGAAATCGACGACGTTGTGAATCATGGCCCGCTCGGTCGAAGTGAGGGCGCCGCCGTGCTCGCTTTGCACCGTGATTAATTTCAGTTCCTCCCGGCCGGCAAAAAGCCGCGCCGGATTTTTTGCACGCATGAAAATCGAGTGTTCGACAAATTCGCCAAGCGTATGCACGGGCCAGAGGAATTTGGTTGCTAACTCCAACATTCGGGAAAGGCGAATCACTGCGCGCAGCGGAAATCTTCGAAACAGCGATTTGGGTAAAACACCCAGGAGAAGGAGATAAACCGGCAAGGCAATGGCGATCGCTACCAGGTAGCCAACCGGGCCGTAGGCTTGGACAAGTTTTTGTGTCAGGATAATCAAGGCGACGATGTCGGCGCCGTTCGTTGCCAATAAGACCGTAATGAGCAATCGCTCCGGCTCTTCCAGCATCCTTTCGAGGCGCTGTGCCGCACGATCACCGTTCTTGGCCCGGTGCCGGAGCCGGACGGGATCGAGGGCGAGCAAGCCTGCCTCGATTCCGGCAAACAGAAACGAAATTATCCAGCAGGCAAGGAGGAGAACGAAGCTCATAAAAATTCGCCGTTACCGTTGCTGCCATTGACGCAAACTGTCTTTTCCAGCAGCAGTTCCTCGATCCGTCGACGATTGACCCGGCGCACGGTTATTTTGAGCCGGGCTGTTTCGAGCTCGGCCCCGACCTCGGGGACGTGACCCAGCTGATTAAAGACATAGCCGCCGATCGTATCGATCCCAGCGGCATCAAAATCGAACCCCAGTCGTTCGCTCAAATCATCCAGTCGCGCTTTCCCATTTACGATATAGCGGCCATCATCCAGCGGTTCGATATAAAGATCGGCATCACCCAAGGGGGCGGCATCGCTGATAATGTCCTCTATGATATCGGAAATCGTCACGATTCCTTCCGTCCCCCCGAACTCATCGACGACAATGGCCATGCCCTGCGGGCGGGCGAGAAAGCTGCGAAGCAAATCCAGAGCTCGCATAGTCTCCGGAACGAACGACGGCGGGAGCATCGTCTCGGTGTAATGCTCCTGCGCATGCAGGAGAAATGATTTCACTTCGATGATGCCAAGAATGTTATCCGGCGAATCGGCGTAGACCGGCACCCGCCGATGCCGGCGTGATTTGAGGAGTGCGATGGTCTCTTCATTAGTCAGATCGTCCGGAACGGCGAACATATCGACCCTCGGTGTAAGAACGTCTTTGGCAGTTTTATCGCCGAGCTTGAAAACCTCCTGGATCATTTCGCCCTCCGCTTCCTGTAACGATCCCTGTTCCTCTCCCAGCTCAATCAAGGTTTCGAGTTCCTCATCGGATAAATGTGTGCGCGACCGAATATGCCGGGGCGTGATCAACTCAACGATACCGACACTGATCGTTTCAACGGCGCTGCCGACCGTTTCCAGGAATGGCATGAGTAGACGCAAAAGGAATACGCCCAATGCCGAAAGCCGGTAGGGTGCGGAAAGAGCGAGGAGTTTAGGGATTAAATCGCAAAAGAAAACAATGACCGCGAAAAGGGAGAGCGCGACCAGCCACTGAGGCAAGTGGGCCGAGTGCGGCCCCTCCCATAATAAAGCCAGGCAGATAACGATGAGGAAAACGTTGACCAGCGTCGATCCGAGCAGGATCAGCGCGAGCACGCGGCGCGGGTTATCGCGAAATGTCTGGATAAACCCGCTTAGAGGAGGATGATTCTCCTCCAGTCGTCGCAGCTGATGGGCCCGCAGAGCAAAAAGCGCAGTTTCAAGCCCGGAAAACAGCGCTGAGCAAACGACGAGACCGCCTACGGCCAGGAGGAGCGTAGCGACAAGCGCCGGCGTCATCGTGTCCGGGATATCGCCGCCATCAACCGATTGCCCATTGCTTTGGTTTGCCGAAGATTATCGCCGCCCATGAACAAACGCGAGCGGATTTCCGATTTCGTGCGCTCGCTTGAGAGCGCCGAGGACGATTACTATGCGGCATTTTTCCGCTTGTGGAACGAGCGGCGCTATTACGAGGCGCATGATGTCCTCGAACAGCTCTGGCTGGCGGAAAAGGACAAGGAGCTGGCGCGCTTTTACCAGGCATTGATTCAGGCCGCTGGCGCGTTTGTGCATTTGCAGAAAAATTTCGAGCATCCCTTGCATTCTAAGCATAGCCGGCGATTGCGTCCCGCTTTTCGTCTCTTTCGCCTTGCTCTGCGCAATCTCCAGCATCTTCCAGATGAATTTCGCGACTTAAATCTGATCAATTTCCGGCAAACGCTGGAACATTATAGCGACAAGATCAGCAGTTCGGATTTCGAACGTAATCCGTGGACGCCGGCAAACGCGCCGCAAATTTCGCTGTCATTGCGCGATTGATCGGGTCAACCGCTCGCTTAACCAAACCGCGGCAAAAGCGATAAGGATGCAAACAATCACAAGTCGATAAGCGACGAAATCCTCACCAAGCTGCACCGCTTCGTAAATCTTCAGCGAAAGCGTAGTGGTCCGTCCCGGAATGTTTCCCGCCAGCAAAATCGTGGCGCCAAATTCTCCAACCGCCCGCGCGAATGCGAGAACGATACCGGCACCAATTGCCCGCGAAGCCAATGGCAGTGTGACCGTAAATAAAATCCGGAACGGTCCCGCGCCGAGTGTGCGGGCAATTTCTTCGAGTTGGATATCGATACTTTCAAAACCAACACGGGCCGCACGAACCAGTAATGGAAAAGACATTACCGCCGCTGCGATGACGACGGCCCGCCAAGTAAAAACAATATCAAGGTGAAAGTGTTGGAACAAAAACGAGCCGATCGGACCGCGCCGGCCGAAAAGCTTCAGCAGGAGCAAACCAGTCGCCACCGGCGGAATAACCAGCGGTAAAGTAATAAAAGTCTCGACGAACGTTTTTGCGCGCCAGCGCCGGCGCGCAAACAGCCAGGCAAGTCCGAGACCGAATGGCAGAATCACCAGCGTGCTCAAAGCACAGGTGCTCAGTGTAAAGACAACCACGCGCCACTCGTCGGGAGACAGCACCATCACCGGACAAGGCCAAAACCAGCTCGTTGAAGAGCTTCGGCCGCTTCGTTCGATTTGAGAAAAGCAAGAAACCGCATCGCGCCATCGCGATGGGAGTATTCTGAAGACGATTTGAGTCGCTCTCGAAAAAGCCGCATCCGTGGCATAAACAATTCCGAGATCCGCGTTCCTAGCTTCCACAAGCGCGAGCGCGACACGCACGTTTTCAGCCAGCACGATTTTGTCGGATTAGATAACATCATCGCTCTGAGCAGACACAAAAAGCCAGGACGCACGCGAGAGTTTCCGCGCGTGTGAGGGGGATGACAAGCTGCTTCGTTTTTTCCCGTCGATTAGATACGCTCCGGCGGTGAGCACGAACCGCCTGGCACAAGAAAAATCGCCGTATTTGCTCCAGCATGCGCACAACCCGGTCGATTGGTTTGCCTGGGGGGAGGAAGCGTTTGCCAAAGCCCGGGGCGAGAACAAGCCAATCTTTCTCTCGATTGGATACTCCACCTGCCATTGGTGCCATGTGATGGCGCACGAATCGTTCGAAAGCGAAGCCACGGCGCAGATCATGAACCGCGAATTTGTGAACATCAAAGTCGACCGCGAAGAACGGCCCGATGTCGATCGTGTCTACATGACGTTTGTCCAGGCGACGACAGGCGGTGGAGGCTGGCCAATGAGCGTCTGGCTTACCCCCGACTTAAAACCGTTTGTCGGCGGCACATATTTTCCGCCCGAGGATCGCTACGGTCAGCCTGCGTTTAAAAAGGTTCTCGAACGAATTGCGGCCACTTGGAAAGAGAATCGTGAGAAAATCTCGGAGCAGGGTGAACGGATCATTGACGCGCTGAAACAGGCAACACCTTCCGGAGAGACGGCCGGGGAAGTGGATTTGGTCGCCCTTGACGCGGCCTATGAACACTTCGCGCGCACATTTGATGCACGCGAGGGTGGTTTTGGTAGTGCGCCCAAGTTTCCGCGGCCGGTGACGCTGAATTTTCTAGCTAGGTACTATGCCCGCAATCGGCATTCCGATTCGGGCCAGCACGCCCTCGAGATGTTCTTGCTGACTCTGCGCAAAATGTCTGCCGGCGGAATACACGATCACGTCGGTGGCGGTTTTCATCGCTACGCCGTAGATGCGATTTGGCACGTGCCACATTTTGAAAAAATGCTTTACGATCAGGCGCAGCTGGCCACTGCGTATCTGGACGCGTTCCAAATCACGCGTGGGCCACTGTTCGAATCCACGGCCCGTGGGATTCTCGATTATGTTCGCCGCGACATAACGTCGACCGAGGGCGGTTTCTACTCGGCGGAGGATGCCGACAGTTTGTTCGAGCACGGAAAACCTGAACATGGAGAAGGCGCATTTTATCTTTGGAAAAAGAGCGAGCTGGAAGCGGCACTCGGCGAGAGCGCTCCGCTCTTTAATTTTCATTACGGTGTCGACGACAACGGAAATGTGGCGACTGGGAGTGATCCACACGGTGAGTTCACTGGCAGGAATATTTTGTTCGAACGTCATTCCGTTTCCGAAACCGCATCGCGTTTTCAAAAGACGGAGGAAGAGACTCGACTGTTGCTCGCACGTGCGCGCGCTGAACTTTTTACCATTCGGGCGAAACGCCCGCGGCCGCACCTGGACGACAAGATTATTGCGGCCTGGAACGGATTAATGATCTCGGCGTTTGCGCGCGGGGCACAGGTCCTTGATGACGCGAGATACTTGGAGGCGGCCAAAGGCGCCGCGGAATTCCTCCGGGCGCAGCTTTATGACAAGAAGCGGAAACTGCTGGCTCGGGTTTTCCGACAAGGCCCGACTGTCGATGGTTTTGCGGACGACTACGCGTTCGTCATCCAGGGAATGCTCGACCTTTATGAGGCGTCCTTCGAAATAAAATGGCTGACTTTCGCCTTCGAGTTGCAGGCGACGCTCGATGCGGAGTTCTTCGATAACAAGAGCGGAGGCTATTTCACCGTTACCGGACGTGATCCCAGCATTTTACTGCGGATGAAAGAAGATAACGACAGCGCTGAACCAGCTGCGAGCTCGATCGCGGCCTTGAATCTGGCGCGACTGGCGGCGATGCGAAACGATCCGGATTTGCTCGGGCGAGCGAACAAAACAACCGCGGCTTTCGCCAGGCCGCTCGCAACCTTCCCGACCGCCTTGCCGCAGATGTTAGTCGCGCTCGATTTCCTCCGTGGAGCGCCACGTCAGATTGTCCTTGCGGGCGCCAGAGTAGACAAGCATAGCCAGTCTCTTCTTCGAGAGATGCACCGGCATTTTCTTCCCACCGCTGTCTTGTTGCATGCCGATGCCGGGCCCGGTCAGAAATTTCTGGGAGAAAAGAATGACGCGCTGTTGGCGATGACCCCACTTAGCGGTAAATCGACTGTCTACGTTTGCCAGAATTTTACCTGCCACGCTCCGATAACCGATCCCGCTGACCTTGCTCAGCTTTTGGCGAAGGAAACGGCGTCGTAATGGAGAGAAGATAACCGTTCAAATCGTCGCGCTCATTCGCATCAACGGCGCCTGAGTTATTCCTTTGAAGTTGTCGCGACTGGTCTTTTTCGCCGCAAACGCAACCAATTGTTCCAGGTTTTGCGCATGCTGTCGCGTGGCGTCAGATACTGCTGATTCAGTTGATTACCCTTGATCAGTTGGGCAATGATCGATTTGAGGGACAACTCTTCGCAGTCAACGATCGTATAGGCTGTGCCAACGGCGGCAGCATGATGGGCATCGCTGGAGGCGGTCATGGGAAGGCCGCGGAGTTGTGCGTATTTGAAAGCATAGGTGTTGTAGCGCCGCAGAGTGGTGGCGGCGTTGAAGACTTCCAGCGCGTCGATCGGCAAGGTTTCCAACGTGGAAAAACGAATGCCCGCGCGAAACAGATCATAAGGATGCGGTGGAATAGCCAAGCCGCCGTGTTGGTGGATCAATTCGCAAACTTCGCGCGCGAGCCGGCCTTTTAATTTCTCGGCTTGTGGCAAGGTCGTGCCGATGCAAAGCAGGTGACCTTCGGCCGTGGTAACCTCAACTCCCGGGATGACAAGGAAATCCGCTACAGCAAGCCCATCTGACCGCATCAGACCCTTTTTAGTCAGGTAAGGGATTGCCTCGCACGTGTTGTGATCGGTGATGGCAATACCGTGCAACCCCTTGGCCCGGGCGGCGGCGATCAAATCTTCCGGGCTGGAAACTCCGTCGCCGGAAAAATAGCTGTGGGTATGGAGATCGACATTGAACGCCATGGCGCGGAGGCTAGTTTGCGGGGGCCGAAATGAAAAGTATCGGTTTCAAGGAATGGGCGCTGGTTTGTCAGGCGTTCGGGCGCGGAAAGCAGTCAATCATTTTACGCAAAGGGGGAATTGCCGAGGGCCGCGACGGGTTTTCGTTTCAACATGACGAATTCTTTCTTTTTCCCACGTTCTTTCACGAGCAGGTAACAAAAGTTCGAACCGTTGAGCGCGCGCTGCCCGCTTCAAATGGAACGGTGACGGTCCGTCTGTATGCAAAGGTAGAACGGGCGTACCGAATCGATTCCCTTGATACCGCCGAGTTGCTAGCGCCTCTGCACGTTATTTCGGCAGCTGTAGTCCACGAGAGGTTCAAGCACGGGGTGAAGGGGCTAAATGTTGCCTTGGTGAGGATTTTCGAGTTGAGCCAGCCTTGGGTTTTATCCGACGAAAAGCGGTTTGGCGGTTGCCGATCATGGATTGAGCTGCCGGAGCCGCCGGAGACTGAGATTCGGCCGGTCTTATCGGAAGAAGCGCAAGCCAGCCGCCGGGAGCAGTTCGAGTTGATAATGCGCGGAGAGAGTGCCTAGCTCACGACTTGGAATAATTCTTCCGGCTCGGGCTCTTTGTGTTCCGGGCCGCGGTTAAACTGGAGGTCGTAGAGCCGCCGGTAGTAGCCCGATTTATCAAGCAATTCCTCGTGCGTGCCGATTTCCTTAATCCGGCCGTGGTCCATCGCTACGATTTGATCGGCGGAGAGGATGGTGGAGAGACGATGCGCAATCGCGATTACAGTTTTACCAGTCGCAAGAGTTTGCAGCGCCAGTTGAATTTGTTTTTCCGACTCGGAGTCCAGCGCCGAAGTCGCTTCATCGAGCAAAAGAATCGGCGCATTTTTCAAGACCGCGCGCGCAATGGCGAGGCGCTGTTGTTGGCCGCCGGAAAGAAGCATTCCTTTGTCGCCGATCACGGTGTCGTAGCCATGTGGCTGTTTGGTGATGAACTGGTGCGCGTAAGCCGTCTCTGCCGCCGAGTAGACTTCTTCGCGCGTAGCACGCGGCCGGCCGAAGAGAATATTATTATAGATCGTATCGTGGAACAGGAATGTGTCCTGCGTCACAAGCCCGACGTGTTCGCGCAAGGAACGCTGAGTCAGCGTCCGCAGATCACGACCGTCAATGCGGATGACGCCGGAGGTGGGATCGTACAAGCGCAGGATAAGCGATAGGATCGTGCTCTTGCCGGCTCCGCTCGGGCCGACGAGGGCATAGGTTTTTCCGGACTCCATGCGCAGGCTCAAATCCTTCACCGCTTCGGAAGTGGTGCCGGGGTAGCCAAACGTCACGTTCTCGAAATCGAGCTGGCCATGGGACGAAACCAGTATTTGCGCATCCGGCGCGTCCTCAATTTCAGGCTTGGTATCGAGAATGGCGAAGACGCCCACCGTCGCTTCGATCGAACGCTGCATGACGACGTGAATTTTGCTCAGCGTTTTTACCGGATCGTAAAGAATGAAAATGCCGCCAATGAGCGCAAGAAAGCGGCCGGCACTGAGGTTAGCGGTGTAAACATATAGCAACGCCATTCCGACGCCGACAGCAGCGAGTGTCTCAATCAGGGGTCCCGTCGCCTCCATTGCCTTGATCACGCGCATCGCGTTCTGGAACTGGAGCATCGTGCTGCGTGAGAAGCTTTTGATTTGGTAATCCTCGCGCGCGAAGGATTTGATCACCCGAATACCAGCAAAGGTTTCCTGCATCGTCACGACCATTTGGCCCATGTCTTCGTACTGTCTCTGCACCGCTTTGCGAGCGCGTCGGCCGAAGATCTGAATGGGCAGAATACAGCACGGGAAAAGGACAAGTGTGACGACGGTAAATTTCCAGTCCATGTAGAGCAGGACGCTAAGGGCGAAGATAATCGAGACCGGTTGCTTAAAGGCGTCGCTGCTGACAGCGGTCAAGGCTGCTTGCATGGCCATGGTGTCGTTAGTGACACGCGACATGAGAACGCCGGCCCGCATTTTGTTAAAAAATCCCATTGATTGGTTCACCATCTTTGCAAAGAGCTCGTTCCTGATGTCAGTGACCACCCGGTTACTCACCCAGTTCATGTAGTAGGTGTTACCGAAGGCGACGAGACTGCGCACCGTCATAACAGCGGGAATAAGCAGGCAAATCCAAACGATCGATTTCACCGAACCACCAGCGTTGAGCAATTCTGAGCGATGGGTGAGATCGGTTGGATTGGGCGCCGCACCGTGAAAAATGGTCGTGGTCACCTTCTGTAGCACGAGCGGCAAAAGACCACTGACGACACCGAAGAGAAAACCGAGCGCGAGGGCAAAAATGAAACGCCATTTGTACGGTTTCACATAGCCGTAGAGGCGACGATATGGTTTCCAGCCAAGCCGGACCGTCTCGAAAAAAGAGGGCTTAGATTTCTTCTCGGCTTGATCCTTCATACGGCAGACGCCGCTGGCGCCGACAACATTGAACCGATAGCATCGATTACCACGGCCGTCGAGATTTGGTTCGTTGGTCGCTTTGGCTCTTGACTATGAAAGCTCCTGAGCGGTTCCGGCGAACTTCCAAACAAGATTGCGGCCGGACTATTTCGCGGGCGCCAATGGAACGGGTTGGTCGGACCGAATAAAATAACCTGAGGCGTTTTCAGCGCGCTGGCCAGGTGGGTTGGAGCGGAATCCACTGACACGAGCAAGCGCGCCCGCTCGATCAACGCGCCCAGGGTGAGAAGATCAACTTTGGCCGAAAGGTCGGTCACCGGGATTTCTAATCGATCCCGAATGGCCGCCAGATGACTGCGTTCTTTAGCATTGTTTCCACCCGATAACACCGGACGCAGACCGAGATCGGTAGCAGTAAAGGTAATGATCTGGGCCCAGCGGTCCGGTTCCCAGAATTTCTCCTCGCGTGCCGAACCGGGATGAAAAATCGCAAACGGCTGGGAGCCGATTTCATTCTCGATGATTTGCGCCGCATCGGCCCGTGCTCTGTCCGGCAGTTCGAGGCAAAGGTCCGTTAGAGCAGACGTGATTCCAAGCGGCTTCAGTAATGCGAGGTAATAGTCGATGGTGTGCATGTCTTTCATGGCGCAATCGACAAACTCGTTATAAACAAGCCAGCGGACGTTCGATTTGCGTCTGAGACGGGCGGAAACGACCCGCTTCGGCGCGCCCGATAGCAAAGTGAGCCAGGCGGAGCGATCGTTCCGGCTCAGATCGATTGTCCAATCGAAACAACCGCGTCGCACTTCGATCCACGCTTTGAGATCGCGCAGGCCTCGCTTGGTGACGATAACTTGGTGCACGCCGGGAATGGCAGAACGCAAAGGCTCGCATTGTCGTGCGATAGCGAGCACGATTTGCGCCTCCGGGACCTGGGCCCGAATTGCAGCGATGGCCGGCGTTGTGAGAATTAGATCACCAAGACGTCGCAGCTGGAGGAGCAAAATTCTCACGCCATAAAACGCGCCGCCTTAGAGTGCCATCGCGCGTTCATACGCAGCGAGCAGCCGGGTGCGGAAATGATCCCAGGTGAAATTCTCAACCACGCGTTTTCGCGCGGCAATGCTCATAGTGGAGACAATTTCCGGATGACGATAGAAATACTCGATGCCGGCCGCAATTGCATCGACATCACCCGAAGGAACTATCACCCCCTCGATACCATCCCGAACCACGTCGCCGGCCTCCTGCGTTACCACCTGTGGCAGCCCGCAAGCCGCTGCCTCATAAGTGACCTTGGCACTCCCCTCCAGCTGGGAAGGAAAGACGTGAATTGTAGCCTGGGTAAGATACTTCTCCACGTCGCGCGCAAACCCAATAACACGAATGTTATCGCGCCAGAATTTTTTCAAATGTCGCTTTGCTTCTTCGTGCACCGAACCAAGTAGCCAGAGCTCTGCATTTGAAAGATTGAGCCGATACCAGGCTTTCAGCAAATGATGGATTCCTTTCCTCTGAATCAGTGCCCCCGAAAAAATGGCACGAAAAACGGGAGGACGCGTTCCCGGCTGAAAGCGTTCGATGTCGACTCCGCGAGGCAAATAAAAGAGCTTTTCCTCGGGAATACGTCGAGCCCGGAAGGTATCCGCCGCTTTTTCCGAAAGAACGATGAGCAGCGTTGCCAGGTCGTACTCTTCGATCGATCGTTCGGGTTGTAACGCCAGATCCGTCTTCCAGCGCCCAAACAGTGTTCGCGAGGTCGTGTTCGTTAATTCCGCTCGAGGCGCAATCTTCTCTGCAATATCTCGATGCCAGGTAGGAATCTCGACAATGGCGGGAATTCGCATTCGCTGTGCTACCCGCAGCGTTTCGAGACAATCGCCCGACCAGCTATGAAACAAGTCATAGCGACCAGTCGCGAGTTGGCGCGAAGCGATCCAATCAAGGTATTTCTTTTTCGCGCCGTAATAATAGGGACGATCAAGCGATGAGAGAAGGCGCACTGGATGCCAGCGCAACGATTGAATAAGTGATGCCGGGATTTCCCGCTGGCGGTTGTCGTAAGCGATGGCCTTACCGAGAAATCCGCCGCGGTGTGATGCACGCAGCGTTTCAAACGCATCGGTATCGAGCCCCCAACCGCCGATCCGGGCAAAAATAGAATAGAGCAAGCTCTTCGGTAGCCGGCCCGTTTCCCATGCCTTCTTCGGCGGAGGCTCGTTTAGGATTTCGCCAGGCATGCGAACAAGTATTGTGCTCGGAACGTCCAAGTAAAGACCTGATGAAGCGTGAAAACTTCAAGATCGGATTCGTCCGTCTCGGTTTTTCCCCCAGCGGAGGAGCGGAAGCGTATCTTCGGCGTTTGGCCCACGGTGTCGTCGCCGCTGGTCACGAGGCAATCCTCTTTACCAGCGCAATATGGCCGGAAACTCATTGGCCGGGGAGCCAAATTTACCGGGTGAACGCTAACGGCCCACTGGCCTTTGCCGACGAATTGGAGCGAATTAATCCGTGGAATCATTGCCACGTTGTGATGAGTCTCGAGCGCATCTGGAGCTGCGATTTCTTTCGTGCCGGGGACGGGCTGCATCGAGCCTGGCTCGAGCGCCGTGCCACATTCGAGCCTCGCCTGCGAAAGTTTGCGCGCATGTTTAACCGCAAACACGCAGAGATTTTAGAGTTGGAAAAACGACTGCTGGGCAGTCGCGGCGCTGGCCGGGTCATTGCGAACTCGGCCATGGTACGCGACGAAATCGTTAATTGCTATGCTTTTCCGGCTGAGGCGATTGATTTGATCCGCAACGGCGTTTCCGTCTCAGAATTCGGTCCGGCTCCACTAAAACGCGCGGCGGCTCGGGCGCACCTGCATCTGGCCCCTGACGACATTGCGGTGCTCTTTGTCGGCTCGGGATGGGAACGGAAAGGTCTCCGCTTCGCGATTGCCGCGATCGAGTCGCTGCGAGACAAGCGAGCCCGGCTGCTCGTGGTCGGCCGAGGAAATCGAAGCAGATTTCGATCGCGCCAGGCTGAATTCTTTGGAGAAACCAGCGACGTTCGGCCTTTTCTTGCCGCTGCTGACATCTTCTTTCTGCCAACTCTTTACGATCCGTTTTCCAATGCTTCACTCGAAGCGATGGCGGCAGGGCTGCCGGTGATTACGACGCGTGCCAATGGCTGTAGTGAGGTTATTCAGGACACTATTCATGGCTCGATCGTGGATCGCGCTGATAATCTTACGGCCTTGACTGAGGCGTTGCTCTTTTGGAGCGATGAATCACGCCGGAAAGATGCTCAGCTCGCCCTCCTCGAGCAGGCAACCGAATTTGATTTGTCGCGCAACGTCTCACAAACGCTGCAAGCTCTCTTGTCTTACCCCGCAGTCGCTGATTCTACGTCGGGAAAAATGCGAAAAACCTGATCGAGCCGAGCGATTTCAAAAATTGGCTTTACTGCTTCCTGAAGTCCGGCCAGAGCGAACTTGCCGCCATATTTTTCGACGCTTTGCATCGCCTCAATGAGCGCAGCCAGCCCGGAGCTGTCGATATATGTTACCTTGGCAAGGTCCACCACCAGTTTGCGCGGTTTCTCCTTCAGTGCGGCGGCAAGAGTAGCGGCAATGCGAGGCGAAACATGCAGATCGATTTCTCCTTCCAGGGGAATGACATGCGGGCGCGCGGCCATGGCAGTTGCGGGCACTCTCTTCATCCAATCCGAATCGTCAATGCATCACCATCCGAGGGTATTGATGACGTAGTCAACCTGTGAAAAGTCATCAAAGAGGAAATCAGGTCTGCAACTGTCGAGGCGCTGGCGCGACCAGCCTCCGGTAGCAACTGCGATCGTGCGCGCCCCGAACGCCTTGCCGCAGGCGACATCGTGACCCGTATCGCCAATGACATCGATCTGCGCGGCATCGAAATCATGGCCATGTCTTTCCTGGGCTCGTTGTCTCGCAAACGCTCCCAATTGGTTGCGGTCGTAATGATCGTCGGCAAACGCGCCGAACTCAAAAAAATGCCAAAGTCCGTAGCGCGTTAGTTTCAATTCCGCGCCACGGCGGAGATTACCGGTCAAAAGTCCCAGTACCCGGTTGGGCTGCGGTTTGAGCCGTTCCAGGATTTCACGAATGCCGGGCAGTACTCGACCTTCCAACTGCGGCAGCAGCTCTTCGAGGCCGGCAAGGTATTCATCAAGGAAGCTCCGCACATTCTCGGGAGTGGGTTCGATGCCGTACTTCAGCAAAATATTCCTGGCAATAGTCGTGTCCGTGCGACCGGCGATTTCGATGTCGGAAAGGTCGTCGCGTGCACCGTAACGCTGCCCGATGATTTGCTGTAGCGCCTTCACGCCTGCGCCGAGCGTGGCAACAAGGGTGGAATCGATGTCGAAAAGGAGCAGTCGCTTGGTTTTTGTCATGTCGAATAAAGGTCCGAGCCGGCTGGGAGCGACACATTTCTTCCCATTTGTCTCAAATTGCGAGCGATTCCTCCGCTTTGCGGAAACTATCATTGTCATGTTCGCCACGGCGACGCCGTCCTGTCGCGGATCGGGCAGAAATGCCACTTCGAGTCGGAATAAGAATGCTGGTAGGGGTAGTTTACCGAACCGCCTGGCCAGTCTGGGCCGGACGGGCGGGGGGTCAATCGCACTAGCGGCTCAAACACCGCGACGCGTTCAATTTTACCTCACCAGGTAGTGAACCCGCTTTACGGAGTAGGCGTAGTAATCGTTGAGACAGCGATCATCGAAGCCAGCAGTGCGATCACCGCAATTGCCGCCGCGATAAAAAGCACCATCCATGTGCGGTCAAGCTGCTTGCCGCGCGGGCGAAATGATGACCTGCTGGCAGAATATTCCAAATGCTCGTCTACCGCCGAAGTTCTTCCTCTCGACATCTCTCAAACGATAATGAGCAGACGGCTCTCATGTCGAGCAGAGTCGATTTGGCAACTGGTAATCCCAGGCCTGCATTCACGCAGGCATCGCAAATTGACCCAACCTGAGCGCACCCGCATAGTGCGGCTCTCATGGCCGTCGAGCAAACGCGCAATTTTTGCATCATCGCGCATATCGATCATGGCAAGACCACCTTGTCCGATCGGCTGCTTGAAACGACAGGCACGATTCACGAACGCGAAAAGCAGGATCAATTGCTCGATTCGATGGACCTCGAACGGGAGCGCGG
>DASXIC010000120.1:0-5134 GCA_036498205.1 Chthoniobacterales bacterium | reverse complement strand
AGCCTGGTTAACGATAGTAGTTTCGCCCGACCCGAGCGATCCGAAGCTGGCTCATCTGGATGGGTTGAATTTGAGCCGGGCATGGATGCTGGAAGGAATCATATCCGCTTTACCAACAGACGATCCGCGCCGGGCCGCGCTTCAGGCGGCCGCGGACGCGCACCGCCGGGTCGGGCTGGCAGCAGTAACGGGCGAACACTACGAAGGCGGACACTGGCTCGGCAGTTTTGCAGTTTATCTCACGACTCAGCGCGGGATCTCGAAAGAAAAAGCGCGCTAGAGGAGTCGTTTTCTGTCATTCCGAGCGCAATCGAGGAATCCCTTACTAGTCCTGCAAAGTATTTCTACAAACAAAATAGTATGAGATGTCTCGGCTTCGCTCGACATGACAGGAGGCTGCAGCGTGCGCTGTCCCCAGTGCAATGGCCACTTCCGCTGAGACAGCGGACACTACAGCACTTGAGCGGTGGGCGACTGGGTCAATCGCCCTACCTTCCGCTGAGGACTGCGGAAGCTACAACGGCTCGCAGCCGACACGGCTACCACTACAGATTAGAATAACAGCCAGGATGACGAGCCCATCCTCCATGCTTTGATTCCTGATTTCTTGCTTTCCTGATTAGTTTTAGCTGCGCTTCGCTAGGACGCGTTTGTCGGCGATGCGGCGGGTAAAACCTTCCCGGTCGAGACGCTCCAGAAATGGGATAATAACACGACGGCTGCTCCCAAGCAGTTGCCGGAGTTCCGAAGTGCTTGCGGAATTATTTTTTTGCAGAAACATCACGACGGAATCGCGCATTTTCCCGAAATGCTCTTTTCCCAGCACAATTTCTCCGTTCAATTCGACGACTTCGCCGCAATCGCGGAGAAAACGAATCGCCTGCTGCGATCCCAAATCGGGAGCAAGCTCGGCCCGCGAAGGCGGATCGAATTTTTTCTCGGCAAGAACCGAGCGAATTCGAGTTGCCGCCGCCTGCAATTTATCAGACAGGACGGGGCGCCGATCGGATCGGTGCAGGACGTCGCCGGCGCGCGAAAAGCCTCTCTGGCATAAATCATCCAGCAATGCTTCAAACATTTGCGGCATCGGCATCGAACCTTTCAACTCCGATTGCAACCTGGATTGCGGGACGCCGCGTTGCTCCGGATGAGCAGCATGTTCGGCGTCGATAAACCTGATCGCGTGCGTGCGCAGTTCGCTCCACCAACTCGCATCCAGCAAGATCTCTCCGGCCTGCAAGATTTTGCCCTCGCCGATCAGGAGCTTTACGGCTTCGCTAATTTCAATTCCGGAAAAGCGCGATTGCAAAAGCAACGCGGAACGGACAGCGACATGCTCGCGCCGCAATTGAGTGATGACAAAGACCCTCACATCGTCGGGGGCGTGAGCACGGGCCTCGAGCAATTCGAGTTGGCGCTGGCTACGAACTCGGACGTGGCTCGCGTTTGGATCGAGCACGATCGCACCCGCGAGAGTGGAGCGTTGAGAGGGATCGCGGATAATGAGACGGTCGCCGGCAAAGAAAAACACCGGCGCGTCAAAACGCAAGCGGACGAGCGGCGTCTCCTTGTCAGTCGAAAAATCGGGCATTTGAGAGAGCAATCGGGCCGCGAAATTTCCGCTGCCGTGATGCACGCGGACGCGCATCCCATGCTTGATCGCCGAAGAAATCGTTTTGCGACGGAACGGGAGCAGAAGAAGAACATCGGCGCTCTTTTCAATCAAACCGAGATCAGGGCGAGTGATCACATCGCCGCGACTAATTCCATCCTTTTTCCGTGCGCTGACAGCGATGTCCGAAAGGTTGAAAGCCGCCCGCGTTCCGGGTAGCGCGGTATCGACTTCGCGATTGTGAGTTTGCGCCGTGCGAATTTTAGAACGGACCCCACGCGGCTGGACCACGACCGGATCGCCGCGGACAAATTCGCCTCCGGATACGGTACCGGTGACAACTGTTCCCACTCCGCGAAACGAAAAGGCACGGTCAACGAACAAGCGCGGTTTGCCGATGTTGCGTGGCGGTTCGAGGGCAGAAAATTCGCGCCCCAACACTCCCTTTAGATGGTCGAGGCCGGCACCGGTAATGATCGACGTCCGAACAATGGCGGCATCGGCAAATGGTGAACCGCCAAGATGACGGCGGACGTCCGATTCAGCCGCTGTTTCGGATTGGGCAAGGTCGATCTTTGTTAACGCGACGACCACCCGTCGCACCCCCAGATGGATGAGAATTTCCAGGTGTTCCTCCGTTTGCGCCATCCAACCGTCATCCGCAGCAACGACAAGGAGGGCGAGATCGATTGAGCCGACGCCGGCAACCATGTTTTTCACGAAGTCTTCGTGTCCGGGCACATCGATGACGCCCACGCTGAAGCAAACGTCATTGGCCTCGTTCGACGGAAGACTGAGATGAGCGAAGCCGAGCTCGATCGTGATCTTTCGGGCCTTTTCTTCCGGCAGCCGATCCGGATCGGTCCCGGTGATGGCCTTCACCAGCGAGCTCTTGCCATGATCGACGTGGCCGGCGGTGGCGAGAATGAAATGTTTCGTCCTCACGAGCTGGCGGCGCGAAGCGCGGTGAGTAACGCGCGATCCTGAGACGGAAAAATTGTGCGCAGATCCAGGCGGAATTTTTTGCCGCTCTTAAAACCGACAATCGGTGGCGACGCGTTGCGCAGCTTTCGGGCGAACGCTTCGGGATCTCTTGGCGCGAAGTCGAGTGTGATGGAAGGAATACTCGAGCGCGGTAAACTTCCGCCGCCAATTTGCGCCTTGCCTTCACCGATCTCGACCGCAACAGGCAGATCGCTCAAACGCGACCGGATTTCTTCCGCCCGTTCCCGCAAGGCGCTGACGGAGATCCGCAGCATCTGCAACACAGGCAGCTCCTCTGTTTGTCCCCGTAAATAGAGATCGACGGTGGCTTGGAGAGCGCCGAGAACCAGTTTATCGCAGCGCAGGGCCCGGAAAAAGGGCTCGCGTTTTAGCGCCGCCACCAGTCGCGCTCTGCCGGCAACAATCCCGGCCTGCGCACCACCAAATAATTTATCGCCGCTGAAACAGACAAGGTCCGCGCCCCGGCGGAGCGTCTCCGATGGCGTGGGTTCGTGCTCGACGCCCCGGACCTTTTCGGTGGAAACGATCGCACCGCTCCCGAGATCCTCCACAAACGGAATTTTCTTTTTTTTGGCGAGCGCGGCGATTTCCTCCGTCGATGGCGATGCGACAAATCCGTCCATGAAAAAATTGCTACGATGCACTTTCAAGATGAGCGCTGTCCGCGGTCCGATGGCGCAGGCGTAATCGTTTAAACCGGTCTTATTCGTAGTACCGATTTCGCGCAATCGAGCCCCGCTTGCTTCGAGAATATCGGGAATACGGAAACCGCCCCCGATCTGAATCAGTTCTCCGCGAGAAATGATCACTTCAGGTTTTTGTTTCGTGAAATGACGCAGGATCAGAACGAGCGCAGCAGCGCAATTATTGACGACCGTGGCGGCTTGGGCGCTGCAAAGTAAGGCCAAACTTTCCTCGAGATATTTGGCGCGACCGCCACGTGCGCCAGCCGATAAATCGTACTCGAGATTGGTATAGCGTCCGGCAATTTGGGTGAGCGTTTCAACAACCTTCGGGCCCAGCGGCGCGCGTCCCAGGTTGGTGTGAATGATCACGCCCGTTCCGTTGATGACCGGTTGAATTTTTTGAGAGAGAAGACCGCTGACGGCACAACCGATCCGTTCTACGATTGCCTCCTGATCAGGAATAGATCCGCTGTGACGAAGCTCGGCTAATTCACGCCGGACAACGGCAAGAAGTGTTTGGCGTGGCAAGGAAGTCTCTCCAAACAGTCGGAGAACCTTTTCCACCGAGGGAAGTTCGCGCCGTGCGTTGGTTTTCACTCGCTCATGCATATCTGAGCGGACGTGCCTCGAATCACTTTCCCAATTACCGCCCGAGCCGCAGTTCGATTTCGTGTAAGAATCTGTCGCACTTGCGGCCATGTCTTTTGCGGAACGGAGAGGAGCAAACCGCCGCTGGTCTGCGCATCGCACAACAAAACGCGAAGCGGCGCGGGCGTGCCATTCCAGCGAGTGATCGAATTTGCTGTGCGCAAATTTTGTTCGCTCCCGCCAGGGATGCAGCCTTGTTGGATGAGGGAGAAAATTTCCGGTGCGATCGCGGGAACGGCGCGCGGCGTTATCTCTGCGCTCACTCCGCTTGCCCGGCACATCGATGCCAGGTGGCCCAATAAACCGAACCCGGTGACATCGACGGCCGCGCGAATCAGTCCCCGTTCCGCGAGCGTGGCCCCGACCGAATTAAGCCGGCACATTAACGCAATTGCCTTCTTTGCGATCGAGCCTGACGCGATTCCGCGTTTGATTCCGGTAGTGACGATTCCGGTGCCGAGCGGCTTCGTTAGCACGAGCAGGTCGCCCGGGCGGGCGCACGCGTTCGTCAACAGCCGTTTCGGCGAGACCAAACCGGTCACGGCCATTCCATAGATAGGCTCGGGGAGACGGATGGTGTGTCCGCCCAGAACAACACAATTTGCTTCCTTCGCTTTTTCAACTCCGCCCCGCAAAATCTGCTTAACAATTTGTGGTTCTACTTTGTCAGCCGGAATGCCAACAAGATTCAATGCGGTAAGCGGACGGCCACCCATGGCATAAACGTCGGAGATCGCGTTGGTGGCCGCGATCTGTCCGTAGAAGAATGGGTCGTCGACAATGGGGGTGAAGAAATCGACCGTCTGCACGAGCGCACGCTCGCGGTCGATTCGGAAAACACCGGCGTCATCTGCAGTAACGGAGCCGACAAGCACATTACGATTCCGAAATTGGGGCAGATCCCGCAGGACTTCGGTCAGCGCCTCCTGCGGCAGTTTCGCAGCACAGCCGGCACAGGAAGAAAGCGAAGTAAGTTTCAGCATAAGATTGGGCACCTCGGTTCCAATGCCGAAATCCGAGCTCCGAAATCCGAACCGGCTGGGCGGAGAGGATAGGAATCGAACCTATCCCGGCCCGCAGAACGGAACGGCAACGGTTTTGAAGACCGCGAGGGCCACCAGGCACCCTTCACTCTCCGGGAAATTAGCGGATTAAATCTTTGCCTTAACCTGCTCCGCAGTCG
>DASXIC010000119.1:0-9639 GCA_036498205.1 Chthoniobacterales bacterium | reverse complement strand
GGAAAACTCGAAGTCGGCAAAGGCCCCGTCCGGACGGGTGTCACTGCGATTATGCCCCGCGGGCGGGCGGCGATGAATGATCCTGTGTTTGCGGGATATTTTGCACTCAATGGCAACGGTGAGATGACGGGAACGGCCTGGGTCGAAGAGAGTGGATTTCTGGAAGGGCCCATCATTTTGACCAACACACACAGCGTTGGGGTTGCGCGAGATGCCGTCATCGCCTGGCGGCTGGCGCATGGCGGCCCCGATCCAGAGGGCTTTGCATGGAGTCTGCCGGTAGTCGCGGAAACATGGGACGGCTGGCTCAACGACATCGACGGATTTCATGTCAAACCCGAGGACGTTGCCCACGCTATCGAGACTGCACACGGTGGCGCGATCGAGGAGGGAAGTGTTGGGGGTGGCACCGGGATGATTTGCTACGAGTTCAAAGGGGGTATCGGTACCTCCTCGCGAGTCGTTCCTTTAGCGGCGCTCTCGCAGCCGGGATCTGAAAAGTCGCCGCAGTTTTACACCGTCGGCGTAATCGTACAGGCCAACTGCGGGCGGCGGCCGCAGCTTACTATTGCCGGAGTCCCCGTGGGCAAAGATATTCCTGGCGCCGTCTACAAAAAGGAGACGGGCTCGATCATTATCGTTGTGGCGACAGATGCGCCGCTCCTGCCGCATCAATTGAAACGCCTCGCGCGCCGGACTTCACTCGGTCTTGCCCGAACGGGGAGCGTCTCAGGGAACGGTTCAGGCGATTTGTTCCTGGCATTTTCAACGGCAAACCCACATGCCGCCGACGCCGAGCAACAGGTTCATTCGACAGAAATGATGCCGAATGATTTGATGGACCCAATTTTCACCGCAACCGTGGAGGCAACCGAAGAAGCGATTATCAACGCCCTTGTCGATAATCACGACATGATCGGTCGGGATAACCACAAGGTAGATGCGTTGTCGCACGACCGGGTTCGCGAATTATTAAGAGAGCGCAATATTCTGCGCTAGCTACTTCATCAGCGCGATCAGCCGCTTCGGCTGTTGATCACCAGTTTTCGGAAAATCGAGTGCAGGCGCTTTTTGGAACCATTGCAACGTTGGGCACACCGATATCAGCAATTTCTTGGTTGGCAGCCCTTTGCCATGAGCTGGCCAAAAAGGCGATAATCGAAGGGCGAGCCGAGTCCTCACGCGGCACAAAATCAGCTACAATTAACGGCCAACTTAAAGGAGTCACAGCAGATGTTCTCAGTTTCTCGAAAGCCTGAATCAGCGCCGCCACCGGCGCCCGAAAAAACCAAGCCCGCTCCTTTACCATCGGGCGAGTTCTATCGCACATCCGTCCCGACACGAGCCGGCAGTGTTCTCTCAAGCGGAGTCTCAATAAAAGGCTCGGTCAAATGCGGTCATGCGCTCGTGATCGACGGAGAGGTCGAGGGCACAATCGATTCAAGTGCAGCCCTCACGATCGGAACACACGCGCGTGTTCGTGGCGAAATCAGGACCAAATCGGCGAAGATCCAGGGGACGATCGACGGCAACATTTTTGTCACTGAACGCTGCGAACTCCAGAGTGGCTGCACGCTTCGCGGCGACATCGAAGCGCCGCGGCTCGTGGTTAATGAAGAAGCGATCTTCCTCGGCAACGCAAAAGTATCCGCGCAGAAACAGCTGGTGAACTGACCATCCGGCGCTGACCGGCTATGCACATAAAGGGAACGAGGTCTGTCTCGTTCTCTTGATTCTAATCGCAGATTTCGCGTTAACCTGTCCGCCAATCGCTTCGCACCGCTTTCTGCTTTATTACTTCAGAGTAATTTCTCGCATCGTCTTAGTGCCGAGAATTTCGCGAATATCCAGGCGTTTGACAGCAGTCGTCCGCCGCTGCTCCTCCGAGCCCATAACCTTCTCGACGATCGGGTCCATCTTGTCGCGTAATCCGTCAAGCGCAGCCATGTTCGGATATTCCACCATAATGACGATGTTGAAGTCGTGTGGACTGGTCGCATCTCCGGTGAGAATCTTATAGTCGAGGATGATTTTCTGCTTCTTTTCCTCGTCATAAACGGGCTTCACCGTTTGAGTGATCTGCTTGAAATAATCATCATCCAACCCGGCCTTGGTTTTTATCATCGTAAGCGTCCATACCGGACCTTCCACATAAGGCCTCCCGCCGGCGGTTGTCGTGCTGCCTGAACTGGGCGGTGACGATGTTTGGGCCAGGGTAATTGCCACGATTCCCAGCAATAGTCCTATGATCGCTACAGTTTTCGTTTTCTTCATTGACAGTTCCTTTTCGTTGAGTTGCGAGTAAGCGTTTGCCCGCTATAAAACAAATTTCCTACGCTTGCCTTCGAGTCTGATGATTTTACCGCCACGGAGCGAGGAATTTTGCTGCACGAATACACTTGCCTCTGAATTAATCTGTTTCCTCCACCTCAGCCTGGGATAAAACTCTCCGCAACTCTTTAAGCCCATGAGATCGAAAATCTGTCTACTTACGTCATTGGCTTTGCTTTGGATTTTATGGGGCGAAAGCCGCGCTCAGCAACCAGCCTCATCTGCTGTAGCCAAAGCGAATGATCCAATTTTTCAAAAATTGACGGACGCTAAATGGAACAAGATTCTCCCTGACCTGGGGGAAAGCTCGCCCGAAATTTGCATCCTGCGTGTCGATCCGACGACGCAGGCTACGCAATTGCTGATTCGGACGCGAAAAGCGATCCACGTTCGCAAGCATTGGCATACCGCTAACGAGACCCATACGATAATAAACGGCACTGCTGTGCTCGCATGCGACGGCAAGCGCGCCGAGATAGGTCCGGGCGGGTTCAACTTCATGCCGGCAAGAATGGTTCACGAAGCCTGGTTGCCGGCGGACTCGCTCACATTCATCACCGTCGACGGCGCCTGGGATATAAACTGGGTGGAAGGCCCACCAACAACTGCTGACCTGATACCGAGATAGGAATCAAATCGCGACTTCCAAATACTTGATTTAGATCTCGAGTCGTGGCCGAGCCAGCCGTCAGCTTCGTGCGACTACGGCACATCAAAGACTTCGACCAAGCCAACGCCAGTTGAACTGTTTTTCCCCCGGACGATGGCGGTGTAGTTGCCAGCCGAGAGAGTCATGAAAATGGCCGATTCAAAATCGTTCGTAGGAGCGTGACCGGTTGCTTGAATATCGGCCTGTTGGGTGTCTTTCCAGTTGTCGTTGAAACCGATCTGGGTGCCGTTGCCATCGAATAGGGTCAGCGTTGGGTCAGCCAGCGCATTCTGAATGCCGAATTGCAAGAGAGAAGCACCGATCGCGCGCACTACCACCTTGGCCGAGCCGCCGGCTCCACCAATAATAAATCCGCCGATCATAACGTTGTTACCGGTGTCAACAAAACCGCGCGTGCTGATGTTGATCAGCTTGGAGTTGGCCGCCAGATCAGCATCGAAGGCTTCCACCAAACCAATCCCGGTGCCGCCGTTCTTTCCGCGAACAATGGCGGTGTAGGCACCAGGGGCGAGCGTCCGGACGATGGCGGACTCGAGATCATTGCTGGGCTGAAGACCGGTCGCCAGAATGTCAGCCTCGTGCGTATCTCTCCAATTATCGTTAGAATCAATGATCGCTTGCGTTGAATCGTGTAACTCAAGGGTCGGATCGGCCAGGACCCCGCTCAGATTGAACGGCGGATTAGCTAAACTCGGTCCGATCGCGCGCAGAACGATCTTCTTGTTCTCGGTGCCGCCGATAATGAACCCGCCGATCAGGACGTTGTCGCCGGTGAGCACGGCCAACCGGGTCGAAATATTGACCAACTGACCGACGGCCGCAGCCGAGAACTCGGAAGTGTTCCCGCTGGGGTCGGTCGCCGTGGCCGTGACTCCCGCCGCCACCTGCGCGACCACCAGATCAAAGGAGGCGTTGCCGCTTCCATCTGTCGTGACATTGGTCGAGCCAAGGAATGTCTCGCCTTCGCCGAAGCCGCTCGGATCAACCGTATTATTGCTAAAGAACTCGAGCCGGTAGGTGGAGTTGGCGTGGCTGTTGAGGGTGCCCATGATGGTGGTTGAGCCGCCATTAATCCTGACCGAGCTAAGCACCGGATAATTCTGCAGATGGTTCGGCCCACTGGCGTCGCCTGTATGATTGGGGTTGTTAACGCAATCGGGCGCGCCGGCGATCTCCAGCTGGATGCCGAGGCCGAAATTCGAGAAAATGGAGTTGCCGAGAATGGCGTTATTGATGTTCCCGGGGTTTGATCTGACCACTACTCCGTCACCAAACAAATCGCACGTCCCATCGCCGTTGAAGGCGATGATGTTGGCTGCGCCGGCGGCTGTGCCGCCTACGGTGCTGTCGTGGCTGGGTGTGCCGCCGTTATCAACTATTAAAATGCCCTGCTGGTGATTGCCCAGAGGTTGAGTGCCTGTGATATCGGCGCCGACGATGTTGCCTTGGATGAGAGTGCCCGACACGCCTTGCACATTCACACCTGCGCGGCCATTGCCAGAGATCAAATTCCCCGGGGGCGCGCCCGGAGTAGCTGTCAATCCGCCGACGACCGAGCCGCTGCTGGCGAAGACATTGACGCCGTAACCTGAATTTGGCAGGGCTACTGTTCCGGTAACGTCCGTGCCAATGAAGTTGCCCTGAACCGTCGTAGCGGAACCTGAAAGCTGAACGCCATCGGCGTTGGTGCCGCCCGAAATGATATTGCGGGCGGCAACAGTGGTACCGCCGATAAGGCCGGTTCCGCCTGACTCAACAAGAACCCCTCGGCTCGCGTTTCCCAGAGCCCGGGTGCCGGTTATATCGGTACCAATGAGGTTGCCTTGCACAATGTTTCCTGGGCCTTTGAAGTCAACGGCGCTAACGCCGGCGTTTCCCGAGATCAGGTTGCGCGCCGCCGGCGTGGTGCCGCCAAGAGTATTGTCGTTAGAGTTGAAGTCGAACAACACGCCGAAGCCAGTGTTCGGCCGTGCCACGGTTCCGGTCGGATCAGTGCCGATGAAATTTCCTTCGATCACACTGCTGTTGTGCCCGAAGACGTGGATTCCCGACCGGTTGGACTGAGCGCTGTTAATCACCAGCCCGCGGACGGTACAGTTGTCTGCGTTGATGTTGAGATCCTCGCCGCTGGGTCCCGCGTCCATCGCGCCGCTGAGCTCGATTTTTAACACCGTGTTGAGACCCATGGTGGTCGCATGGGTGTTCGGACTTGATCCCGGCTGCGTGTAGCCGTCGATGGTCACCGGTTGCGTGATGGTGGGCAGGTCCGTAAGCGGGGTGATGGTGTGTACGCCCGTACCGGGAATGTTGAAGTGGATCTGGTCGTTTGTTCCAAACGTCCCTGGGCTCTGCGCAATAATGTCTGGGTCGCCCAGATTATTGCCGGCGTTAATCGCGGTAATGGCTTCGCGTAAGCTTACACTACCATCGTTAGGGGTGAGATCGTCTGCCGCGGTTGTTACGGTAATAGTTGCGGCGCCCGCCATTGAAATAGTGATGGCGAGCAGGAACACAACGCATCTAAGAGCCGCGAAGTTAGTTCCTAGTTTCGTGGCGACCAGCATAAGGCTCAAAAATGTTTGTTTTTGCGAAGGCGCGGGTGTGGCTTGCGAGAAACTTTCCTGATTGATCATATCCATTATTCGCTGTGCGAGCAGCAACCCCAGCTCGGTTTAGCCCGATCGGCGAGTATCAATCAGGCGCTCAGCCGAGACGTCCTGATAGAGCCGACGTCTCGCAATTTTTCCCAGAAATAAGGTGTTTGGAAAGAATATTGTAGATATAGTGCTTTGCCTGACAAGGCTTGCAGATATGCCTTGGTGCCTGACTATCCTGTCGAAGCTAGACCCAACCTTCTACTGGGTTTTGAAGACCTCGACCAAGCCGACACCGGTGCCATTGTTGACGCCGCGGACGATGGCAGTGTAGCTGCCGCCGGGAAGGGTAGCAAGGATAGCCGATTCGTGGTCGTCGGTCGGCGCGAGCCCGGTCGCTTGGATATCGCTTTGCTGAGTATCTTTCCAATTATCGTTTTGACCGATCTGGGTGCCGTTGCCATCAAATAGGGTCAGGATGGGATCAGCTAGCGCTCCCTGAATCTGGAATCTGGTGAAAAGGGATGGACCGATAGCGCGTGCCACAACCTTGGCCGAACCTCCCGCACCACCTACCACGAAACCGCCGATCATGACGTTGTCACCGGTATCGACAAAGCCACGGGTACTGATATTTGCCAGTTGGGAGTCGGTGGAAAGGTCCGCATCAAAGGCTTCCACCTGTCCAATCCCGGTGCCACCGTTGTTGCCGCGCACGATGGCGGTGTAGGATCCAGGAGCGAGCGTCAAAAGAACAGCAGATTCCAGATCGTTAGAGGGAGCGAGCCCTGTCGCCGCAATCTCGGCCTGTTGAGTGTCTCTCCAATTATCGTTAGTGGCGATAACGCCGTTGAGATCATGCACTTCGATCATTGGATCAGCCAGCACACCGCTCAGATTAAAAGGCGGATTCGCCAGGCTGGGGCCAATGGCGCGCAGGACGACCTTTTTATTTTGCGTGCCGTTAATAACAAAGCCACCGATGAGCACATTATCGCCGGTGAGGACCCGCAAGCGGGTTGAAATATTGGTGAGCTGGCCCGGAGCCGGCGCAGAGAACTCCGAGGTATTACCACTTGGGTCGGTCGCGGTAGAGGTAACTTTGGTGGCGGCTTGAGGAATAGTGACATCGAAGGAAGCGTTGCCACTTCCGTCTGTAGTCACATTGGTCGAACCAAGAAAAGTCTGTCCTTCGCCGAAACCGCTCGGGTCGGTCCGGATGACGAACTCTCGAGAATTCACGGCCGATTCATGATCGTCGTAGGAGAAACCATTTCGCATTCGCCTGTAACGCGAAATCGCGCAAAGTTGCTCCTATATGCTGCGAGTCTCACTTATAGCGATCATGCTCGGAGGTGGTTCAGCTTGTTTGTCGCCCTGCGCAATCGCTCAGTCTTCGCCCTTTGCCACAATGAAGGCAGTTGTGATCCAGTCCTATGGTGGCCCGGAAGTTCTAAAGTACGAAGAGGTGCCGCGGCCGGAGCCAAAGAATGACGAAATTCTGATTCGCGTGATGGCAGCCGGAGTCAATCCGGTGGATGGCTATATTCGCCAAGGTAACTTGGGCAAAGGAATGGACGATAGATTTCCGCTTATCCTGGGAATGGATATTGCCGGAGTAGTTGAAAAGACCGGCGCGAGGGGTGGCAAGTTTAAAGCAGGCGACGGCGTTTATGCATACTCGAGTTTCCAGGAGCAGGGCGGATACGCCCAATTTGCCGTGGCCAAGGAAAATGAGGTTGCGCTCAAACCTCAAAGCATCACGTTTGAACAAGCGGCCGCTGTTCCGCTCGCTGCCACGACGGCGTGGCAGGCCTTGGTGGACAAGGCCGAACTTGCTCCTGGTCAAACCGTTCTCATTCAGGGCGGATCAGGCGGTGTCGGAAGCTTTGCTGTGCAGATTGCCAAAGTACGTGGAGCGAAGGTGATCGCTACTGCTTCGACGCAAAATCAGGGGTTTTTAAAGGAACTGGGAGCTGACCAAACAATCGATTACACGACGACGAAGTTCGAAGACGTAGTCAAGGACGTAGATGTGGTGCTGGTCGCCGTTCGCGGCGATACCCTTGCCCGGTCCTACGGCGTTGTGAAAAAGGGCGGCATTCTCGTCTCGATCATCGGTCGACCGGATCCGGCCGAGTTGGAAAAACACGGAATTCGCGGTGCGTCCCTGATGGCGCATCCGGATGCGCGAGTGCTGGAAGAACTGGGGAAATTGATCGATGGCAAAAAGATCACACCTGAAGTGTCGGAGGTTCTGCCGTTGAGCGATGCAGCCAAGGCGCATGAGCAAATTGCCTCGCAACACACCCGCGGGAAAATCGTGCTCAAAGTAGCCGATCCGCCAAACATTCAATAATCCGCGATTGGCGATTAACGACAACTAGATTCGATAACAAAGTCGACTCAGACCGGATGCGATAGTATGGTTCCCGGGTTGAACGGCAGTTGTTTCACATAGTCAAATGAATTGGGAAGCCATCAACGCCACGGCTCAGATCATCAGCTCAATCGCTGTCGTCGCATCTCTCTGGTATCTCGCAGTCCAAGTGCATCGGAGTACGCGCGTGGCCAAGCTAACAGCCCATGACTCTGCTGCCGCAGCGGTGCGCGACGTAACCAAGCAGTTGAGCGAGAACGAGGAAGTCGCCCGAATCTGGCGAGTGGGTTTGGAGAATCTGGACGCGCTTTCCGCGGATGAGCGGGCCCGCTTTTATCATGTCGCCTTTCAATTTTTGAAGGCGATGGAAACGATTCATTTCCATTACATCTACGGTCTAATGGATGAACAAATCTGGCGGGGATGGTGGAATCTGTATCGCCACTACCTTGGTTCGCCCGGCTTGGAGTATTACTGGCAGCGGCGGCATGAGCTTTTCTCGGAGCGATTTAAAACCTTTGTCGAATCACTCGAACGTCCGCCCCGACCGCTTACTGTCGGCAATCTGCTCGGGGATGAGAAAGAGCAGACGACCGGAAAGCGTGTGCCGACAGACTAGCCATCGGAGCACCATTGATTGCGGCGCTGGTCGCTGGCTTGCCGGTATAAAGGTGTTTATAGAACAGCCGCTATCTTCCCTTGGTATTCTCCAGTCGGTTGATTGCCTGTTCGATCGCGTTGAGCTGGTGTCGCGTTTCGCTCGTGGCCAAACTATTCTTATACGACATCGTAATAAGTTTCACCGAGACCAGGAACACGCCCGCCTCCAGCAGCATGTCGTGAGTAAACCCCTTCGCAAACAGCGCGAGGGCAAAAAGTAGAAGTGTAAACGCAATGGTCAAGATTGTGCCGGTATCAAAGTTTCGTGTTTTCATCATTCTTCCCCATCGAAATAGTCCAACGATTCGGAGCGGATTAACCGCCGCTCCGGTGATCTCACCAGCCACTTCTTGCTGTCAGGATAGTAGGAACACTCCCCGACGGGATTGTCCGCAACGACAAATATAATGAGGTCCTCCGCTCCATCGTTAAATATCTGATGAGCCTCTCCCGGGCCGAAAATGAACGCATCGGCAGAGGTGATTGCAGTTCGCCCCTGATCATCCCGAACAGAGCCCGTGCCGGACAAAACGTAGTAGAATTCCCACTGAGCGCTATGGGAGTGATAGGGGTAGGGGGTCTTGCCTTTTGGAATCCGAAGAATCTCGACATCGAACGGATGACCATGCGCTCGGTCACTCGAAAGATCGTCTGCTCGTAAGGCAATAGATACCTCTTTGCCGGCTCCGACATATTTCTTTTTTGGAGACGACCATTGATCCTCGATCATCTCATTTGTATTTACTTTTTTCATAATGGAGCCCGTCGCTCTCCTAGTATTCGGCAAAAGCTTCGTCCGCGTAACAATAAAGCCAGCGTTCTCCCGGTTGAGCCGAGGCAATGACCGGATGGGATGCAGTTCGGGCGTGCTTGGAGGCGTGACGATTAGGTGATGAATCACAGCACAGGGTGACGCCGCAATTTTGGCAAGTGCGGAGATGGACCCATGACGAGCCAATTTTCACGCATTCCTGGCACTCCAGATGGTCGGGTGCCTTCACTTT
>DASXIC010000118.1:0-3492 GCA_036498205.1 Chthoniobacterales bacterium | reverse complement strand
AGACTGGATTGTGTTAAACGCAGCAAACGCCCAAGTCGCACGATGCCTGATCGCGATTGCAAAATCGCGCGACCTGAAGATCGCAGGCGTCGTGAGACGGCCCGAGCTCATTCCGGAAATTGAAAAGCTGGGTGTTGATTTCGTTGGCGTCGAATCGCCGGAACTCCCAAAGCAAATTCAGGTTGCAACGGCCGGAGCGCCGATATCTCTGGGCCTTGATGCCGTAGGTGGCCCCGCGACAGCGACGATTGCCAATGTGCTTTCTCCGGGAGCTCATCTCGTCATCTATGCGCAGATGAGTCGATTGCCGATTCACGTGGGGCAAGGCGATCTCATTGGCAAGCGATTAAACATCCACGGCTTCTGGATGTATTACGAAGAGTATCTCCCAAAAATGCGAGGGGCACTGACTGAAGCAACAAAAGTAGTCGCTTCCGGCAAATTAAATTTGCCAGTCACCACAACATACAAACCGTCCCAAATCAAAGAAGCAATCGAACACGCCCAGCATGGTGGCAAGGTTCTATTGGATTTCAATCATACAACTTAGGACCTGCCAGACGCGTGAGAAGACGAGTTATTGAAATATGGAAAAAGCGATTATCTCAACGAAACGAATCAATGTTGAACGTGTAACTATTACTTCGCGTAAGTCATTACAAGAAGTGCTCGCAAAGTTCGACGCTGCGGTTGGGCATCCCGATATTCAAGAATTCTTGCAGCGCGTCGGCGCGGCCAAGACAAACCCGGAAATGGAAACCGTGGTTCAATCAGCGCTTGGCCCGTCCGAATTCATGGAGTTCGCGCGATTCGATCACGGCGGAGTCGTGCACAAAGGAAAAAGCGGCGAACATCCAAAAGTCTTTCGGCTCGTGATCGGCAATCCGTTGATCATGCGAGAGATGGTGAAGCATGTTCCCGATGCTGGATCGTACGCGCCGGTTACTATCCTGATCGATGAGCGTCCGGACGGCGTTCATATGTCTTATGACAGAATGGCGGGCTTCCTCGCGCCTTATGAAAACGCAGAGGCCCTTAAAGTCGCCAAAGATCTGGATGCAAAGGTCGAAGCGCTGCTTGCCTCAGCTGCTACCTAACGAATGTCAGCGCAACAACCCTAACAATAGAAAGAAATAAATATGGCAACCAAACCAAGCATTGTATTCGCTCACGGACTCTGGGCCGATGGTTCGTGCTTTAGCAAGTTGATCCCGACGCTTCAAGCCGAGGGGTACGAGTGTATTGCGGCGCAGTACGGCCTCAACTCAACGGCAGAGGATGTCGCCGTAACGAAAGCAACAATCGGCCGGGTTAGCGGCCCGGTTATCCTCGTCGGCCACTCCTACGGCGGAACCGTCATCACCGGCGCCGGAACCGACGATCGCGTTGTCGGGCTGGTTTACATCTGCGCGCTCGCTCCGGACGCCGACGAATCGTCTCAGACACGGCAGTCCAACTTCCCAAAGACCGACGTGTTCTCCCACATCGAAGTCGTGGATGGACGGATCTGGCTGCGTCCGGAGGGCACGAAGTATTTCTGCGGAGACCTTTCGGAGCAGGAGCAGAAACTCATTTGGGCGACCCAGGGCGTGCCGAAACCTGATCTGTTCGAGGCGAAAGCCGGGGGAACGGCGTGGAAGACGAAGCCGAGCTGGTACATCGTCGGCAAAAAAGACCAAACCGTGCATCCCGATCTGGAGCGCGCCATGGCAAAGAGCATAGGCGCAACCACCTATGAGCTCGACAGCAGTCACGTGCCGATGCTCTCCCAACCGGAACGCGTGCTCGACGTGATTCGCGCCGCGGTAAAGGCCGTGTGATGGGCGGAATAGATATCTCGATTGAAGCCGGGATCGAGAACTAAAAGGGACGGATTGACGTTTCAAAGCGATTCAAAGAAACGGCCGCCGCGCGATCCGGTGTCCGCCTAATTTACGGATGCGTGGGGCGCAGCGTGCTTCCCTAGCTTCTTCAAAAGGCGCAGCAACGTTAGGCGCTCCTTCTTGGAAAGAACGCCGACCACAGCTTCCATTGCCGCCGCGTGTTCCCGAAACCCGCGCGTAATCAGAGCGCGCCCTTTAGCGGTCAGTTCAACCTGGCGCACGCGCCGATCGGTCGGGTCGTCCTTGCGCGAGACGAGACCTTTCTCGACCAATCGATCGACCGCCACGCTGATGGACCCCGGCGTCAGCCAAACCTTCGGGCCAAGAGTATTCACCGGGAGCGGTCCTTTATGCAGAAGCGCCTCGAGCACGCGAAAATCGGAGTCGCCCAGATGTGTTCGCTCGATGCTCTCGGCCGCGTGCGGCACGACTGCCTGGAAGGCTTTCATGAGAACGAGCCAGACGTGAACCCCGCTGGTTTCTGGCGATCTGGTGGCCCGTTTTCGTGTCATGGAATTATTTATTGACTCCAATTATATTGATACCAATATACTTTGTATCAACACAAAGGACACTACCATGAAAATTACTTCTGTCATCGCCCGTTTCCTTCTCGGCCTCATCGTCTTGGTCTTTGGATTAAACGGCTTCTTTCACTTCATTCCCATGCCTCCACCCACTGGCGTGGCTGGCCAATTCATGGGAGCGCTGTTCGTTTCTCATTACCTGGACGTCGTCTTCGCCCTCCAGCTAATCGGTGGAGTCTTGCTCCTGATCAATCGCTACGTCCCACTCGCCCTTACCATTCTCGCGGCTGTCATCTTCAATATCTTACTTTTTCACTTCCTGATGGCTCCGAGTGGTCTTCCTCTCGCGATTCTCGTGACGGTGCTGTGGGTTCTCGTATTTCTGAACGTCCACTCTGCGTTCAGTGGGCTCCTGCGGCAACGCGTTCCAACTCAGCGCCTGAAATAAACAAACGCAATGGAGAAACATATGCTTAAGATTGCCATTATCATTGGAAGCACTCGACCTGGTCGCAACGGCGAGGCCGTGGCTAAATGGGTTCACGAGATCGCACAAACGCGCAGCGACGCCGAGTTTGAACTCGTGGACATCAAAGACTTCAATCTGCCTTTGCTGGACGAACCGGTTCCCGCAGCCATGGGAAATTACTCCAAGCCACACACCAAGACTTGGGGAGCGAAGATCGATTCATTCGACGGCTACGTCTTTGTCACGCCGGAGTACAACCACGGGATAAATGGCGCGCTCAAGAACGCAATCGACTTTCTCTACCGTGAGTGGAACAACAAGGCCGCGGGTTTTGTCGGATATGGCGGTGCCGGCGCTGCGCGAGCCGTGTCGCAGTTGCGCGCGGTGATGGCTTACCTTCAGGTCGCGACCGTGCAAAACCAGGTCCAGCTCTCGCTCATGACCGATTTTGAGAACTTCAACGTTTTCAAACCGGCGGAGCACCACGAAAAATCGGTCAACACGATGTTGGATCAGCTCGTGGCCTGGGCTGGTGCGCTCAAGACCCTGCGGGGAAAAACAGTTTAGGACTTTTACGAGGATTACACATGGAAATTGGACTAGACAGTTTCGT
>DASXIC010000117.1:0-2275 GCA_036498205.1 Chthoniobacterales bacterium | reverse complement strand
CGCATAGGTCCTCGCTCCAAATGCGTGATTACCGGCGACGTGACCCAGATCGATTTGCCGGCGAACAAGCGCTCCGGCGTCGTGGAAGCGTTGCAGGCGCTGAAAAACATTCCGGGAATCTCGATTGTCTATTTCAACGAGCGCGATGTGGTACGCCATGAGCTGGTTCGTTCCATTATCACCGCTTATCAGCAGCACCGCTCACCGGCGCCATCCGCGCGCAAATAATGTTCGATTTCCTCAGACGCAGACGACTTCTCCGGCGTGGGCTGGCTTCGAAAAAAACGAGGCGCCGGCGCACCCGCAACGAATTACTCCGGGCATTGGAATCTGCCCGTTACGTCAAAGTCATTGTCCTGGCCGCGTTCGTCGCCGGTCTCGCGTTCCTGATTTTCAGCGGCCAGCAACCGGAGCCGACAAAAAATTTTGTGATCGCGCTTTTATTTTTCGCGACCGCAGTCGTGCAACTCTGGATCAATCGGCCGCGCACATTTGCCCAGAACTCGCGGGTCTTTCTCGTTTTCGGAGCGATTTTTCTCCAGCTCGCAGCCACCAAAGCCATTCTGGTTTTGTCGAGCGAGCATACGTTCAGGTTTCTCACGCCGGAGATGGGTTGGTTGCTCGCGCCCTATGCATTCGCGCCATTGGTGCTGAGTGTGTTACTCGGACGCAATCACGGTCTTTACGCCGCCGTCTTCGTTAGCCTCTGGAGCAGCGTTTTGTTTGGACGGATCGACGCCTCGCTGCTCGTCATCAGTTTGATCAGCGGATTCACCGCCGTTTATCTCACGCTTCAAGTCCGTCGCCGTGGCCAATTGATCCGCGCCGGCGTCGGCGTCGGCGTCGCCATTTGGCTGTCGTCCCTCACTTTCGGAATGATCGGACCAATTAATTTATTTCCGCCGATGGACAACGATTGGGGAATGATTGGCTTGCAAAGCGCGCTCGCGCTCGGCAACGGGATCGTCACTGCGATGATCGTGGGCGGCGCGTTGCCGATGCTTGAGCAACTCTTTCAAATCACCACCGACGTTTCCTGGCTCGAACTATCGGACCTGAATCATCCGCTCTTGCGCCGAATGACAATTGAAGCACCCGGCACGTATCATCACAGCTTGGTCGTGGCGAATTTGGCCGAGGCCGCCGCGGAAAAAATCGGCGCCAATGCGACGCTTTGTCGTGTCTGCGCCTATTTCCATGACGTTGGAAAATTGGTGAAGCCCGAGTACTTCACCGAAAATATGAATTTCGAGCGCAATCCGCATGACGATCTCGCACCGACCATGAGCGCGCTCATCATCCTCGCGCACGTGAAGGAAGGCGTCGATCTTGCCCTAAAGCACGGGCTGAACAAGCAAATCATCGATATCATTCAGCAACACCACGGCACGTCGCTCGTTTATTATTTCTATCAGCGCGCGTTACAGCAGCAGGAAGACGCGCGCGCGGGTGGCAAGATCATGAACATCCGCGAGGAAGACATTCCCGAAGTGCAGGAGGAAAGTTTCCGTTACAGCGGGCCGAAGCCGCAGACGAAGGAGAGCGCCATCGTCAGTCTGGCGGACATCGTTGAAAGCGCGTCGCGGAGTTTGGAAAAGCCGACGCCGCAAAAAATCGAGCAACTTGTCAATGAACTGATCGAAGAGCGCATTGCCGACGGACAGCTGGATGAATGCGATCTGACCTTGGGTGAATTGCGCGTCATCGCGGAGAAATTCCGCTTCACCCTCATGACAATGCTCCACACCCGCATCGCGTATCCGAAGGGCGAATCGAAGTTCACACCCGTTTCCGAGGACGACAGATTGCGCATGCGTCCGGATGTCATGGCTTCGCTGCGCAAACCCGACTCCGCGCCGCCGGTTTCAGCGGCTTAGGTGGTCGCGCTCTCCGAGCGCGATGACAAATTGTAGGGCAGGCGCTCCGCCTGCCATTTCTTTATAGACGTTAAGCGATACGCTTGCCCTACAATGGCCGGTCGACATGACAGCGATTAATAAGTTATTCGACTACAAGGCCGACACGGCGATCATTCTCGGCTCTGGATTAGGTTCACTTGTGGTCGATCCCGCGAGCAGAGAAGTCGTTCCCTACACCGAGTTTTCAGAAATTCCCAAGCAGGTTGGAAAAAAAGCTGCCGCTGATTTCGCAAAACTCGTAAGCTCGGCATTCGCCTAAGATCGGCAGTCGGAGGTCTGGGGAGCACACCCGCCTCGGGGTCCATTTCGGCGCCTCGCCGAAATTTCGCAAGCAAATACGTTAATCAACAAAGTTC
>DASXIC010000116.1:0-13281 GCA_036498205.1 Chthoniobacterales bacterium | reverse complement strand
ATTCTGTTGCGCGGTTAATTCAAACGGTGCGAATCGGGCGATAATGCCCCGGATCATACATGCGGTGGAGCTTGTTCCCGAGCAAAATCGAAGCCTGCACTAGACGCTAGGAAAAATCTCAGCGCAGAAGCCTTCAGATGGCGAGAGAGTTCCCGATCAAACTGTCATAACGGACCTTCTATGGTATCGATCAGTCCCGAGCAATTTGAAGTACTTCTCCCGCTCGCCTGCGAATGGGCGGGACTCGGACCGGTCAAATGGCGAATTTCAAGCCCGGCCTGGGTCGTCTGGTTGCCTAAACCGATGTTCCAATTGTCCCGTGCTACTTGCGGGGGACGTTCGATGCGCTGCCTCACTCCGGGAGTATCCCGCGCTGGAAGAAAATCACGGTTAGCATCGCCAAGCCGTTGCTGTTCGCCTCCGTTACGAATGATCGCGCGGGGTGGGAAGCAATTGCCAGATCAACCGAAGCCGCTGTGCGGGCGCTGGCGAATTAAGCCGCCAGCTTTACAGCGTCTTTGTGCCCCAGAATTTTGACCACCTGCTGAAGCTGCTCGGTCTTGAGCGGCTTCTTTAATACCGTGATCGGTCCCTTGGCCAGGATACGATCGAGCATCTCGCTATCGGGATAACCAGTAATGATGATGATGGGGCAATCGGGTTGTTCTTGTTTGACGGTATCGTAAACGTCGTCTGCCGGGCCATCGGGAAGTTTGAGATCGAGGAAAACAAGATCAAACTTCTGTTTCTCAAGCGCAGCAATGGCTTCTTTGACCGTGCCAACCACGACCCGGCTAAAACCGATCTTCTTCAAAAATAATTTGAAGAGGTTCTGTAAACTTTCATCATCGTCGACAACGAGGACTGTCGGCTGACCTGCTTTGTCTTCCTTGAGAATATCCTTATCGAGGGCGTTTTTTTTGATTCGCCAACGCCCCCCGATCTGGATCGCAGGTAACTGGCCTCGCTGGACCAAATAGTAGACCGTCGGTAGCGGAATCCGGAGGTATTTCGCGGTCTCCTTAACCGTCAGCAGGTTATGCATGCTCACTATTCACCAAGTTGCGCCTGCCGACGCAAGCACTATTCACTCTTTCATCATCATAAAAACCACAATCAATGTCAAACTTTACCTCACTTTATGACGTAATTTGTCTTGGCACCGAATCAGGGCACCGCCTAGATAAGCTTTCCCTGCTGGACAAGCGAAACACAGCGGTGAACTGTTGCGATTCTCGATGAGCGTTCTGTTTTTCAAGCGATTTTTGAAACGACCGCTTCAGATTGCCTCCATCGTTCCCAGTTCAAAGGCGCTGGTCGAGCGCGTCGCGAGTAAGATCGATTTCGAACGCGCGCGGGTGATTGCGGAATATGGCCCCGGCGAGGGAGTGCATTCGCGCGAATTGGCTTTGCGAATGCGCCCGGATGCGCAGCTCCTCTTGTTCGAGCTCGACCCGGCATTCTCGCGCGACTTGAAACGGCAATTTGCCCACGATCCGCGCGTTCATGTAATCAATGCCAACGCCGGAACGATCCGCCGCGAGCTCGCACAACGACGCATTGCCGAATGCGATTACATCCTTTCGGGCATTCCCTTTAGCATTCTGGACATTGAAAAGAAACGCGATCTGTTGCGACAGACACACGATGCGCTCGCCTCCGGGGGGGCGTTCATCATCTATCAAGTGACGAACGAACTGCGCCAGCATGCGACCGAGTTCGCCGGGGCTGACTCGGAATACTTTTTGCAAAATATCCCGCCCATGTTCATCACCGTCTTCCGCAAAGGAGACATGCAGAACGGAAATGGCACGGCCGACCCCGTGGCAAGATTTTCCGCAGCGGACGCGCGATGAAGAACATCAAGACGCGCGTCGAAAGAGATTCGATGGGCGAGATGGAGGTCCCGGAAAACGCCCTCCACGGCGCGTCTACCCAGCGCGCATTGCTCAATTTCCCAATTAGTGGCTACCGCTTTTCGCGCCCGTTTATTCGCGCGCTTGGCTTGATTAAGTGGGGCGCGGCCCAGGCCAATCACGATCTGGGACTGCTCGATGCGCATCGTTCCTCCCTCATCGTGCAAGCGGCCGAGGAAGTAGCGGAAGGAAAACTGGATGACCATTTTCTACTCGATATTTTTCAAACCGGTTCCGGCACGAGCACAAATACAAACGCAAATGAAGTGATCGCCAATCGCTGCGCTCAGTTGGCGGGCAAACCGATCGGTGCTCGCGAGCTGGTGCATCCCAACGATCACGTCAACATGGGGCAATCAAGCAATGACGTGATTCCGACCGCGATTCATGTGAGCGCGGCGGAACAATTAAAGACTTGCCTCCTGCCGGCGCTGCACGCCTTGCATCAGGCCCTGGAGGACAAAGGGAAGGAATTTTGGGAGGTAATCAAGATCGGCCGCACCCATCTAATGGACGCCACCCCGGTGCGGCTGGGCCAGGAGTTTGCCGGCTATGCCGAGCAGATCGCATATGCCAAATCGCGTGCAGAAAAGGCAATGGATGTCCTGCGCGAGCTTGCTCTCGGTGGCACTGCTGTGGGAACCGGGTTGAACCGTCACATCGACTTTCCAGCCAAAGTGATTCGGCATCTACACCAGCGAACAGGCATCGAATTTTACGAAGCTCGCAATCATTTCGAGGCCCAGGGAGGAAAGGATGCAGTGGTGGAAGCGAGCGGATTACTAAAAACGATCGCTACCAGCTTCTTCAAAATTGCCAACGACATCCGCTTGTTAGGAAGCGGTCCACGGTGCGGTATCGGCGAGATCCGGCTGCCGCCAGTCCAGCCAGGGAGCTCGATCATGCCGGGGAAAGTCAATCCTGTCTTGTGCGAATCGATGATGATGGTTTGCGCGCAGGTTTTCGGAAATGACACCTGCATCACCTGGGCCGGCGCAAATGGCAATCTGGAGTTGAATACGATGATGCCGGTGATGGCGCACGATCTTCTCGAGTCCATCCGCTTGCTTGGGAATGTGGCAGAAGCCTTCGTCGAAAAATGTGTTATCGGGGTTGAGGCGAACAAAGAGCGTTGCCGTGAACTGGTCGAGCTTTCGATGGCGATGGTGACGAGCCTGGTGCCGCGGATCGGGTACGATCGCGCCGCCGAAATCGCAAAGGAGAGCGTGCGAACGGGAAAGACTGTGCGCCAGATTTGCATGGAGAAAAAAATATTGCCCGAGAACGAATTGAACGCGGCACTCGATCCCCTCGCCATGACTGAGCCTGGAGGCACCGGGCCGGGAGGCTAGATGCGGCGGTCTTTTTTGCTCGCGTTGGGCGTGGGCAATCTAGCGATTTGGGCGATCGCCGCGGAGACTCCAGTCGATGTCTCCAAAATCATCAAGAAAAGCGACGCCGAAGCCGCCTTGGGTGAGCCGGTAAAAGAACCGACCCCGCTCAATTTGAGTGCGCGCGATGGGTATTATTCGAAGTGCAACTATTACAGTACCAAGTCGATTCGATCGCTCATCGTTCGATTGCGCCAGGCCACCGAGGGAACGATCGATCCGAAGCAGGAGCTTGAACAGGTGGCGGCGAGTGGGGGGGCCATGAAACCGGTGGAAGATCTCGGCGACAAGGCGGGGATGTTCGACGGCAGCGCGCAGAACGGCCTCCCACCAAACGCCATCATGCTTTACGTCATCAAAGAAAAATTTTTTATCACAATTGGCCTGAGCGGAATCAAAGACGAGAACCTCGCGCTCGAAAAAGCCAAGACCGTCGCGCGAAAAATTCTCGCACAACTCTGAAGCGCGGGAACATTGCGGAATGGTAGCGAACGTTCACGGCCCGCAGTTTTCCGGAGGGGCAAATATTGCGATAAAATGTCCAGCCCATACTTACCAGCAAACGGTTGCTTTTTATCGCGATACTTTGGCTTTGCCCTTGATCGAGGAGGAAGATGACGGCTGCATTTTTCAATTCGGTCCGAATCGGCTCTGGATCGACCTTGTCCCAAGTCTGAGCCAGCCCGATGTCTGGCTTGAATTAGAAACAAACGACACCGAGGGAGCGGCTTCTTATTTGAAAGTAAACGGTGTTCCCCGACGGGATGAAGTGGAACAGTTGCGGGAAGATTTCGACGGTTTTTTTGTTTCGGCTCCGAATGGGGTGATACATTTGGTGATTGGCCAGGAAGAAGCTTAACCGGCAGAGAAAGGCGCCAGACCATCGCCGGCAAAAAAATGCCAGTGGCGTAGACAAAAGCGAGGATCTGCGGCGTCTCTCAATTGATGGCTGCGCCAGCAGATCCACCGGAACACCTCGCAGAAATCCTGAGAGAAATCCTCTCTTTGGCCGGCAACAAAACCGCTTCCTTAACCTCCGAGTTCAGAGCCGGAGAGGCTGAGCACGAACTTGAAGAAAGGGAGCGCCAACGCAAATCTGAGGAGGGACACGCGATACTGCCGTTGTCGGAGCCGCCCTCTCACTGATATCGGCACAATGTCGTCCGGCGGTCGAAGACCGTCCTTAGATCAGTTGAGACGGCTAGACTCTGCGGCCGAAAATCGTCAGATCGCGAGACTCATTATCGATTCGAGCGACCCCGGGCAACAAGCCCCATCGCTCGAAACCAGTGGCGCGAAACAGGGCGATACTGGCCTCATTCTGGGCAAAGATAAGACCAACCAGCGCATGCATTCCGAGCTTTGGAGCTCGGATGATCGCTTGCTCTAAAAGCCGTTTGCCAACTCCCCGTCTGCGAAAGGTTTCATGGACGTAAACACTTACTTCGACGGTCCCGCGATAGGCCGCACGAGGCAGAAAATCTTTGAAACTGAGCCAGCCGGCGAGTGCACCATTTAGTTCGATCACCCAAAGCGGATGATGATCGGGCGAGTGCGCCTGAAACCAGCTCCAGCGCTCGTCAACTGTGAGCGGACTGAGTTGTGCCGTGGCAATACGGGATGCAATCGCAGCGTCATGGATTTTGACGATCGCGGGCAAATCCAGTTTCGTCGCGTCGCGCAGCGTCATGCTGCCCGGGTCGTATCGAAAAAGCCGCTGTCAAAGGTGGGCTGAAAATGGCCGCCCTGCGTCTCACCGATTCGAAAGCGTGGGCTCATGACGCTTTGCCCCGCGCAATAAATCTCCAGGTCGTTGCGGCCGGTTCGTTCAATCAGGGCTTGGATGGCTCCAGCGGCCAGCTCGGGGGAGTTACAGTCACGGGAAAGATGGCCGAGCACTACCCGTTCCACTTTTCCTGGAAGTAATTGTTCGATCACGCTGGCGGCCGCGCTATTGGAAAGATGTCCATGACGCGACATGATTCGCTGCTTCACTGGCCACGGTCGGGCCGGATCGCTCTGCAAAAGCTTTTCGTCGTGGTTGGTTTCGATCACCAGGGTGTGCACTTCGCGAAGCCTTTCGATCAACATCTTCGTTGCGTAGCCGAGATCAGTGATAAAACCCAAACCTCGATTAGCCGCGTGAAAGGCGTAGCCAACCGGATCAACGGCATCGTGCGGAACAGTGAAGGTTTGGACGGTGATGTCACAGATGTTGAACTCAGCGCCGGTTCGGAAAATCCGCCAATTTTTGTGGGTAGCCAGTCCAAAACAGCGAATCGCTTCTGCGGTTTGGGCGTTGCAGTAAATTGGAATGGATAACTTTCGGCACAGCACTTCCAAACCGCAGACGTGATCACCGTGTTCGTGAGTAAGCAGGACGCCGTCGAGTTGCTCCGGCCGGATGCCGCATTGTTCAAGCCGGACCACGATTTGCCGGGCGCTAAGGCCGCCATCAATGAGAATTCGGCAATAATCTGTGCAAACGAGCGCGCTGTTCCCGGCACTGCCGCTGCCGAGCATGGTAAGGCTGAACACGAGGAACCTTTAGCGAAACGACGCTACCATCACAAACGGAATCAAGCTGACGCCGCAAAAATTCACATCGCCCGATTCATCAAGGCGAAAATGCGCGCTTTCTTGGCACCATAATCGAGGGAGCGGAATTTTCGGATTTCTTCCAGCCGGCGCATGCCGTTGAGAGTATCCAGAAATTGCGTGTAACTGGCGGCAAGTTCGCACGTTTCAAGATAACGCCCGCGCAGATTTTTATGTAGGAACGCGTCCGGATTTTGACGGGCAAAAAGGTGAAAACGCAACCAGCGCCGATCGGCACGAGAGACTCGCTGGGTCTTGCGGAAGAAGGCGACAAACAGGAGCAGGACAAGATAGGTATCAATCTGAGCCTGGAGCTCCAGATCGCGTGCGAAATCTTCCGAAGAAATTTCGCGCCGGCCGTTTTTGAACTGCAAGGCGGCGTGCAACGCATGATTAATCTCTTCCACGAAGACGATAAGTGAGCGGATATTTCTGTCGCTCAAACCCGCCCTTGGATCGTGTCGCTCGAGCTGCTCAATCAGCCAGCGCGAATAATAAATCCCAACGTAAAGATGATCGTCGGCGTGACGAAGAAATGTACGTGCCAGTTCATTCAACTCTCGAGCCGATGCCCCCGCAAGTTTGCTCAGTTGGGCGGAGCGCGCCCGATCGATGATGCATTCTTCAAGATTAATGCCGACCTGCGCATAAGTGCGCTCGAACAGCCGTTGAATTTGCGAGAAAAGCGTTTCGTTCACGGCATTAAGGAGGGCGATTCGTCTTCATCCAGGTGGAGAAGGCGGTCGGAAAGTTCGTTTAGCGCTACGCGCACCTGGTGGAATCTGTCGGCCAGTTCCGCGTAAACATCGTTCAATTCGCAACGGCGGGCTGTGGCATGCGAGGAGAGGACATGATAATTCCGCCGGCCGATTTGCTCGTAAAAACCAATATCGGGTCCGCCGCGCAAACTGCGATGTTGTGTGTTTTCGTGGAAAATTCCGCTGATGAAGAGTGAGTAGTTGCCAACATAGGCGCGCAGGAGAAAGGCCTCTTCCGGGGTCGCGCGAGACAGCGCGATCAACATATCGGAGATGTATTGGCGCGAACCATCCAGATCGGTTTGATGGGGACCCCGCAGGAAGTTGGCGCGCGAAAATGTTTCTAAGAGCGATCCGATGTAGTCGCACAATTTTCGATCGGTAATACCGGCGTCGCGCATGACATGCCTGGCCAGGACATAGAAATAGAATTGGGACGAGATCCGGAGTTGGCCGCCGCGGGACAAAATTGCTTCGACTAAGCGGGGAGAATCGAGAATCGAATCGCGCGTGTCGGAATCGGACAGCAGATCGACCAGCGAAACATGCTCGTTTTCGGAGCGTGCCAGGGTGCGCAGGATAAAGTCAAAATCCGCTGCGGTGAAGCGCGCCCGACAATTCGCTTGAATCATCGGGGCCCCATCATAAGCACTAGAAGTGCCATATGCAATAGGTAATCACCGCTATCGGCTGCTTCGAGGAATAGCCCTGTAGTCAACCCCGAGCTGGAACCAGAGCTTCCCACGGACTGTCACGGGCAAGGATCTTGGCGGAAGGGGTGGGATTCGAACCCACGGTGGGTTACCCCACGCTCGATTTCGAGTCGAGTGCCTTAAACCGGACTCAGCCACCCTTCCCTGGTTTTCGCGGCGCTTAGTATCGGGCCGGGCAAGGTCAACTCAAGCCAGTTCCGTACGCTTTGCACACTGTTGAGGCGTGTTAGGGGCGCAAGAGATAACTTGGTTCCCGTTCCGGGGCCCGGCTCTTTTCGAAGGCAAAAAATGTTACAAATAAATGCTTGTGAGGTTACGGAAATCTACTGCATGTTGTAGACCCACTTGAGCGCCTCCCCAATGAATAGTTGTTCGACGATATTCGCACGATCTCCACAATTCGTTGTCCAAGGCTGTTCACCGATATTGACACTCATTCGCAGTTCTTAACCGTCCTCTTGCCCCATGATTCAACTCAAATCTGGCATTTCCACTTCGCAATTAGACAAGGAGCGTAAATCGCACGCTCGCGCCCATCATCGCGGAAGCGAAAAAACGCGGCGTAGCGGCTTGCGATTCAAACGTCTCTTCAGCGATGCCAAAGTCGCCCCGTTTGATCAAATAGAATGGGACCGACGCACGGCGAAAATCACGGACGATGGCGGCAAAGTGATTTTCGAGCAGGAAGATATCGAGGTGCCAAAAGTTTGGAGCCCACTTGCTACCAAGATTGCCGTCTCGAAGTATTTTTATGGCGACATCGCGAACGGCACCGATCCGCACAAGGGCGGTCGCGAAACCTCGGTTCGTCAGCTAATTCATCGCGTTACCCGAACGATCACCGATTGGGGTCTGGCTGATGGCTATTTTGCCAACTCGCAGACAGCGGAAGTTTTCTACGACGAATTGACCTGGCTTTGCCTGAATCAGCATGGCGCTTTCAATTCGCCGGTTTGGTTCAATGTCGGTTTGTATCACCAGTACGGGATCGGTAAAGGCGCCGGCGAAGGAAACTATTTTTTCAATAGGGAAACCGGCCGGGCCCAGCGGGCGGCGACGCAATACGAATATCCGCAGGGGAGCGCCTGCTTCATTCAGTCGGTCGACGACACGATGGAAGACATCATGCGACTGGCGACGAGCGAAGCGATGCTTTTCAAATATGGGAGTGGGACCGGCAGCGATCTCTCCACCTTGCGCAGTACGCGGGAGAAATTGAGCGGAGGCGGCAAGCCAAGTGGGCCTCTCTCGTTCTTAAAGGTCTACGATCAGATTGCGAATGTGGTGAAGAGCGGCGGAAAGACCCGTCGCGCCGCGAAAATGAACACGCTGAAGGATTGGCACCCCGATATCGAGGAATTCATCGATGCCAAACAGAAGGAAGAAAAGAAGGCATGGGCGTTAATCGAGCAAGGCTATGACGGCAGCTATAATGGCGATGCCTACGGCTCGGTCATGTACCAGAACGAAAATCTAAGCGTGCGGGTGAGCGATGATTTCATGAACGCAGCCATTGAGGAGCGGGAATGGTGGACCCGACGGGTGCGGGACGGCTCGCCATGCGAGCGTAAAGATGCCCGGCTGCTGCTGCGCAAGATCGCGGAAGGGACCCATGTCTGCGGCGATCCGGGGATGCAATTCGATTCTACCATCCACAAATGGCACACCTGCAAAGGGACGGGCCGCCAAAACTCCACCAATCCCTGCAGCGAATATCTCTTTCTCGATAACACTGCCTGCAATCTGGCTTCGCTGAATTTGATGAAATTCAAGACGGCCGAGGGAGCGTTTGACGTAGAACGGTTCAAGGCCGCGGTCCGCATCTTCATCACCGCGCAGGAGATTCTGGTCGATAACGCCAGCTATCCTGTGAAAGAGATTGCGGAGAACTCGCACATTTTCCGCACGCTCGGCCTCGGTTACGCCAATCTCGGTTCGCTCATTATGAGCTATGGCTATGGCTACGATACGGTCGAGGGACGCGCTCTTTGTGGCGCAATCACCGCGATCATGACCGGAGAAGCGTACGAGCAGAGCGCGCTCCTGGCGAAAACGATGGGACCATTTCCCGGCTACCGGGATGCCACCTGTAGCGGCGTGAGCAAACCGGCCGCGAAAGACAACGTCAAATCCATGCGGGAGGTAATCGATCTCCACCGTGCTGCTGTGGCCGATATCCCCGATGTGGACGAGTTCCTCTATTTAAAGGGTGAAGCTGCTCAGGCCTGGGATCGCGCCGCCGATCTGGGAAAACGCCATGGCTATCGCAATGCACAGGTAACAGTGCTGGCGCCGACTGGCACCATCAGTTTCTTAATGGATTGCGACACGACCGGGATCGAGCCGGATATCGCACTCGTAAAATACAAGCTACTGGCCGGTGGCGGCATGCTGAAAATCGTCAATCAGACGGTTCGTCCGGCGCTGCAACATCTCGGATACGGCGAAGAGGAGATCGCGCGGATCATCGAACACATCGATTTGTTTGATACGATTGAAGATGCCACGCCGAGCGCCGATGACACCGCGGTAATTGCGGGCAAGGCCGAAGCCAATCGACTTTACGCGACGCCATTGCGGGCGGAACACCTGCCGATTTTTGATTGCGCCTTTCGGCCCCATTTAGGACGGCGCAGCCTTCATTACCTCGGCCATCTGCGGATGATGGCGGCGGCCCAGCCATTTCTGAGCGGCGCGATTTCCAAAACGGTAAATTTACCGGAGAACGCGACAGTCGATGAGATCATGAGCACTTACGTCGAAGGTTGGCGGCTCGGGTTAAAGGCAATTGCGATTTATCGCGACGGTTCCAAGCGTTCCGCCCCATTGAACACGAAGAAGACGAAGGATATGGGAGCTACCGCGGGAATCGAGCTCGCCGCCGAGCCAGAAGATTTGCAAAGGCGCGTTCACGAGCTCGAGCAGGAGCTTTCAGTGCTGCGAGGCCAGATTGATCAGCCGGTACGTCACCGGATGAGCGATACCCGCATGTCCTTTACGCACAAGTTTGAGATAGCCGGGCACGAGGGTTACATCACTGTCGGGCTGTTTCACGATGGGCAGCCGGGCGAATTGTTCATTACCATGGCCAAGGAAGGGAGCACGATTGGCGGGTTGATGGATACAGTCGGCACGCTCACATCCATCGCGCTGCAATATGGCGTTCCGCTTGAGAGTCTGGTCAAAAAATTTGCCTACCAGCGCTTCGAACCGAGCGGGTTCACGAAGAATCCCGATATTCGCAGCGCCACCAGCATTACCGATTACGTCTTTCGCTGGCTTGGTTGCCAATTCATCAAAGGTTACAAGGAAGCGACGTCGCCCAATCGGGCCCAATCGGATTTGCCGATGAAGGAAATTCCAGAGATGGAGAAAAGGGCCGTCAACCGTCCGGTATCTGATTTGCCGCGGACGGCGGAAAAGGAATTGATTGATGTAATCACAAATCACTCGCCTTCGGAAGGAAACCCGCGTGTGCTGGCGAACGGTTACACCCATGCAGATCGGGTGAGGGAAGCGCTCGGCAACATGTTCATGGACATCACCTGTTCGCACTGCGGCAGTGAAAAAGTGATTCGCGCAGGTGCCTGCGGCGTTTGCACAGAGTGCGGAACAAGCCAGGGCTGCAGCTGATTTAAACGCGTTCGCTTAAGATAATTTCGGGTGGGCAAACCGGCGTCGATCGGGGCGCTTTGGATGCGGCGCTGGAACTCGGCTTTGGCTGTGGCGGTTGGTGTCCCCGCGGCCGGTTAGCGGAGGATGGGCGGATTCCCGAGCATTACCCGCTTACGGAACTACCAGATGGCGGCTACGCCGTGCGCACCGCACGGAACGTGGCAGATTCGGATGGCACGCTGATCATCGCAAATGGACCGCCCATTGGTGGGACGCGAGAAACAGTGGAGCGCTGTATTGAAACGCAGAAGCCATATCTGATGATTGACGCGCAAAGCGCATCCATCGAAACGGCGATAGAGCAAGCAGTTGAATTCGTGCTTTCGCTGTCGCATTCCGGGCTCGGAATAAAGACCGTTTTAAACGTAGCCGGCCCACGCGCAAGCCAATGGCCAAATGGTCGTGCAATCGCTCGTGAAATTGTGGTCGCTCTCTTGCAGCGCTTGAGTGGACACAGAGGCAGCGATGTATACAGTGCGTGACCCGCCATTCGGCGCGGCTTGATAATGGCACAAACAGAAGCAGAAATTCAGCGACAAAAGGAAATGCAGCAGGCCGAAGAGCTGCTGTTCAGCGGACGTCAGGAACTTGGATTCGCCAAAGGGTTGTTCTTGGGAAGTTTTGTCGCCGACTGGGTTATGCCCTATCCGCGGCTTCCCGACGCCCAGGAAACTGAACTGGAAAGCGCGCTGACGGAGGTTCGACAGATGCTCGATCGCGAGCTCGATCCGGACTGGATCGATCGTAACGCAGACATCCCGCGCAATCTTATCGAGGGGCTGGGCCGGACCGGTGTCCTTGGCATGACCGCGCCCCGTGAGGTTGGCGGTCGCGGGTTTTCTCAAATGCAGTATTGCCGTGTCCTGGAGGAGATCGGCAAGCGCGACGCTTCGACATCCGTCTTTGTCAATGCACATCATTCGATCGGGATCCGCGCGTTAATTTTATTTGGCACACGCGAGCAAAAGGCGCGTTGGCTCCCACCTTTGGTGGCGGGAGAGCAACTAGCCGCATTTGCCTTGACCGAGCGCGAGGCTGGCTCGGATGCGGCAAACGTGCGGATGACGGCAACCCCGAGTGACGATGGTTCGCATTATATTTTGAACGGAGAGAAGCGTTATATCACGAATGCCGGGATCGCACAGGTTTGGACAGTAATGGCACGCACGCCGGTGGCCGAAAAACCGGGCAAAGATGCGATAACGGCGTTCCTGGTTACGCCGGACATGCAGGGTGTCGAAATGATTAATCCCCGGATGCCGAAGCTGGGAATACGGGGAACGGCGACGGCCCGCTTTCGCCTGAATAACGTTCGTGTGCCGAAAGAAAATATCCTTGGGCCGCTCGGCAAAGGCCTTCGGGTCGCGCTAACCGTGCTCGATTTTGGCCGGACAACATTCGGCGCCTGTTGCACCGGAGCGGCCAAGCATTGCCTGCAACTGGCAGTGGAACACGCCAATTCGCGCCAGCAATTCAAGAAAACGCTCGGTCAATTCGACCTCGTGAAAAAGAAAATCGCGCGCATCGCGGCGGACGTTTACGCGATGGAAGCGATGACGCAGGTAACTGCATCGCTAATCGATCGCGGACTGGAAGACTACATGATTGAAACGGCGATGCTGAAGGTGTTCACGACCGACCGCCTGTGGGAAGCGGTCAATGACGCTTTTCAGATCCACGGCGGCTCGGCTTATTTCGACGACAGTCCCCTGGGCCGCATTTTGCGCGATGCGCGTATCAATCAGATCGGGGAAGGTTCAAACGAGGTGCTGACTTCCTTCATCGCCCTGGTCGGGATGCGTGGGCCGGGAATGGAATTTAAGGAAATCTACGACACGATGTTGAAGCCGAATATGCAGGGCATCGGACGCGCATTTAACTCTGGCATGAATCGACTCTCCGCCACGATGCGCACACCGGCCGTGCCGGTACGCAGCGCCGAGCTTCGCGGGTTCGCCGGTCAACTTGGCCGTCTGATCTGGCGTTTCAATGTCGCGATCAACCGGGCCCTGGTAGTTTACCGCGAGCCAGTGCTCGACATGCAATTGATTCAGGAGCGGATTGCAGGGGCGGCGATGGAGCTTTTCGCTTCGACATGCACCCTCAGCCGTTGGGACGCAGAGTTGCAGGCGCGTGGCCGCAACGGGGAGGCCCACCCGGTCGACTTCAGCGCGCCGGATTACTTTCTGCGCAAATCGATCCGCCATGCGAAGGGACTACTTTCCGAGCT
>DASXIC010000115.1:0-10419 GCA_036498205.1 Chthoniobacterales bacterium | reverse complement strand
CCGCCGGTATCCAGCCACGCACTAGCCGCGCCTGGTCCCACCAAAGTTCGAAGCACGCCCAAACCGCCGCGATGGCGAGCAAAATCCAAGTGAGCGGAAATGCGTGTTCGCCCTGCAATCCGCATAATTGCATCGTCACCGCCAGCAAGAGAAGGAGGCCAAGCGCAACGAATCCAGGCCGGGCGAAACGGATTGATTGCTGATTTCCTGTCGTGAGCCGCAAAGCTTCCGCGGCGCTCAAGGCGAGCACCAAATGGAACAGAGGCAACCAACGAAAACTCCAACGGAAAACGCCAGCCGTGGGCAACATCGCGAGCAACGCGACAATAATTAACAAGGCCAGCTCCCACCGAATTGTTCGCCAAAGTATTCGTGACTTCGTTATGAACGCGGAAATTAATGCTGCCGGCGGTACCAGCCCGCAGGCCAGTTCGGTCCCAGTATGAGGCATCAATTGGGAAGAGAAGTTCGCCCAATTCACCGTCCACGCTGGCAAAATCAGTGCCGGCCACGCGTTTGGTGGTATCAGCCATTGAAAATGTGCGGCCGGATTCTGCGTTTGCCGGGCAGATCCACGTATGTAATCGAGCAGCGCAAGCCAGGCCGGCGCGCCGAGGCCGACCCCGATCGCGCCGCCAAAGACAAGCGGCAAAATGCCGGTGAGACTGCGTTCTTCCACGAGGTGCCGCGCTGCCACCCAGGCGAAAACGAGTGCAAGCATTAAAACGGTGTAGGGAAACCCGCCGGTGATAACCAAGTACACAAAAGGCGCGGGCCAGAGAAATCGCCAGGCGGAGCGCGACGGATCGAGCGATCGTTCGGCCGCCCACCAGGCCCAGGGCAACCAGGCAAAAGCGCCTAGCGCACCGAACCAATCCGTAGCGCCCCAACAGATGATCCAACCGTTCAGGCCGGCGATGGAGGCGACAAGAATGGAAAACGGCAGGCAAAGATTGCGGCCGCGTGCCAGCATAAATCCGCCCGCTGACAACACCGCCAGGTGTACAATTGAAAGGGCAGCCGCTTGCTGCGAGAAAAGGAGAGGGAACTTCCAAATGGCGATGATGACCGAATTGATGAAGACGGAGAAAACGCCGTATTGGAATTCGCCAGCCAGATTGCCGCAGATCCAGGAATACGGGCTGAGGAGCGGAAATTCCCTATGCGCCCAGGCTCGGGCGATATCCGCGCATACAGGCAGAATCGACAATTCGTAGTCATCGTTCCAAAAAACCAGCGGATCGTGCGCGAGCAATGCCAGGGCGAACAGCATTGCCACCATGGCAGCAGCGAGAGCTCCGACGATCGTCGCGGGCACTGTTCGCTTCACCAGGAGACGCGAACCTTCGTGATCAAACGAGGACGGGCTGACCTTCTGTCATCACCAGCACATCATCGTGAATGCCGGCCTCGCGCGCGCGGGAGAGCAGGCGTGCCAGCGGTTCATCCAGTGGTTCATAGCCCAGGCGAAACGTGCCGTAATGCATAGGAACCAGTTTTTTTGCGCGCAGCTCCAGAAAAGCCTGCACCGCTTCCTCCGGGTTCATATGCACTTCACGCCCACTTGGAGGATCGTAAGCGCCGATGGGAAGCAGGGCGATCTCGATCTCGTGCCGTTCGCCGATCTCCTTAAAACCTGTGAAGTATGCGCTGTCACCGCAGTGAAAAATGCTTCGGGCACCTGCTTCAATAACGAAGCCGCCAAAGCCGCGATGCAAATCGGCGAGGAACCGTGCTCCCCAATGATGACAGGGCGTGAGGGAGATTTTCAGCGATCCAAGCTCGACCGCCTGCCAGTAATCGAGTTCGTGGACGATGTTAAAGCCGAGATCGTGCACCAAATTGCCGACACCAACTGGCACGACAATGGGTTGATCGGAGGCGATGCGGCGCAGAGTCCGTCGATCGAGATGATCAAAATGGGCGTGCGTTACGAGAACAAGATCAATGTCGGGCAGATGATGCAGCTCGATCCCGGGTTGTTTCAACCGCTTGATTACCTTCAGCCATTTAGCCCAATTTGGGTCGACCAGGATGTTGCACTGGTGTGTTTGAACCAAGAAAGAGGCGTGACCGATCCAGGTGATGCAAAACTTCCCCGGTTCAACTCTGGGAAATCGAGGAACTACCCGACGGCCAGAGCGTTTGGTGAAAAGCGAGGGGATCAACACCTCGGAGAGAAAATTCCGCCGATGCCATGCCCACCCTGGACGCAAACCGACCCGCGTTGATTTTTTCGTCTTCGCGCCGTTGTCGGACGCCTGACGAACGACGTTCGTTTTTTTCGAAAAAGGAATCGGCACTCGCAGACAAGCATATAAGCTCGCGTCGTTGAAGCAAAACGTTTCGGAACGGTGAAACTGATAATTGCCTGTCAAAAGCTGAATTGCGCGAGGAGGGGTCGAAAGCACTTGGGTGGACTGCTTTTAATATTTCGATCGTCGACTTTTTCGGCCTCGGTGGCCACGACGGAAATGGAGATGCACTAATACCAGACTGAGCTTCTTGGTCGCACACACACGGCATCCGTTTGTCATTCTTGCCTTCGCAGCCGCGATTGGCATTGTCGCAGCCGATTACTTTCCGACCTTCACCTGGCCAATTCTGGCTGTCACAGGCGCGGGCCTGGTCGCGGTCTTGTTCTTTCCGCTGACGCCGCTTTTTATCGCTGCGGTTGCCGCAAGTTTTTTTTGTTTGCATAGTGCGCGGATCACTCGCACTCCGGCGGACTCGCTCGCTTTTGCCGCTGGTGATGAAGTTCGCCCTGTTAGCGTCCACGGCATCGTCGTGACGGAACCGAAAACGGAAATTAATGGCGTCGTCGTTTTCCTTTTGCGGTTAGACAATGCAAAATTCGGCGACGAGACTTTCCCGACCAATGCCACTGTTCTGGTTCGTTGGCGGCGTGCTCCCAGCCTGGGTGACGAGCTGGAATTATTTGGGACGCTGCAACGAATAGAGCCGCCACGAAATCCCGGTGAATTCGATATGCGCGCCTATCTCACACGGCGCGGGGTCAGGCAGACCTTGATTGTCCGTTATCCCGATAACGGACAGATCGTGCGAACGGGCGGCGGGATTTCGCTCTTACGCGCCGCGCTCCATTCTCGTCAATGGATGCAATGTACACTGAGTCGCGGCATTGAAGATTCGCCCCGGGTTACCGGACTGATCTGTGGCACCGCTCTCGGATTACGCCACCAGACAAAGGATGAGATCGAGGAACCATTTCAACAAACCGGTACTCTTCACCTCTTTGCCGTTGCCGGGCTGCATGTCGGAATTGTCGCGTGGCTGCTCTGGACAGTTGCGACGATTCTGCGTCTCCCGCGCAAAATCGCGACGGCTGCGATTATTCCGCTGCTTTTTTTCTATGCCGCCGTGACCGGGTTGCACACCGCCAGCCTGCGCGCGGCCATTATGGCCGCGGTATTGCTCGGTGGAATTTTTTTCGACCGCAAAGTTTTCGCGATTAACAGCCTCGCTGCCGCGGCCTTTCTAATCCTGCTCTGGGATTCGAACGAACTGTTTACGAGTGGCTTCCAGCTCTCGTTTTCCGTCGTCGCCGCGATCGTGTTGTTTGCCGAGCCACTTTTCATTTGTCTGCGGCGGATGACGGAACCGGATTCGTTTTTGCCGCACGCTCTGCTCAATCGGACGCAGCGGACATTTGCAGGTGTGGGAAACGCCGTCGCGCGTGGCGCTTCCGTTTCAATTGCAGCATGGATTGGATCGCTCCCGCTGATCTATTGGTATTTTCACCTCGTCACTCCGGTCTCACTCTTTGCCAATCTCACGGTCGTTCCCATTGCCTACTTCGTTCTTGCGTTGGCAATGCTCTCTCTCATTGCTGCGCCAATTTCCTCTACCGTTTCGATAATCTTTAATAATGCCAATTGGCTGGTGTCCCACCTGGTTCTCGCGCTTGTCCAAATTTTTGCTGCGGTCCCCTTTGGTCATATTTATCTCGAGCAATTCACGGATTCGCACGCACCAGCCGCTGTTACCGTAATGGACGAAGGAACAGGGGCTGCCTCTTTCATTCGCGCAAATGGGTACGAGTGGTTGATCGATTGCGGCAGCGCCCGAACGTACGAACGGACGCTGAAGGCATTCCTCCGCAGCCGCGGAGTCAATCACCTGGAAGGATTAATCCTGACTCATGGCGATGCCCAGCATATCGGTGCCGGGGACCTCACCAGATCTGAGTTTCAGCCGCGCGAAGTCTACTACAATCCGCTTAATGTTCGGTCCGCCGTCCAGCGCCGCCTTTTCACTCAACTAACAGCCAGACCTAAATCGCCGCGGCCTATTTCTCGTAGCGACAGCCTTGTCTTGGGTCCAGAAGTGCGGGCCGAAATCCTCTATCCATCACTTAACACGGCGATCGCGTCGGCCGACGACGCCCCGGTTATCGCGCTGGTGAAGTTCGCCGACACTTCCGTCCTGTTCGAATCGGATGCCGGCTCGGAAGCAGAGACAGCATTGGTGGCAGGCGGCGACAATCTTCGTGCCGATATTCTGATCAAGGGACAACATCACACCGGCGGCTCTGGCTCTCCCGAGTTTCTCGGTGCCGTTAAACCGAAATTGATCATCGCAACTTCACGCGATACGCCCGTGGCTGAACGGATAGAGGAAAGTTGGGCGGCGGACGTTGCTCAACGCGGCATAAAACTGTTTCGGCAGGATTTGACTGGAGCGGTCGAGATCGAATTTTACGCCGAGGAGTGGAAAGCACGCGCTCATCTCACTGGTGAAATTTTTCGCAGCAGTAATCGGTAAATTGGCATTTGCCGTTCAGTAAAGTTTTGCTCAAACCTGCTGAGTGGGAACTGCAGAGGGTCTTCCACTGCCGAGAACAAATCGATCGGAATCATCTTCTGAATCATTTGAAAATAAGGAGCGTGATCGGTCGCAACATGAAAAAGCCCGCCAATCTCGAGTGCGCGATGAACCGCGCCGGTAAACTCAGTCGTAAACAACCTGCGGCGCTGATGCCGGCGTTTTGGCCACGGGTCCGGAAATAGAAGATGGACGGCGGATACCGACTCGGCCCGCATCAAATGAGCAATCGCGTAAGAACTTTCCATGCGAAGAATCCGGACGTTTTCCAAATGCAGTCGTGTGGTTTTTCGACAGCCAGCGCGGACACGGCCAATCAGTCGTTCGATTCCGAGAAAATTTCGCTCCGGATTAGTCGCCGCCCTCGCGGCGAGGAAGGTTCCATCACCGCAACCGAGATCAATTTCCACCGGAGCGTCCCGATTGAAGATCTCGAAGAAGTTAATCGGATCGACAATGGAAGATGGTACGAACTCGACCGCCATATCTGGCACGAGACGAAATTAGCAGAGCGAACGTTCCTGCAACCCTGCTGTCTAACTGCGCATGAAGCGATTAGTCTTCGGTCTCGCCAGTCTTCTCCTCGCGTCTGTCCTTGTTGCCGAACCGGCGCCGCCTCAAACGCGCACTGCACTTCTAGCCGGCGGCTGTTTCTGGTGCATTCAACCAGCCTTCGACAAGGCGGTTGGTGTTATCACTACAGTGGTCGGATACGCCGGGGGCACCGAACCAAATCCGACTTACGAGCTGGTAACTTCGGAGCGAACGAAGTATCGCGAATCGCTCGAGATCACTTATGATCCGACGAAAATTTCCTTCGACCAGCTGCTTGATATCTATTGGCGCCAGATCAACCCGACCCAGTCCGATGGCCAGTTTACCGACATCGGTCCGAGTTATCGCGCGGCGATTTTTTACCAAAACGAAGATGAGAGAAAAATCGCCGAAGCCTCAAAAGAGCGCCTGGCTAAATCCGGGCGCTTTGACAAGCCGATCGTCACCGAAATTTTGCCGTCGACGAAATTCTGGCCCGCGGAGGAGTATCACCAGAAATATTATCGGCAAAATCCGGAGCATTTCGAAGCATTCGAGGAAGGTTCCGGGCGCGTCTCTTTCCAAAAGAAGACCTGGAATAAGAATTAGCTAGCCGCTGCGTTTGGCCCGCAGGCCAGCAACCCACTGCTTTAATTCCGCCAACGATAAAAAATTAATTATCCGCTCGGCAGGAATTTTGGCGAGCCGCGCAGCCGCCAGACCGAGCTCGATAAATTCCATTTGCCAGGGATGATGCGCGTCTGTGCCCAAAGATATGCGCGCGCCTTCTCGCTTCGCAATTCTTAAGAGGGCGACACTTAGGTCTTGTCGATCCGGATAACAATCGATTTCCAGAGCCTTGTCTAATTTCGCGGCCTCAGCAAAAACTCGCGGCCAATCCGCTTTGAGACCTGCTCGAAAATTGTAAATGCGACCACGCGGGTGGCCGAGAATTTGGAGGTTCCTGTTGCGCAACGCGGCCAGATAACGCGCCGTCTGATCCTCCTTGGTCCGCAAAACAGAATGGAACGATCCCAGGACAAGGTCCAACTTCTTCAAAGCCGCAGCACCCATGTCGCCTTCGCCGCGCGGGTTAAGATTCATCTCGAGCGATCTTAAAACGCAGCAAGAGCTCCGACGATTCACCCGCTCAATTTCCGTCCCTTGCTTAAGCAGAGCGGCCTCGTCTATTCCTCCGGCAATCTTGAGCCCTTTGGAATGATCGGTAATGGCGATGAATTCGTAACTCAGTGCGTCGCCGGCCTCCGCCATTGCGCTGATGGTACCGCTGCCATCACTCCACTTACTATGCATCTGCAGATCGCCGCGTAGTCGTTTCGGCCAACCTGGGTCTTCGGTTAGAATTGCGCGGGCTCGCGCCCGGGTTAGAAAATCCCGTCGGATCGGAGGAGGCCGAGCAGTCGATCCATTCTCGATCCAGGCTTCAATTTTTTTTTCCAAATAAGGCCCCACACCAGCCAAGGAAGTCAACGATTCACCCGCTGCCAGAATCTCCGCGGCTTCGTCCGGCCAGAGAAATGCGCTTCTCGCGGCTCGACGGAAAGCGCGCTGTAGATTGCCCGACGCATTGTCGGCCTCGCGCGCTAGCAATTCGGCGATGACGTCGTTTTTAATTCCGCGCACGCCGCGCCTTTTTGCAACTCTTACTCGTCCCGGCTTTCGCCATCTAAATCGATTCGCGCCACGAAAAAGCGATGGCCTTCTTCGATTTTGCCAAGCGAAGGCGACCGAGCTGGAGGCGGGCTCGACGGCTCGCCTTAGTCCGTCTAAAAACGGTACAAATCGGAGTTGGGCTCAACGAATTCCGCTCGGGCGACGGCAAGCGGTCGAGTCATCACCCTGGATAACTCCTGCGCCAGGACAATCGCGATCGCTTTCGCGTCTCGAGTGTAAACCGGAATGGTGAAGGAACCGGCGTTCCGATCGTAGCCGTAAATAATGCCTTCGGTTTCCCACACGCAATAGGCGTGACCGGCTTTATGATTGTCGTATCGGACGAGGAGAATTTTGGCCCAAAAATCCTGCTCCAGCACATGTTGGGTTTTGACGACGGCGAGATAGTTACAGGCGGATATGACGCACCCGTTGAGGACCACCAGATCGTCCTCTGTCGGTCGCAGCACGACTTTTTGACTGCAGCCGGTGCTACAGAGCATCGCAAAAAAAATTGCAAACGAAGCAAAGAGCCTTTGCCATGAAAAATGGTTCATCGGGACGAGTTGTGGGGTTGGGCGGCCTGGCCGCGAGGTTCTAGAAATTATAGCAGCACGGGGCTGTCAAGGGAACAAAAATCTCACTAACAACTCAACCCCGAGGGGAGGCGCTGTTGGAAAGGTCCAGCGTCTCTCCGGACCAACTCCAGAACTCTCCATTCTTTCCCCGAAGCCGCCCGCGCCACATCGCTTCACGTGCAATTCACGAAGATTCGGCTATCACTGCACAATGCAGGTAAAAACAATCATCGCGGTCAGCTGCGCATTCGCCCTTCAGTGCGGAACAGGGTTTGGCGAAGAAATCTACAAATTCGCGACCGAAATCCCGATCGGTGGCGAGGGAGGTTGGGATATTTTGACCGTCGATCCGGCCGCGCGCCGGCTTTATTTGTCGCATGCAACAAAGGTTGTCGTTGTCGATCTCGAGAAAAATGCGGTGAGCGGTGAGATTGGGGATACGCCGGGCGTACACGGGTTCGTCGTCGCGCCGGAGGAACAGCGCGGATTCTCGTCGAACGGCAAAGAGGCAAAAGTCAGCGTCGTTGATTTGAAGACCCTCAACACAATCTCGAAGGTAAGCTCCGGTGAAAACCCGGACGCGTTGGTTTACGAGCCTGGTCGCCGGGAAGTTTACGTATTCAATCATACGGGGAAATCAGCGACAGTCATCGATGCGAAGACGGCAAACGTTGTCAGCACAATTCCACTCGATGGCAGCCCGGAGTTCGCCGTCGCCGACCCTTCGTCCAAGCGTGTTTACTGCAATTTGGAGGACAAAAATGAAGTCGCAGTACTCGACACGACAACCCACGCAATGGTCGCGCGATGGCCGTTAGCCCCTGGGGAAGAACCGACCGGGATCGCTCTCGACGCGGCCCATCATCGATTGTTTGCCACTTGTCACAATAAAATGATGGCGATGCTTGATACCGAAACTGGCAAGGTAATCGCGACAGTCCCTATCGGCGGCGGCGTTGACGGTTGTGCCTTTGATGAGGCCGGCCAGCTTGCGTTTGCATCTTGCGGGGACGGCACAACAACGATCGCGAAAGAGGAGAGTCCGGAGCGGCTCGCTGTTGTGCAGACACTCAAAACAGAACGAGGCGCTCGCACGATGGCACTCGATCCACAGACACACAGAATCTATTTGCCTTCGGCGCAATTTCAGCCGGCCCCTCCTCCGTCGCCCGGTGCATCGCCATCTCGACCGACGATAGTGCCAAACACGCTCAAGCTGCTCATTTACGGTCCAGTCAAACCTGCCGCCTAGTACGTAGTGTGGCGCTTAGCATCCGCGACGCTTATCGCATGTGCTATTCGGAGTACATTTGCACAGGGAGGTCCGCCAATGATTACGGACGATCCCGGGACGCCCGGAAGCGGGAAATGGGAAATAAACCTGGCTATCGCATTTGAACACCGGCCAGGGGAAACTTCGTTCGATCTTCCAGCGATCGATTTGAACTATGGAGTTGGCGAGCACATTCAGCTCACCCTCCAAACTGCGCCGGTCCTCTTGAAGCGGAGCGGCCATGGAGCCATCGGAGGAATCGGGGGAACGGAAGCAGCGGTGAAATGGCGGTTTGCGGATGAAGAGACGAGTGGCTTGGATATTTCGATGTTTCCGCGAGTGCTTTTCAACCCGGTCCAATCCTCAGTAAGAAGAGGCCTCTCGGAGGATGGGACACGCTTTCAGGTTCCAATTCAGCTGGCAAAGAAGCTCGGTCGCTGGCGGGCGGACGTAGAGTTGGGCCCCCTTTTGAGCAGTGTCGGACGAAGTGAATGGCTCTATGGAATTGTCGGTGGAATCGAGGTAGCAAAAACTACGGTGCTCATGGCCGAGCTTCACGGCACATCTCATATGAATTTCACGAGGGATGTATTGGCGATCAACTTTGGCTTGCGCCAAGAGCTTACCGAGACGCGCATTTTCATCATGTCGTTCGGTCAGGAACTTCGTTCGCCTGACCGGCCACGTGCGTTGATCGGGTACTTCGGGATGCAGCTGGTTTATTGATGCCGCTTCTCCACCATGGCCTCTTCCTCAGAGCGGCCGGTAAAGAGCACGAAAATGATCATGAACACGGCAATGACAAAGGAGGAGGTAAAGCGGCTGAGATTTAGTCCACCATAATTCAGCGGCTTTGTTAGGATGTCGCCTAAGGTCGCTCCCAGCGGACGAGTGAGAATGAATGCCGCCCAAAACAGCACCACGTGAGAGCTGTTCGTGAAAAAATAGAGCGCCGCGATAAGTGCCAGCGCGCCACCAAAGACAACCGCTCCGCCTTCATAGCCAAGCCCGGAGGTATCGGCTAAACAATCACCAAGCGCAGTGCCGAGTGTATTGGATGTGAGAATTGTAAGCCAGTAAAAGGTCTCCGCTTTGCGATTGGTGATCTGATTCACGTTGACGGAACCAAGGGTGAAATACCAAATCCCCAATACAATGAGAACTGCTGCGAAGAGGATCACCGAGGTCCAAAGGTAACCAAGCCCCGCTGTGCGCGTGAGATAATCTGAGGTAGTGGTGCCAACCGTTGTCGTCGCAACGATGACCGCCCAATAGAGGAAACGATGCAGCTTTGAAGATGCAATTTGGGTCGTCGCTGTGGCGATAAAAAAACCGAGGAAGATTGCGGTGCTGACGGCGTAGCCAAGGGCGAGTGTCATTGACAAGGCATCGCCGCCTGTTTCGCCGAGCGTTGTCGCAGCAATCTTGATGATCCAGAAAATGAATGTGACCTGCGGTACCTTGTTTTTCATAACCGAATTGGCTGTGTTAGTCCGCCACTGCGCGCGCCACGTC
>DASXIC010000114.1:0-32769 GCA_036498205.1 Chthoniobacterales bacterium | reverse complement strand
AAAGAAGTCCGCGACGGGGACATCGTAGCAGCGCTGATTGATGGTGAAACGACTTTAAAACGGTATGTGGTGGAACGCGGACGGCCGTATCTGAAATCGGAAAATCCGCGATATCCGGATCTTCATCCTGGCCAGGAGTTGCGTGTGCAAGGAGTCATGATCTCGCTTGTTCGTCGCCAAAACAGTAGCTTGGCCAATCGCCATTGAAATGTTCACTTGAACATATGAACGGAACATGTCATTTTTCGGTATGGGAGCGAATCGGAAGATTCTTGATCTCCGTGATGTGCTCGCGGAACGTTTTCTTCAACCGCCGATTCGAACCAGCGGCCGTCTAATCACTGGAATTACAGCGCTGGATCAGGCCACTGAAGGTGGTTTGGGCAAAGGTCAGATCACCGAAATTAGCAGCGCCCAACCAAGCGCGGGTTCAGCACTGCTGATTCATAGCTTGCTGCAATGGGCGCGACGCGATCGTTCTTTCATCGCCTTGATCGACGGTTGCGACTCTTTCGATGTGCAAACGGCGGGTCCGGGCGCGCTTCGTCACCTGTTTTGGGTACGATGCCGAAAAGCAGCCGAAGCGATCAAAGCGAGCGATTTTCTTTTGCGCGATGGAAATTTTCCTCTCGTCATTCTCGATTTGATTTTAAACCCGCCAGAAGAATTACGCCGCATTCCGCAGACAAGTTGGTATCGCCTGCAACGCTTAGTCGAGGCGGCGCCGAGCGCATTTCTGGTCATGAGCCGGCACAATCTGGTGTCAAGTGCGCACACCAAGATCGTGCTCAACAATCAATGGACCCTTTCCGATTTATCGCGGGAGGAACCACTGTCCCAGCTACGGCTAACGGTGCGGCGCGCCCAGGGCCAGATCTCGGCACTCGGATAATGTTCGCGACCATTCTGCTGCCAAATTTTTATTTGCAGGCGCTGACTCGGCATCAACCTGCCTTGCGTCAAAAACCCGTCGCTCTCCTCGATGCCTCCGCAACCAAAGCAGTTATTTTACAGTTAAATGACGCCGCCAAAAACGAAGGGGTGTGTGCTGGGATGACACCCAGCCAGGCATTGGGGCGATGTCTTCATCTGGTCATTAAAGCGCGTGCGCGCGAACAGGAACAACAAGTCTCGGATATTTTGCTCCATCATGCGTTCCTTCTTTCCCCTTTTGTCGAAGCCAGCGCCCCGGGGTTGGCGACCGTGCAATTCACCGGCCCGACACAGCTCTTGAAAAAGGTGCAGCACGTGATCGACCTGCTTGCCCGGTGCGATCTCATGGCACAGGCTGGCATTGCCAAAAATCCGGACGCCAGTCTTCTCGCCGCACACCTTGCCCAACCGGTCTTGCAGGTCAGCGAAACCGAAAAATTTCTTGCGCCGCTTCCGATCGAAACCCTGGCGATTACTGCCGTCAGCTAACCCTTTCCGGCTTGAAAGAATCAACCACCGGCGTAATTCGGGTAACGATCCCGTAATTGTTTGGCAACTCGATCCGCCTCTTCCGTCTTACCCGCTTTACGATAAGCATCGGCTGCTTTATTCAGCGCCCGAGGTGTGATGGTGGGATCGTCATAAAGGAGGGCGACCCCGGCGTATGCTTTTCCCGCCTCCTCGAAATGTTGTCGCTCCAATTCTACATCTCCGGCCAGCAAGCGCGCTTCCGCATTTACCCGACCTTCCGCTTGCAGCGTCATGATCTCGACCGCGATTTTTTCAGCCTCATCTGGTTTGTGCGCCGCTATTTTGGTCGCTCCGAGCGCGAGTAAAACCTTCGCCTTTCCGGCTGCATCGGTCGAGGTTTGCAAATAGCGTGAATACGCATTTTCGGCCTCGTCGAAGTTTTTCAGCTTGCCCGCGACCTCTCCCAGGTAAAACCAGAAATCGGGCTTAACGCCAGATTGATTTTCCAGCCGAGAAAGTGCGCTCAAGTATTTTTCCGCGAGCGGATAATTCTTTTCGTTGTAGTACTCGATGCCGAGCCATTCCAGGACTTCGCCCGGCATGCCACTGCTTGTATTGCTCGCCAGATAGCCGTCGGTTTCGGTGGTCGCGGCCTTCCGGTCGCGCAGATAATAATCCGACAAAATGATTCGGACGGTAGCGAGGTTGTAATATTGCTCGCGGTTGAGCCGACGCGCCGCGTCAAGCGCCGGAATTGCACGCTTATAATCTTTTGCGTCAAAGGCCGCCTTCCCAATATAGTAATTAGCTTGTGGGATTGCTGCACTTTTCGGAAATTCCCGGAGAAATTGCTGAAATGTTTGCGCCATCTCCGGCTCCCGATTCTGTTCGCCGAGCAGCAATGCTTTTTGCTGGAGCGCGGCTTCCCGCTCTTTTGCGCCGCGATAGTTGGTAATGAGTAAATTCAGGTCCCCAATCGCCGCGTCGATATTTTTGCTTTGCTGATAGGCCAGGGAGCGCTGGATGAGGGCGACTGGGGCCTGCGCATTGTCCGGAAATGTCTTGATGAAATAAGTAAATGCATCAATCGCCCGGGCCGGATCCTTTAGCTGGATGTAACACCAGCCCAGTTTATAAACTGCTTCCGCCCGTAATTTCGGCGTCAACTGTGAAGTCCGGAGATCATCGTAAACAGGTGCCGCTTCGGCGAATTTCTGTTGTTTATAGAGTGCTTCCGCCTTGAGCAACTTTGCCTGATCGGCGCGTTCGGCGGTTGGATCGGTCTTCAGAAATTCCGTCACCTCGGTGATAACGGCAGTGGGATCGGTATTATAAATATTGATCAGACGTTGGTAGCGCGCGTCCTTTGCTTCCTCGCGCTTGGGAAATTTCTCGATGATTTCCCGGTAAAGATCCTCGGCCTCCTTGGTATGACCGAGCTGGCGTTCTGCGTTGCCCGCCAGCAGCATCGCTTCCGGCTTGGCTTCCTCCGGCAATTCCGCAGCAACCTTTTTATAATCGGCGATGAGCTGGGAGAATTGTGCTGTCTGATATTCCAATCGTAGCACTCCGGCTTGGGCAATTCCGCGCCATCGGCCGGCCTCTGGTGCAGCCCTCCCTTTCTGGAGAAGCGCGCGTGCCCTGTCAGCCATTGTCTTGTCGCTCCTACCGCGATCGGCCGTAGCGAGATCGACGGCGATCAAACCTGCGCGAACGGCTGCCTCCGCTCTGATGGATGACTTGTCCGCTTCATTGGAGAGAGCTTCGTACTGCGCCAGAGCCTCCTGCCGTTTGCCCCGTGCCAGCAACATTCCTCCGGCAGTGGCGCGAGCGTCATCCCGATACTGACTCTTGGCCTCCGTTACTTGCAGATATAAAGCAAGAGCGTCATCAGCCCGTTTCGTGCTTTCCAGGCAACGCGCCTCAAAATATTTCGCGGACAATGCGACGGAAGCATCTTTGGACTTTGTCGCGGCGCGATGAAAGAGCGGCTGTGCAGCAGTGTAATCCTTTTGCGAAAATGCCAGCACAGCCAGCGCGTAAGCCGCAGGTCCGGCAAACTCACTGTCGCCATAATCATCCAGCACTTTCTGGAAGTTGGTCCGAGCCGGACCTGTCTTTCCGAGGGAACGATAGCTTTCGCCCAGGCCGAAGTAAGCATTGGCGCAACCGGAACCCGTCGGATAATCCCCCACGTATTTTTCGTACTCAGGGATAGCGAGATCGTACATTTTTCGCGAGAAAAGAGCGTTCGCATACTCGAGTTGGCGTTTATCTGCCGGTTGCTCCGGTCTAGCGGAGCCTTCCGAATCGGAGTCGGAAACATTCGGACGGCGCGGCACGGGCGATGGCGCGTCATCGGCTGGCAGCGCTCGCGGTGCCGGCGGTTCGGCTATCGGCTGAGCACGACGAATTTCCTGGCCAATAGCATTGAAACTCGCACAAGCCAGCGCCGCGAAGACTGGGCCGGCGCCTCGCCGGAAAAAACTCATTTCGCGGTCGCGAAGGCGACGTTCGTGACTCCGGCTTCGCTGCAAAGATTCAAGACATTGACCACATTCTTGTAAGCGCCGGTTTCGTCGCCTCGAATCACCACTGCTTGTTCGGGATACAATTTTACAAGATTCTGCAGCAGGCCGCTCAGCTCCGGTCCGGAAAGCGTCCGCCGATTCACCACCACACTGCCATCGGTTTTCACGTTGACTACAACGTCTCCCGGAGGCGCGGCCTTTTCCTTCGCTGCGGTCGCTTTCGGGACCTTGACGTCCAATTCGTTTTCGTTACGCGCAGCGTTCCAAGTGAGCAGGAAGAAAATCAACAGCAGCATCAGCACGTCAACCAGAGGGGCGAGTTGGATGCCAGGATGCTGCAGAGGCGCGCGGCTACGCAGATTCATGCAAACCTTGAATACGGGTTAAAATTCCTGCTCGAGCAAAGCGGGCGTGCGTTCGTTACGTTTTCCAAACTGCAACGAAAGCAATGCCAGAACATGGGTCACAGCGGATTCCAATTCCGAGATTAAGCGCTGCGATCGACCACGAAAAAAGGCATAAAAAATCATTGCCGGAATGCCGATGGCAAGGCCGGCTGCGGTGTTAAAAAGCGCCTGACTGATGCCGCGCGACAAAGCTACGTAGCGAGCGCTCCCCAGATCCGCGCCCAAGGCGCCAAAAGAGCTGATGATTCCAATGACCGTGCCGAGCAACCCGATCAAGGGAGCGATCATGCCGATATCGGCCAGGTAGGTAACTCGATTATTCAGATTCGATGCGACGCGGGTCCCTTCGGTCTCGGCGATTTCTCGTACTTGCTCGAAGTCTGCATTTGGATTTTTGGTGGTGAAATCGAGCACCTGTTGTACGACGCGCGCAATCGCTTCTCCATGGCGGTTCGAAACGGCCAGTAATCCGAGATAATCACGTTTGCGCAAAAGCGCGTCCGCTGTCGCCATAAACCCGCGCGAAACGATCGCGCCGCGGCGAATCGTCATGAAATAGACGATCACCAGCATGACAGAAATAACGGACAAAAGGAACAACGGAATCATGATCGGTCCTGCCTTGATCATGGCGTCGAGGACCGTTTGAGCGCGCGGCAGGTCAGGCGCCATCGGTGCGGGCGATTGCGCGAACAGCGATGTGGCGGTGACGGGCGCGAAAAGCAGCCAGAAGAAAATTCTCATGCCCAAGCAGCCGCTACGATAATCCGCGAGTCGCTCGATGCAAGGAGCGCGTCATTCCAGGCGTTGCAAACGAAAAATGTGAGCCGGTGTGGCCAGGGGGTCGAGTTCGACATAATTGCGCCGGCCGCGCCACCGATAGGTTTCGTCATTTAATAAATCGTTTACCTGATAGGGGTCCGTTCCCATCTCTCCGAACTCGTCAATCGGCACATCGATGAAAGAGTTCTGCCGGCGAAATGGATCGAGGTTTACGACCACTAAGATGATGTTGTCGCGCGCGGCTGTCATTTTCCCGTAAAAAAGAATTGCCTCGTTGTCCGAATGGTAAAAGCGAAGGTTATCGTAAAATTCGAGCGCCCGATTATTGCGGCGAATCAGGTTCAGGCGGGCGAGAAAATCCTTGATATTACCCGGAGCATTCCAATCGCGCTCTTTGAAGTGATATTTTTCTGAATCGAGGTACTCTTCGCGACCCGGGAGCGCGGCGTTTTCACAAAGCTCGAAGCCGGAATAGATTCCGTAAACACTGGAGAGCGTTGCCGCGAGCACAGCGCGCATCTTGAACGCGGGGCGTCCTCCGATTTGCAGGATCGGTGGCAAAATGTCCGGTGTGTTTGGCCAAAGATTGCCCCGAAAATATTCGCGCGTATCGGTTTGGGCCAATTCCGTGAAGTAGTCGATCAACTCCCGCTTGGTATTTCGCCAGGTAAAATAGGTATAGCTCTGAGTAAATCCGGCTTTCGCCAGGACCTTCATCATCTTCGGTTTGGTGAAGGCTTCAGATAAAAAAATGGTGTCGGGATATTCGGCTCGGACTCCGGACAGCAGATATTCCCAAAACGGAACTGGCTTTGTATGCGGATTATCCACCCGAAAAATGCGGACCCCGCGCTGCGCCCAGAACAAAATGATGCTCTTCATTTCCGCCCAGAGTTCCGGCCAGTTTTGGCAGCGGAAATTCAGGGGGTAGATATCTTCATATTTCTTGGGCGGATTTTCGGCGAATTTGATCGTTCCATCGGGCCGGCTATAAAACCATTCCGGATGCTCCGCTACATAGGGATGATCGGGCGAGCAATTGATCGCGAAATCGAGCGCGATTTCCATTCCGCGTTTGCGCACCTGCTCCTCGAGCCAGTCGAAATCGTCCAACGTCCCTAGAGACGGGTCGATGTCCTTGTGTCCGCCGCCATTGGGTAAGTCCAAATATCGGTTGCCGATTGCATAGGGCACACCGGGATCGCCTGGCTGGCTTTTGATGGAGTTATTACGTCCTTTCCGGTTCGTCGTGCCGATCGGGTGAATGGGGGGGAAATAAATGACGTTGAATCCCATCGCCTGGGCATCATCGATGCGCGGCAGGCAATCGCGCAGTTTCGATCCTCGATCCCCACGTCCTTCGGCAGACCGCGGAAAAAATTCGTACCAGGCGGCGGTGCGGGCTTCGATGCGATCAACCAGAACCCGTGGGGCCGGCGCCCATTGGGTGGCGGCGGAACGATCGGGGTAGGTTGCCATAAGCACTTCCAATTCTGCGGAATGCGCTGTTGCATCAACCTCCGCCGATGGGCTGATCCGGAGCGTCTGCGCCATTTCCCGGAGCCGTTCTGCGTCAGCGGGATCGTGAGCCCGCTGTGCGGCCCCCTCTATCAGAACCGCTCCTTCGAGCGCTTCGCTCCTGAGAGGAGCGACCCCGGCTTTAAATTTCGCCGAAAATTCGTTTCGCCAGGTAGTGAATACGTCAGTCCAGGCCTCGACCGTGTACTCGTAGGTAGCGTTTTCGTAGAAAGTGCAAACTCCGCGCCAACGGTCGTTATCGACAAACTTCATCGACGTTTCGTGCCAGCCGATTTCTCCCAGGATTCTCCATTTCAAGGCCGCGGCGACGACATCGTGGCCGTCTTTGAAAACGTCTGCTTCCACGACCAGATCTTCGCCGATCACCCGTTTGATCGGAAAGCGGCCGCCCTCGATCAACGGCTGCAAATTTTCTATAACTGCAGTCGGAAACGCCCGAAGCATGGGCGTTCAATCAAACCGATTTCGGCGGAGTGCGAAAGGCCAAATCGTCTCGAACCGGAGGCGCCCTTAGATGGAGAAATAGAACGCGCACTCGTAGAGCCCCGAGTTCCGCGTTTCCTCTCGACGAACTTTTGTGCCGAGCAGTTGCTCAAACATCTCCTGTTCGAGACGCCCGATGATTGGGTACTTATCCAACACGTTCATCAGTGGGGTGTGGCATTCGATGATTTGCGGGCCACCTTCATCTTCGGTCGTAAACTGCGACATATAACCTTCGGTATCGCGAATCTTGGCCAAGGCTCGCGCTCGATCCGCCACTGTCGGGCCCTTGACTTTTTCTTTGAGGCTAGCGCATTTCCGCTCATACAGATTGTAGAGCAATTTCTCCGGCGCATTGGGACCGTGAATTTCCTGAATCGACTGCAGGAGGTCGATGGTAAACCGGTTACTGTCCGCCTGAAAAAGATCGTGTGCCCTGCGGGTGAGACGGTAGACCATCTCCGGACGGCCCATTTTTTGCGGCCGTCGCCAGGTATCCAAGTAGCCGTCGCGCTGTAAGGTGAGGCAGTGCTGTTTGATGCCCATGTAGCTCATTTTCATTTTTTCGACGAGCTCATTGACAGACATGCCGCGGCTTCGTTTGAGGGAGTTGAGGATTTCAAGCCGTTGGGTACGGCCTATTTCTGCCAGCAGACGTTGGTTCATGTGGGACGTGACTTGTTACGTACTTTAACGGCTAAAAGCCGCCGGTAGCAAATCAAAATATGGACACGTTCGTCATTATCTCTCTCAGACAACGCGATTTGCGGTCTGCGGATCGAAAAAGTGCGCTTTGCCCACGGTGAGAGCGAATTGCTGTCGCCGACCGGCATCAGCATGATCGAGGGCGAGCTGGCTACGACAAACGATTGTGTGCGCCCCAGTCTGCAAGTACAGATTCGTCTCGGCCCCCATCGGTTCCACCACGTCAATGATGGCGGGAAAAATCGCGGTTTCTCCGTCCCGGTTAGAATATTGCGCCAATTCGATATCTTCCGGCCGAATGCCAAGGATGATCTGGTTCCCCGCAAACTCCCGTGCACCTGGGTGGGCATGAGACGGAAATTGGATCTCCAGTACCCCTTTGTTCGACTCTCGAAAGACTAATCCGTCCCGCTCCAGCTTAAGAGTCCCATTGACAAAGTTCATTGGGGGGCTGCCGAGAAACCCTGCGACAAAAAGGTTATCGGGCTCGTTATAGAGCTTTAACGGAGTATCGTTTTGCTGCACTTTGCCGTCGTTCATTACCACGATCCGATCTCCCATGGTCATTGCTTCGATCTGATCGTGCGTCACATAAATCATTGTCGCTTGCAAACGCCGATGCAGTTTGGTGATTTCGGTGCGCAGTTGCACCCGCATCTTGGCGTCGAGGTTCGAGAGTGGCTCGTCGAAAAGAAACACCTTTGGTTGTCTCACAATGGCCCGTCCGACCGCCACGCGTTGCCGCTGCCCGCCTGAAAGGGCTTTCGGCTTACGATCGAGCAAATCCTCAATTCCCAGGACGTTGGCGGCATCCATTACTCGTTTCTTGATTTCTGCCCTGGTGTATCGGCGCAGTTTCAGCCCAAAAGCGATGTTGTCGTAGGCGGTCATGTGCGGATAAAGCGCGTAATTTTGGAAGACCATCGCGATGTCCCGATCCTTCGGGGGTAGATCGTTCACTCTGCGCTCGCCGATAAAGATATCGCCGCGCGTGATCTCCTCCAACCCGGCGATCATCCGGAGCGTGGTCGATTTTCCACACCCGGAGGGTCCCACCAGCACGACAAATTCTCGATCGGCAACTTCAAGGCTGATATCTTCGACGGCAGTTACGTCCCGCCCTCGGTCTGAAGGATAGGTTTTATAAACGTGATTGACTGTGACCTTCGCCATGATGGTCGAGAGCGGGAAAGGAATTAGCTCCGACGTCTGAACACGGTCAAATCTTCTTCGGCGTCACAAATGGCAGGGGCGAGATCCTGACATTCATCGGTGGGCCGTTGGAACGAGCGGACAAATTTGTTCCAATTTCGTTGAATCCCCGTTTCACCATGGCGAGCGCGATAGGAGCATCCAGCCGGTCGGAAAAAACCGCGCTCGTGATCCGCCCAACCACTTTTTCGCCAGCACACAGATCCATTCCCCGCGTGAATTGCCCGTTGCCTTCGCCAAGAACGCCGCATAATCGTTGTCGGACCTGGCCGCTCATCTTCATCCGCGAAATCGTTTCCTGCCCAATATAGCACCCCTTGGCGTAATCAATTGCGCGTTCGGCCAAGTTTGCTTCTGGTGGAATAATCTCAGGCGTAAGCTCTCGTCCCCAAGCCGGAACACCCTCTTCCACGCGCAAAGTTTCCCACTCCGTTTCGCTCACCGGTTCGTAAGCAGCAGCTAACGCAAGCAGCGCCTCCCCCTTTTTTTCCGCAGGAATCCAAATATCCCACCCATCGCTCAGCAGTCGATGAGATCTGACGCAAAACTGAGATTCAAAAACCTGGGGCTGTTTTTCAGACAATGTGTGAATGAGAGCAAAATCGTCGGTGATATCCTCAATCGCGACGTCATCGGCGATAAGATAGCGTTCGAGTCGCTCCCGGAGCGTAGAACGCAGTTCCGCGTCAGCGCTGACCCATATCGCATCAGAGCTTACAAAAAGAAAAAGATGCGCGTCGAGGTGACCCTTGGCGTTGAGAACACAGGACTCCTGAGCCGACGTTTCATTTGCCTTACGGACATCGTTAGTCGTTTGGCCATTGAGAAATCGCACCCGATCACTCCCCGTCACCCGGAGGCGGACTTCAGAAGAAAGATCGCGAAAACGGGCTGCCATCTCGCTCGTCTCCTGAAGTCGCGCCGATCAATAGTCGGTCGTGCGCCGCAGCAAGCGCCTCAAAAATCCCTGCGGCTCTGGCGCCTCTTCGTTGACATCCTCGGCCGGCGCGGATATTTCCGGTTCGGCGGTAAGTGGCTGAACAGCTTCCGTGGTTGGCCCACCGATATTCTCCGTTTCTAGCGGAATGTAATTGACCGGCTCGGACAGGACGGATTCTGGTTCCGGTTCGGAAACCAGCGGGACCTCTTCAACCGGCACCAATTGTGAACTTTCTCCCGAGTATGTTGCGGAAATTTCGGCCAGCTGCTGCTCTATAAATTCCGGCTCCTCGTGCGGGATGGATTGCTGGTCCGCCGGCATTGGCTGAGAAAACAAATCGGGCTGCAGATCTGTCGCAGTGTCCTCGACAAAGGGCAAAAATCGCCGCGCAATTGACGAGAAATCTTCGTCCCCGCGGCCTTGACGCGCTTCGTCAAGCAATCGATCCCGAGTCGCGCCCGCTACGGTCAGATCGAGGTCGAACCCGCGTCCGAGTCGATTGGCAATCTGCATATCCTTCAACATGTGCTTTACCGAGAAGTGCGGTTCGAAATCGGCGCCCATGATCCGAGGAATTTTCAGATCAAGCGTAGCGGAATTGCTCGTGTTATGTCTGATCGCTTCGGCAAATTTTTCCAGTCCGATGCCGGAGTAATGCACCAACGCCATCGCTTCGGCGGCGGCCTGTACGCTTGCCGCCGTCACCATATTGGTTGCGACTTTGATGATGCTCGCTTGCCCGATTTCGCCAATAACGACAATCGCCTTGCTACTCGCTTGCAGAAGCGGTGTTACTTCGTTCAGGGCTGCCTCATCACCGGCGACATAATAAACCAGCTGCCCTTTTTCGGCCGCGAGTTTGCTGCCGGTGAACGGGGCTTCTACCAATCGCGCCCCGCGACGTTCAACAAGCGAGGCCGCCTCCCGCATCGTGTCAGGCGACACGGTGGGATGGGCAATGATGACGTGGCTCGACGTGAGCGATGGCGAGATCAGCTGCACGATTCGCATCAGTGCTTCGTCGTCCGAAACGAAAATCTGCAAATAATTGCACGTCTGCGCGAGCTCCGCGGGCGAGCCCACAAAATTCGGAACCGGGCGCGGAGTCCGGTTCCAGACGAATATGGAAAGCCCCTGACGGCGCAAATGGTCGGCGATGCGCCGGCCAATGATACCCAGGCCAACTACGCCAACGTTTCTGCGAAAGGGACGCGTCATTTCAGTAGCTCCAGCTTCAATTCAGCCTGCTTTCAAACTGTCGGCCGCGCAATTCGAAGTTCTTATATCTCTCTGGCGAAAAATCTGGCTCCCTGGAGAAGCTGGGACTGGATTTCATCAACCGCCCGCCGACGCTTATCCGCCGAGATTTGGCTGCTGATTTCCGGCAGCGCTTCCTCAAATGTCATGGCGCGACTGGCTTGCACCTCCATTATCTGCACAGCATGAAACCCGAGATGCGTTTGCACAAGCACCGGTGGGGAGTTCGCCGGAATTTTTTCCACCGCGGAAAAAAATTCTGCCGGAACGCGATCGGCTGCCAAAAATCCAAGGTCGCCGCCGCGGCCTTTGCTCGCCTCGTCTTCAGAACTTGCCGCAGCCAATTGCACGAAATCTTCCCCTCGTCTCAATCGGGCGACAAGGTCCTGCATGGCCCTACCCTTCGCCTCGATTAGTTCAGGGGCGGAGCCTTCGGGCGCGGCCAGGAAAATATGCCGGGCGTGGATGCGGAGTGGCTGGATAAATTGCCCTCGCTGATTTTCAAAATATTCCCGGGCATCGTCCTGCGAAACCGCAATTCGTGCACGGATGCGGCCTTCCAACCACCGTTCACCGCCAACAGTTGAGAGCAGCAGGCGCTTCACCGCTCCCTCGGATGTTCGGTTCCCCCGCAACGCGGCCCGAAATTGCGTGAGATCAGAAAATTGACTCTGCAAAGCAGCGAAATCGCGCTCGAATTCCACGGAATCGCCGTTAAGGCGTTGAGTGGCGATCGGCAGGGTCGCAGTTGCGACCAATTGACCTCGTATCGCGAAACCTTTTTCTTCAACAAAACTCTGCTCTTCGCCGCGAGATTCTTTGTTTGCGCGAAAAACATGCTCGTCAATGTCGTAAATCCCGATCCCCTGACTGAGAGCAATCAGATGGCCGCGGTGAAAGAGCCGGCCGGCGAGATCGTGAGCGAGCGGGACCCGCGCGAGCAATTCGCCAGCGAACACGCCAAAAACGACGCAGAAAAGACCGAGCGCGATTTTCATTTCAACTCGAGTTGTGAGAGCTGGTAGATGGCAACGCGCCCAACAATTTGTAAGCTATCGGCACTGATCTTATCGAGGGTGTCTTCGGCCGTGTGCCACCACAGGAAATCGAAGTCGATCAAATCAATTACCGGGACCCCGAGCGCGTTCAAGGGTGTGTGGTCGTCGGTTATGTCGCGATCGAAATAAGTGAAATGCTCACGCAACTTCAGCGCTTCCGCGGCAACGAACAAATTAGCCGCTAAATTTCTAGGCGAATCCGGCGGCAGCGTCACTGTGAGTGACTTGTTGCCAACCATGTCAAAGAGCATGCCGCCCTGAAATTGTTTTCCCTGCCCGGAATCACGCAGCTGATCGGCAAAATGTCGGCTGCCATAGAGCCCATCTGTTGCGGTGAAATTCTCAAAGGCTTCTTCGCCGTCGAAAAAGACGAGTTCTGTCCTGGAGGCAAGCTCCGGCGCGGTCGCCAAGACCCTAGCCATTTCGATCAACAAGCCGGTGCTGGAGCCACCATCGTTGGCGCCCACGAAGCGAAACGTGTCGAATGTCTTGGTGTCGTAGTGTGAACAGAGCAGAAATGAGCCGTGTCCCGCGCGATCCCGAGACGGAAAGTTCGCGATCAAATTAACGAATGTGACGGGACCCCTCGGGGTGGCCGTCGAAAAGGTCTGGCGACTCACCGCCCATCCAAATGAGCTCAGCTGGTTGATTATGTAAACGCGCGATCGCTCCAGGGCCTCCGATCCTGCCGGGCGCGGTCCCAGACCGACAAGGTGTTCGACGTGCGAAAAGGCTTTTTGGCCGGAAAAATTCTCCCAAAGATCCGCTCCACTCGCGTCACCTGGGCTAATAAGCGCCGTTAAAAGAATTGCCGACAAAAAAATCTGACCGTTTCGCATTCGCCGATCACTCTTCGGCCGCCAAACCCATCACCTGCACGATCCGCTCCAAATCGTCGGCGCCGTAGTATTCGATTTCGATTCGACCTTGCTTTTCGCCATGATGTAAAATGACGCGGGTGCCAAGGTGCTCCTGCAGCCGTGATTGCAGGTGATCGGCAAACGCAGCGCTTACCGAAGATCCTGGTGAACGGCGACGGCGGCGTGGCGGACCAGTTCCGATCTGGCGCGCCACCAACCGCTCGGTTGCGCGGACGGTTGCGCTTCGCCGCAGGACAGTTTCGGCGACAGCAAGCTGTTCCTCGGGTGATTTTAATGCCAGCAGAACCTTGGCATGACCGACCGAGAGCAAGTCCTGGCTCAGCCAGGTTTGCACTTGAGCATGCAAGTCAAGCAAGCGCATGGCATTGGCGACTGCGGCGCGACTGCGTCCAACTTTTTGGGCGATGTCTTCCTGGCGCATACCGAACTCACCAGCCAGCCGTGCGTAGCCCTGCGCTTCTTCAATTGGGCTAAGATCCGCACGCTGTAAATTCTCGATTAACGAAAGCTCGAGGACGTCGCGATCGCTTGCGCTGCGCACGATCGCCGGCACCTCACCAAGTCCAATTTGCTGCGCCGCGCGCCAACGGCGTTCGCCTGCGATCAGCTCGTAACGTCCATCGACGGCGCGCACAACGAGCGGTTGGATTATTCCATGCTGGCGGATGGATTCCACCAGTTCCTGCAATGATTCCGCCGGAAATTCCTTTCGCGGTTGCAAAGGACTGGGCGTAATACTCTCGATGGTAATCTGCCGAATCTTCGGTGAATCGTCCTCAGTCTCTGCTTTTGGCAGCAAGACAGGCGGGCGGGCGGCAATCAGCGCGCCAAGACCTTTACCGAGCGCTGATTTTGCCATTGCGGTCAGGTTATCGAAAGGGCGCGGCCAACGCAAACAGCAAGCGTCCTTGTCATGAATGAGATTTTTACCCTCGGACATTCCCCCGATCCGGACGACGCCTTCATGTTTTACGCGATGGCGGCGAGCAAGATCGACTTGCGTGGTTATCGGTTCGAACACCGCCTTGAGGACATTCAAACATTAAATGAGCGCGCGACGCGCGCCGAACTGCACATTTCGGCGATTTCAATTCACGCTTACGCCTATGTCACTGACAAATATGCGTTGTTGCCTTGCGGTGCGAGCATGGGAGATGGCTACGGTCCGTTGATCGTCACTGCCGAAACGAACAGCGCAAAAGCGAGTCAACCGCGAGATTGGCTGAGAGATAAATTGATCGCTATCCCCGGTGAAATGACGAGCGCGTTTCTCGCACTTCGACTTTATCTCGGGAAATTTCGCCATGTCGTCGTCCCTTTCGACCAGATTTTTGACGCGGTCAGAACCGGCCAGGCGGATGCCGGCCTCATTATTCACGAAGGTCAACTCACCTATGCGAAGTCGGGTTTTCAAAAAATTGCCGATCTGGGAGACTGGTGGACGACCCGCACAGGACTGCCATTGCCCTTAGGCGGGAATATTTTGCGGCGGGATATTCCCGGCGACGTACAGCGGGATCTGCTGGCCATCATCCGTGAGAGCATTGACTTCGGGCTCTCCCACCGCGCCGAAGCGGTGCGACATTCGATGGCTTACGCCCGCGATATGGATTCTGCGCTCGCTTCGAGATTTATCGGTATGTACGTCAACGATTACACGCGCGACTATGGCGAAAACGGCCGGCAAGCGATCCGTCGTTTTCTCGGTGAAGGGCGTGACGCCGGGTATATCGACCGGGATATAGAAATTGAATTTGTCCAGTGACCCGGAAACTCCGCGTTATTGCGCTGGTCGCGGAAAACTTTGCGATGGTCTCTACCTCTTGTTCTCCGACGATTTGTCAGCTTTGGGCTTGTTGGCGGCCTGGACGACAAAGGCTTTCACCCGTTCCGCTTCCTTTTTAAATCCGGTCGTAAAATCCTGCGTACCGTATTCGAAAAGCACGATGAAACAGAAGGTGAAGAACGCGAAAAGAATGAGCCAGAACAGCCCCCGGAGAAGAGACATTGCGCGACGGTAACGCAGCCGCCGGACGGGGTCAACGCCGGGCACGCCCGGGCGCGCTTGAACGCGAAGACGAAACTGCCATCCTGATCCGATGCGTGTACCGCTTCTGGACCTGAGCGAGCAGTACCGTATCCTGGCAGAACCGGTCCGGCACGAGATCGATGAAGTTCTGTGCACTCAGCGATTCATTCTTGGGCCGAAACTGGAAAGGTTCGAGCGAGCGATTTGCGATTATACCGGCGCGAGATTTGCAATTGGTGTTTCTTCAGGAACCGATGCCCTCCTCGCGCTCCTGATGGCGTCCGGCGTTGGCCCGGACGATGCCGTAATCACGAGCGCCTACTCGTTCTTTGCGACCGCCGGTAGCCTCGCGCGAGTCGGAGCGACGCCGGTTTTTGTCGATATCGATCGGGAAACTTTTAATTTGTCGGCGGTAGCACTTGATCAATTTCTGGAAAGGCAGTGCGGCCGCACGCCACTTCCGACGTACCGCGGCAAAAAGGTCCGGGCTATTCTGCCGGTCCATCTCTTCGGATTGTGCTGCGAGATGGATGCGATTCGATCTGTGGCAGATCGCTACCAATTGCCAATTATTGAGGATGCAGCACAGGCAATTGGCGCCGAATTCCCCGGTCAATCCGGCCCCGAGCAAGCCGGTACGATGGGAAGTGCTGGTTGTTTTAGTTTTTATCCTTCGAAAAATCTGGGGGCTGCCGGGGATGCGGGCCTCATCATCACCAATGATGAGGATCTCGCCCGTCGATTGCGTGTTTGCCGAAACCACGGAATGGAGCCGCAGTACTTCCACCAAACGATCGGCGGAAATTTTCGACTGGATGAGATCCAAGCAGCGATTCTGTCGGTGAAACTTCCCCATCTAAATCAGTGGTCGGCAGCTCGCCGCGCCGTAGCCGACTTTTACCGAGAAGAGTTTATCCGGCTGGGGTTGACAGAGAAGATTGGTTTACCGGCGGAGCCATTTCGCGGCCGCGGTCTTAAGAACCATCATATATATCATCAATACGTCATTCGCGTGCCGCAACGGGATGCCTTACGCGAACATTTGCGGCAAAAAGAGATTGGATCCGCAATTTATTACCCGCTCGGGTTACACCAGCAGAAGTGTTTCGCCGCACTTGGCTATCAACAAGGGGATCTGCCAGAAACGGAACGGGCGGCAGAGGAAACGGTAGCGCTGCCTGTTTACCCGGAAATAACGCGCGAAGCGCAACAGTTCGTTGTCGCCGAGATAGCGGAGTTCTATTCGCGCTGAGGCCGACACTTGCCACCCGTCTGGGGCGAGCCTATATCAACCCCCGAAAGCGTGCGAGGTCGATGCTCGCAACGGGTAGGTTCCGGAGTGGCCAAACGGGGCAGACTGTAAATCTGCTGGCTTTACGCCTTCGCTGGTTCGAATCCAGCCCTGCCCAGTCTCCCTAGCGTCGTTTTTTCGAGGAACGGCTCTTACTGCTTCGCCTCCTTGCCCCCCGACTTGCTCCACGAGCGGAAGAACGCCCCGCCTTCGCTCGTTTACGACCGGCGGAACTGCGCTTTGCGGTGGCTGATCGCTTGCTCGAGGCTCTTCGGGAACTACCTCTTGCTGCTTTCGATGCGCCGCGCTTCCTGGCCCCTGCCTTTGGACGCCGCAGGCCCTTTCCCCGCCGCGAAGCAGTTTTGCCTTTCCGACGAGTGCTGCTTGCTTTCCCACCCTTGGACGCCCGTGAGCGACTTGATCCTGAAGCTTTGCTCCGGCGAGAAGATGGTTTGGCAGTAGCTTTCGATCTTGGACGAGCACGCATCCCGATCGCCTCGCGCGCGGTCGCGGTAATCGGCTTGCCTGTAGCTGCAGATTTTCCGGCCAAGGCACCTACCATTCCACCAACGACAGCCCCAATTGGTCCGGCAACACTACCCAGCACCGCCCCAGTTGCGGCACCAACAGCAGGTTTGGAGATCGGCGGGATCGTGATGTTTTCGTTCGATTGTTGTTCCCTCGATTGGGAACTCTCGGTGGGTTCGTCTGGCATAAGCGGTTCCTCGGTTGTGTTTAACAGTACATCGGATGATGCATGGGCCGCAGCCGCTTCATCCTGACGAATTAGGGTCTCAAAACGAAAAGCGTTGGGGCCGCAGTTGCGGCACCCCCCGAAAACTGAGCATTCCTATCGCCTAGCGCGAACCGCGGTCGCCGCGGCCGTAGCCTCCGCCTCCGCCGCCATATCCACCGCCACCGCCGCCACGGCCGTAACCGCCACCGCCTCCACGCCCTCCGCCGCCGCCCTGGGGCCGAGCCTCTCGTGGCCGTGCCTCATTCACAGTCAGCGCGCGTCCCTCCACTGTTTTGCCATTGAATTGGGTGATAGCATTCTGCGCATCTTGTTCTGACGCCATCGTCACAAAAGCGAAGCCTCGCGACTTGCCTGTGAATTTATCCTGCATAAGCATGACATCTTGCACGGCACCTGCCTGTGCGAAGAGATCCTGAAGGTCGGTTTCCGTCGTATTAAACGAAAGATTCCCAACGTATAACTTGGTTCCCATCTGAGTTTATTCTGGAAAACGCCGCCAGGTCACTGTTCCCGTTAATCGGATTTCAAACTGCCACTGAATAAACTCAACTGACAATTCACCACCTGCCCGAACTATCGTTTTCTTGCGGCCTTAGTAGGGGCTTTCGCGTCGAAACGCAACAATAAATACGACGCGTTTGCCGTCCTAAATTCCATAATGAATATGCGCAATAAAAATCCGCGACGGGTTGCGGTCGTCGGCGCAGGTATAGTAAGTCCGCTCGGTTTCGGCTTGGGCGAAACACTTGAGGCTCTGCGAACCGCGCGAGATTGCGTAGGCCCCGTAATGGCATTTTCGGTTGAAAACACGCGCTGCAAGACCGCGGCGCAAGTCGATGATTCGCGTCTCTTGGAAAACGTAAACCGCGGCCGTCGCTCTCGCCGCCTTCATCGCGCGTCACACATGGTCATGGCGGCCTTGGAAGAGCTTTTGTCACAATCCGGACCATTCCGAGCCGATATCGCCATTGTCGGGACAACCAGCGGAGGTATGAGTTTTGGGGAAAGGTTCTACCGGACTCTGAGAAATGGCGTGTGTGGTGCAAGCTGGATCGCAAACTATCCGCCACAAAAGGCTATCATCGACGCGTTGGAAAAATTCGCGATCGACGCTCCTGTTCAAGTTATCGCGAACGCCTGCGCGTCCGGCACGAATGCCATCGGCCACGCCTTTAGCGCGATTCGCGCGGGACGTTATCAACGCGTTCTCACTGGGGGTTACGACGCGCTGTCGGAGCTCGTATTTGTCGGCTTCGATTGCCTGCAGGCATCGACACCGGAAAAATGCCGCCCTTTTGACGCAAACCGTTCCGGTATGGTGCTGGGTGAAGGCGCGGCCCTTTTCGCCTTGGAAGACTTTGAGTTGGCCCAATCACGCGGCGCCAATATCCTTGGCGAAATCGTGGGCTACGGGATTTCCACCGATAATCATCACCTCACTCAGCCCAATCCGGATGGGAGTGGGCCGCGGAGCGCGATGGAAGAGGCGCTTTCAAGCGCCGAACTAAAACCGAAGAATATCGGCTACATTAATGCCCATGGCACCGCCACTATTTTCAACGACGCTGCCGAGGGAAAGGCGATCATGGAAATCTTTGGCGAGGCTCCGATCAGCTCGACCAAGAGCATGATGGGCCATTCGCTCGGTGCGGCGGGCGCAATAGAAGGCGTGGTTACCTTGCTGGCTCTGCGGCATCAATTTTTGCCGCCAAACATCAACTTCAGCCGGACCGATTCTGAGTTGCAGTTAAACGTGGTGGCCAATGAAACGCGTGAAGCCGAATTTCATTATGCGCTCTCGAATTCGTTCGGCTTCGGCGGCACTAATGCGAGCATTGTCGTTCGAAAGACGTGAGTTCGTGCATCGCTGGCATGAGTTGGGTGACTCCGCTCGGGAGCGGTGTCGATTTTGTCTGGCAGCGCCTCCTGGGTGGCGAACAGGCCCCCATCGAAACACTCCAGAGTGAGCAAATCGGCGCGAGGTATCTCGCGCGCCGGGTTCCCCAGGATGCCATCCAAAATTTGCCCTCGCATCCCCGCCTGCGCCGGGCGAGCGCAATCTCTCGCTTCGCAGCCGCGGCGGGGCTGACCGCGATAGCAGAAGCGCGAGAAAAACCGGACCTCTCGCGCACCGCGCTGGTCTTCGCGATTTCCAATGGAGGTGTCATATATACCCGCCGATTTTTTGCTGAAATCGTGAAGTCCGGGGCGCAGTCGGCCAGTCCGCTTCTGTTTCCAGAGACAGTGTTTAATGCGCCAGCGAGTCATCTGGCCGCCATTTTGGGAGTCAGAGGCACGTCTTACACTATTGTCGGAGACGGGGCGGTGGGTATCCTCGCGCTGAAAATAGCCGACGATTTGCTCGCATCGACCGCATGTGATGCGTGTCTCGTTGTCGCTGCCGAGGAGATCGATCCACTGGTTTGCGAGGCTTATCGACAATGGCGTTTACTCCGCGATCCGCGCCGGCCCGGCAGCGAACGAGGCATGATTGTGAGTGAGGGGGCCGGCGCTGTGCTTTTGCAGCGCGGCACCGGATATTATGAGATCGTGAAGATCGACGCAGGCACAAATTTCTTTCGGCGTGCAGAAGCGGCGGAAAAGCTCCGGCAAACAGTCGAGCGGCTTGGAAATGCGCCGCGCGCGTGTTGCGTTGGAAGCGCCAATGGCACATTTGTCGATCGCGCTGAAAGAAGCGCGCTTGGAGAAAACGCCAAAATCTATTCGCCGAAATTTGCCCTTGGCGACAGCATTGGTGCCTCGGTGTTATGGCAACTGATCGTTGCCGCGCAGGCTTTGCGCACGGAAAAATTGCCAGAAACGCCCGAGCCGGTCCGCGGATCGCGCGCCCTGGTTCTGGCTTGCGGGGTCAATCAGCAACTCGGAGGGCTTGCGTTGTGCTGTGACGGTGAGAAATAAGGCGTCAGCGCTGCCGTGATTACCCGTTTTGCCTTTGCAACAATTTTGCGGTGCAGTACCTTCGAGCGCGCGATGCGACCGCGGGCAGCGATCCTTTTTTTTCTGCTTTTCACTCTCGGAAGTGCCCACGCCGTCGAGTTTGAAACGCCGAAAAATCAGCCGATCGAAATTACCTCTACCGGCGAGACCCGCTACGAGGATGGAATCGCCATCGCGCACGACAATGTCGCGATTCATTTCGGCGATACGGATATTTATGCGGACTCGGCACGCTACAACTCCAAAACGCACGAGGTTTTTGCCGAAGGCCACGTCCGGATTTATCGCGAAGCGACTCTCTATACTGCGGACCGGGGCGTTTACAATGTCGATACGAAGGAGATTCGCGCCGAAAATATGCGCAGCAGCTCGGATCCGTACCTCCTGAGCGGGAATAAACTCCACGCCTTCTCCGATAACCATTATGTCGTTGAGAATGGCAACTTCACGACAGACGATTCGAGCAACCCCGATTTTCATTTTCGCGCTCGTACTGTCCGGGTCTATGAAAACGATCGGGTAATATTTCAGAATGTGACTTTTTATATCGGCAAAGTACCGGTGTTTTGGTGGCCCTATGTATATCAATCGCTAAACGATGCTTTTAGTTTCAGTATTTCACCCGCCTACCTTAGCTCCTGGGGACCATCGCTTCTTGGCCAGGTAACCTTTCCGATCACAGATAAAATCAAGGGGCGTCTGCGCCTGGATTACCGATCACGGCGCGGCGTGGCGATCGGCTTCGAAGCCGAAACCACGTATGGCAAAGACGATAGCAGCTATGCCAAACTCACGACTTATTTCCTCCAGGATCAAAACCCACAGCTCAATCGAACCTCGCTTCCACGCGGTTCGATTCCGACCAGCCGCTATCGGGCCGGTCTTGAAGATCGGACCAGCTTTACGAGCGACATCACGGGCATCGTCAATATCACGAAACTAAGCGACGCCTTTGTCATGCAGGATTTCTATCAGGGCGAGTTCAGGATTAACCCGCAGCCAGACAATGTTGTCGCGGTGACGAAAACCAACCCGATTTATACGCTCACCGCCATTGCCCGTTTTCAGGCCAATAGCTTTTTTGATACGACGGAGCGTCTCCCCGAGGTGGTGCTTGATGTGACCCGCACCCCGATTTTCGACGGCCCCATCTTTTACGAAGGCGAAACGGGAATCGCAGATCTGCGTCGAAATTTTGCCCGCAACTCCGGCTTCGAAGATTACGAAACGTGGCGCGTTGATTCTTTTCATCAACTGCTCTACCCAAATACCTATTTTGGCTGGCTCAGCATCGTGCCCCGGGTGGGCTTTCGGGCCACCTATTACAACCAAACTCGCGATCTAGGCCAAACTCTCTTTCCCCCGAATGACAATCCGTTTATTCCCACCTTCATCTTACCCGATCCCAACGCGACGGCACCGCTTCACCTCGATGGCGACGCGACGCGAACTCTCTTTAACGCGGGAGTGGAAGCTTCTTTCAAGGTCTCGCGGGAATGGGAAGATGCACAAAGCCGCAGCTTTGGACTGGACGGGCTCCGCCACGTAATTCAGCCGTTCACAAATTTTTCCTGGGTCTCCGACGGCGGTGTTAATCCCGCCGAAATTCTTCAGTTCGATCGCGTCCAGCCGACGACCAAGCTGCAGCCGATCGATTTTCCCGAGTTCACTTCCATTGATTCCATCGATCACTGGACGGTCTGGCGCCTCGGGGTCCGAAATCGCCTGGAGACACGGCGTGATGACGCCACCATTACGTGGTTCGAATTGGAGACCTACTTCGACGTCAATTTTACCAATCCCTACGATCGCACACCCTATTCCAATCTGTTTAATAAAATCCGTTTCAATCCATTGCCATGGGCCAGTGTATCAATCGATTCGCAAGTGCCCGCTTTCGACAAAGGATTTACCGAAATTAACACCAACGTCGCGGTGCAACCGGTCGCAAATCTCCAGGTCAACTTCGGCCACCGGTATTTGAACGAAAATCCGTTTTTTGTGAACAGTAGTCTTTTCACCGTGGGCGGTTATTACCGCCTCGACGAAAATTGGGGCGTGGCGGTGCAGGAACAGTATGAGGCCTCCACCGGAGTGCTGGAGGAACAGCGTTATGCCGTTTATCGCGACCTTTCGAGTTGGGTAGCCTCGTTTGGCGCTGTTGTCCGCGATAACGCGGGCGTCAAAGAATATGGCGTGCTCCTAACCTTTACCTTGAAGGCGTTTCCCAAACTGGGCTTTGATTTCAATTTCGACCCCGGCGGCGCTGGGCAAAGTTCGACGACGCCGTAGATTTGCGTACCATTCCGGTCCGTTTCGGCAAAAGCGGTAAAGTGTTATGGATCTATCCATCATTGGTTCTGGCTACGTTGGACTCGTGACCGGCGCGTGTTTCGCCGAGATCGGCCACAATGTCACCTGCGTTGACAATGATTCTCGAAAAATCGAGACCTTGCACGCCGGCAAAATTCCAATTTATGAGCCCGGGCTGGAAGAGCTGATTCATCGTAACGTCGCGGCAAAACGACTGCGATTCACCTCCAGCACTAAAGAGGGAGTTGATAATGGACAGGTCGTCTTCATCGCCGTGCCAACCCCCCCACAGAAGGACGGAAGCGTTGATTTGAGTTTTATCGAAAAAGTCGCCCGCGAAATTGCCGGCGTCCTGACGGATTATCGTGTCATCGTCGACAAGAGCACGGTGCCGGTAAAAACCGGCGAGAAAGTGGCAGAATCAATCAAACGCTACAATAGGCATGGGGCGAAGTTTGACGTTGTCAGCAACCCTGAGTTTTTGCGGGAGGGGTGCGCGGTCGGCGACCTGATGCAACCAGACCGCATTATCATCGGGGCTGAGAGCGAACATGCGGTCGATCTCATGAAAAAAGTCTACGAGCCGTTTATGGCGCCGATTCTCGTTACCGACGTCAACAGCGCCGAATTGATCAAGCATGCGGCCAATTCGTTTCTGGCACTGAAAATCTCCTACATCAACGCCGTTTCCGCCATCTGTGAAGCGAGCGGGGCCGACGTTGAAAAGGTGGCCGATGGCATCGGAATGGATCGGCGAATTGGTCGGAATTTTCTCAACGCGGGAATTGGGTACGGTGGCTCTTGCTTCCCCAAGGATATTGCTGCCTTTATTACAATTAGCGATCAGTTGGGCGTCCCGTTTCCGTTGCTGAAGGAAGTTCAGCGAATCAATGCTGCACAAAAGGACCGTTTCTTGAAGACCATTCGAGAGACACTGTGGGTGCTTCGTGAAAAGAAAATTGCCGTCTGGGGTCTTACCTTCAAGCCAAACACGGATGATATCCGTTCTTCCGTCGCAATTGATCTAATCGGCGAGATGCTTAGGGAAGGCGCGCAGGTATCGGTTTACGATCCAAAAGGAATGGAACGCGCCCGTGAAGCCGGCGCGATTAAAGGAGCCAGGTTTTGTGAGAATGCGCTCGAGACGACTGAAGGTGCGGAAGCCCTTGTCGTGGCGACGGAGTGGTCGGAGTTCGCCAATGTGGACCTTGGAATGGTAAGGGAAAGAATGTCTACCCCGATCGTTTTCGATGGCCGTAATCTGTTCGATCCAGCAACAATGGCGAAATTCGGGTTCCACTATCACTCCATCGGACGGCCCCCAGTCAAACCAACGTAATCAGGCGCAGGAATGGCGCGTTCGCCTGCACGTGAGCTGGCTTTGATCGCGCTGCGGAGGTGGCGCAGCACGCACGAATTTGCAGATCGCATCATTCAAGATCTGCTCGCGGCCGGCGGCGAGTCGCCATCTGAACGGGCATTTGCGCTGGAACTTTTCTACGGTCTGCTTCGGAATCTGACGCAGCTGGATTTCTTCATCGGCCACTTGCGGCACGGTAAAATAGACGCTTCCTCGCGCGATCTGATTCGACTTGGCCTGTATCAGTTGCTCAATTTGCGAACGCCGCCTCACGCCGCAATTTTCGAGACGGTGGAGCTCGCTCCACGGCGCTCGCGCGCATTGGTCAATGGCGTCCTGCGGTCGGCCGCGCGACGCCGCGATGAGCTCCAGCGGGAGGCCGCAACAGCGCCGCTTCACATCCGTCGATCGCATCCGCAATTCCTGATTGAGCGATGGAAAAAACAATTCGGCGAGGATTCCGCGGAAGCGCTGTGTCTTTGGAACAATCAAGCGCCTCCAATTTACGCACGAATCAACAACCTAAGGACGACGCGCGAAGAGTTCCTGAGGCAAAATCCTGCCAGTCAACCGGTTTCGTCCTATCCATGCTTCGTCGAATGTGACGCGTTTCCCCATTCTGCGATCGCACTCGGCCATTGTTACATCCAGGATCCAAGCACCGCGCTTGCCGTCAATTTGCTCGACCCAAAACCAGGTGAATCAATTTTGGATGCGTGCGCGGCGCCGGGCGGAAAGACCTTCCAAATTGCCGCCGCGACTGAAGATCGGGCAGTAATTACTGCCTGTGATGGCGACCATGCGCGAATCAAACTACTGCGGCAGAATTTGCTGCGCCTTGGTGTCGGCGGCGCGCGCGTGATCGAGCGCGATTGGTTGCACTGGCCAGATAGCGAAAGGTTCGGGTCGGCGCAGTTCGACAAAATTCTGGTAGATGCACCCTGCACCAATACGGGGGTGATGCGGCGGCGAGTCGATGTTCGCTGGCGACTTAGGCCGGATGATTTTGCGCAGATGCCGCAGCAGCAGATCGAAATTATCCGCGCTGTCCTTCCGCTGCTCCGCCCGGGCGGGTTTCTTGTCTACAGCACGTGCAGCATCGAACGGGAAGAAAACGGGGAACTGGTTGAACGTTTAGAGGCGGAATTTCCGGCACTGAAACTTGACCGGACGCAATCAACTTTGCCTTTCGAAGATCATTTCGACGGCGCCTTCGCCGCCCGTTTCGCTTTGACGGCTGGATGCTGAAGTTGCAACCGCCGGCAGCGGTGGAATCATAGCGCCGTATGCACGATGATCGCTTCGACAAACTGGCGGAAATTCTGACCGGTTATTCCACTCAGTTGAAACGGGACGAGAAGGTCTTGATCGAGATCTTTGATGCTCCGGATGAAATGACGATTGCTCTGGTTCGTGCGGCACGAAAACGCGGCGCGATTCCGTTCGTCCAATTACAACACGTGCCTGTGATCAGGGAGCTGATAAGCGAAGCCGAGGAGGTGCAGATGAACCTTCAGGCAAAGCACGAATTGGCCCGGATGAAGCAGATGGACGCCTATATCGCGGTTCGTGGGAGCCATAACATTACCGAGTTGTCTGACGTCCCGGTCGACCGCATGAAATTGGTCGCCAGAAAAATGCGCCCTGTCCAGGACCATCGGGTTCAGAAAACGAAATGGGTGGTGTTGCGCTGGCCGACCCCGGCGATGGCTCAGCTGGCGGGAATGAGCACTGAGGCATTCGAAGATTTCTTCTTTGAGGTTTGCACTCTCGATTATCGAAAACTGCAACCGGGAATGAAGGCGCTGAAAAAGCTGATGGAAAGAACCGATCGGGTTGAAATCAGCGGTCCCGGGACAGAGCTGCGTTTCAGTATCAAGAATATCCCAGCAGTAATTTGCGGCGGCGATCGCAACATCCCAGATGGTGAAGTTTTTACCGCTCCGGTACGCGATTCAGTGAATGGTTTCGTCACATTTAACGCACCGACGATTTATCAGGGCATCGGATTCGATAGTATCCGATTGGAATTTGAAAACGGAAAGATCGTGAAGGCGACAAGCAATCAAACAAAGAAACTGAACGAGCTGCTCGATTCCGATCCAGGCGCACGTTACATCGGTGAATTCTCGCTCGGCTTTAATCCGCATATTTTGCATCCGATGCGCGACATCTTGTTCGACGAGAAAATCGCGGGCTCGTTTCATTTTACGCCGGGGCAAGCCTATGAAACTGCAGACAACGGTAATCGCAGCCAGGTGCATTGGGACATGGTCAACATCCAGCGGCGCGAATACGGCGGCGGCGAGATCTATTTCGACGGAAAACTGGTCCGCAAGGCCGGCGAATTCGTCCTGCCAATGCTGCGCTCGCTGAACCGGGGACAGTTGTTGAAAAGAAAATAAAAGCCGCGCCGGAATTTCTCTGGCGCGGCTTTTGAAGACTGAGCTGGGTTAGCCGCGTCGCACTCCTACTGGATTTAACTGGAGCATCGCAATTTCACCGCCGCTGGTAAGCTGAACGTTAGTGATTTCGAAGATGGGCGCATTCTCAATCGCGGATGCACCTGCGCCCGGCAACTGTACCGACACAGTTTTCGAACTCGAACTTAGGATGATGGCGGATATGTCGAAGGATTGAGAAAATTCCACCGTCGTGATTTGAAAAGCGGCGGTGAGAAGAACCGACGCCTGACCCTGTTGGGAGGGGGTTAATTGTACCGGCGCGCCTTCGAATCCAGAAACGATTTGCAGTCCCGCGATGTTGAATGAGGGGCTCGTGAGACTGGCGGGCTTTTGCTGCTGCGAAGGATTTAAGCGGACCTGGCCGAGGCTGTTGGGCGCAGGCTGCACTTTAGCAAGTTCGAAATTCACCTGCAGATTCATTGCCGGCTGCGGCTGCTGTGAAGGCGCCAGACGCATCGTGACGACTTTGGAAATCGGACGCAATTGTAGCGCGCCCATTTTAAACGTAGGCGTAAGCTGCATAGAGGCGATCTCGCAGGAAAGTGTGATTTGCACAGCCGTATGCATGCCGGCTGAAGGCGACGCTTGTGAAGCGGGCCCCGCAGTGTGCGCGGGCTGGGATGGACTTCCGCCAGCGGAAGTCCGAATGACGGGAGCGGTTGGAGTCTGGAGTGTTTCGGGCATGTTTTCGGTTGTTGTTGGTTGTGGGATAAAGATATGTTCGAGGGGAGCTGCTTCGGCAGCGGCATCGGTGACGATCGGGCTCTCTTCCTGCCCGATCTCCGCAGCAAAATCGAATCGCGTATCTGTTTCTCGCGCCGCCTCGGGTTGAGCGGGTTCGTCCGTCCAGACGACGGTTTGATATGGCACAGGTTGTCCTTGTAGAATCGGCTCATGTTCGACGGCACCCGACGGTTGCATAACGCCTTCTGCAGTGGCGATTTCTTCCGGAATAGTGGATGCATTATAATCATCGAATACCACCGGTTCTGAAACGATCGGTTCCGAGACCGCACTTTGTTCGAATGCGAAGATTACTGGCTCGGGCGCAGCAAACGTAGCCTCCGGAATCGGCTCGGCCGCCTGAGCGGGTTCTTCCATTACCGAACTGACCAATTGCGCAGATGTCGCTTCGGCGTAAGCGGTTTCTTCCGGCCTGCCCGGCGCAACAAATTCCGGCTCAGGTTCTGGAACGACGGTTTCGACCGCATGAACCGACGGAGCAGCTTCCGGCGCTTGCTCGATCACCGGCCCAACGCATGAGTCAGAAAAATCATCGAAAGTAGACCTCTCGAGAACGCGGGCATGACCATTCGCTGATTCAGGCAAACGTTCTGGCTCAGCCACGATCGGAGTATCAGTCGCGCGTTTGGCCAGAGGCATTACGGCACGGCGCAGCGAAGGCTCTGATGCTTTTAGCTGAACCGAGATCTGGCGCGGCCCGCCAGCAAATTGCCGCACAACGTGGCGCGGTCCCATCTCGCGCGGCTCCTCCGTCTCGGAAAGATCCGGGCCCGTTACGGTAGCCGGTTGCTGCCCAATACCGGTCTCACCAATTCGACGCCGAATAGAAGGCAAAATCGCCCAAGCCAGCGCTCCGATTCCTCCGAGTAAAAGCGCAATCCATAGCAATGTGCGGGGGTCCGTCATTCGATCCAGGCGCTCAGCCGCGGTGGACGCAATTGCTGGCGCTGGCGTCGGAGAAGAAGTTACTTCCCGCCCACTTGATGTAGTCTTTTTTTGCTCCGTTTCCGGCAAGGCATTGACAGGAATCGAAGGCGCCGGAGTCGCCACGCTGTTGGGTGGCGAGCTGGTGGCGACAGGCGAGCTATAGACTCCCCCGATCGCAGGAACATTAATCTGGGCCGCACTCGCTTGCAGCGCCACATCAGGTGTGCCTGAGGGGGCCGCAGCCGGCGGCGGCAATTCAATCGAGGCCGAGGGTGGAGCTTTTTCTAAAGAAGCGGGGCCTTGCGCCGTTGCGGTCAGGCCTTCCGCACCCGCCATATTTCGCGTCGTCGCTACCGAAAGAGGCATCGCCGGACTGGCTCCTTGAACGAGAGGAGCCGGCGCCTGCGCTACGGAAAATTGAGTTGAACCTTCCTCGGCGATCTTTGTCTCGACGCCTGGGATCGGGCTCGGCTCAACCGCCGGGCCGGAGGATTCATTTTGCGCCGATGCTATCGCGGCAGCATCGACCGCTGCCGCGGGCGACGGCGAAGAAGTCGCTGCCGCGCTCTTCAGCCATCCCAGGTCGTAGAACCCGGACCCGTACGCGGCGTTCGCAGAAAGTGGATAAATTTTTCGGGCTGACGCAATCCAGTCATTCGCTTTGTCGGTACCGTCATGCTGGAATTCCCAGGCGGCCTGGGCGTAATAAAGCGCCGGCGTGTCACCACTAAACTGGAATTGTTCCATCATTTTCTGCGCCCGGCTGTCTTTGCCCTCCAGCAGATAGGTCATAAAAATTTTGAATTTGATAAGCTGAGCCGCCTGATTCTTATCGCCACCCGGTGTTTGCTTGAAGAGCGACTCAAACCGGTCGCGCGCCTTGGCGTATTCTTTTTTTCGAAATGGCACATCAGCGAGATTGAATTGTGCCTCCCGGAACTTGGGATCGACCTTTAACGCTTTCTTAAAGAGTGCCTCGGCTTCGTCGAACTTCTGCTGTTCGAGAAAAATTTCGCCCCGCAGATTTAGGATTGATGGCTGATTTGGCTCGGCCGAGTCGGCTTGTTCCGCCAGCTTACCCGCGTTCTCGAAGTCGCGCTGCTCATAGGCCTGTTGCGCCTGCTCGAATTGCGAGCGCAGGACCGTTTTCGCCTTGGCTGCACGTTCTTCAGGTGTCAGTAGTTGCAGCGCCGCACGTTGCTGCCCCGCCTGCTTTTCCAACCAGCCAATTTCGAAAAGCGATTCGGCGAAAAGCTTGTTCAGTTGGGCCGAGAAATTCTTTTCCGCCGCCGTCATCCAATTTTTTGCTTCAGGAATATTCTGGCGCTGAAGTGCGATAGCGGCGTTAGCGTAATGGACTGCGGGCGTATCAGGGGAAAGCTCGAACTTGGCCAAAATCGAATCGACCATCGTATCGTTGCCCTCGAGAAGGTAGGTCAGCAAAATCTTGTATTGAATTAGCTGAGTCGCTTCTCCTTTGAGTTCCGCCGCGTTGCCGGTAAGCAATTCCTGGAAGCGCTTGCGCGCTTCCGCCCAATCCTTTTTCAGGAATGGAATCTCCGCCAGATTGAATCGCGCGTTCCAAAATTTCGGGTCAAGCCGTTCGGCTTCTGAAAGCGCAGCTTCCGCTTTGTCATAAAGCCCCTGGCGCATATAAATGACGCCGCGAAGGTTTTGCGAGGCAGCCAGATCTGGCTTGCGTGCATCGATTGCGTCCAGTTCTTTCAGTGCTTGCACGTAATTGGCGGCGTCAAAAGCGCGAAACGCCTTGTCATACATTCCCTCGAGTTCCGCATTGGTCGGGGCCACATCGTTCGCTGCGATGGTGCCCAGGACCAGCATGCAGACCGCTGCCCATTTTAGAATTTTCATGCCAGGACGCATAAAACGCTCACCAGAGGGGGCTGACAAGCTAATTTTGTTGCTGAGAAGGTTTGTTTCGCCAAAGCGGGACCTCGATTGGTTACCATCACGGCACGGGGTTGAGGCACCCAACCAATCGCAGCCCTTCCAAAGTGAGGTTCTCGCGCACGGCTGTCACTTCCGGAAGTCCACGTGCGATCAGTTTTGCATAGCCGCCAGTGGCAACGATGTGCACCCGTTTGCCAGAAAACTTCTCCCTGACAATTCGCTGTAATATCTCGCGCACGAGTCCGCGGTAACCGAAAATCGCGCCGGCTATCATCGCCGCACGGGTGGACTTGCCGACCACACTTCGTGGTTCGCGCAATGAAATTCGCGGCAATAGCGCAGTGCGATCATAGAGGAAATTCGTCATCGCTTCGAGTCCCGGAGCGATTACGCCACCGATATAACTACAACAGTTGGAAACGATATCGAATGTCACCGCTGTCCCGAAATCGATTACGATGGCCGGTACGCCGTACAAAGCTGCCACCGCGACTGCGTTCGCGAGTCGATCCGCGCCAATCGTTCTTGGATTTGGATAATCAATACGCACATTGAGGGTTGATTTCCAGCTAACGAAAATGAGGGGCACTTTACCTGCCGCGGCTCCCACCAGCTTGTTCCTGGAAGGCACCACGGAAGAAACGATGATTGTCCCGATGGCGCGGCCGAGAATTATTTTCTTCAAGACAGACGCTGTGAGCTTAGGCGTCGGCACTCGGAAGGAACGTCCCACCCGCTTTCTCGAGGCATAAGCGATCTTGGTGAAGGAATTGCTGATATCGATCAGCAGATAGTCGATCTTCCCTCCAACACGGGAGGCCTCGTCTCGAAATTCCTCTGAGCGAAAGCGCGACCGGGTCAATGCAGAACCGAGTAATTATGGCCCGGTCAAATAATACACCTCGACGAGGCCGACCCCCGTGGTGTTATTCTTTCCGCGCATGATCGCGGTGTAAGCACCCGGCGACAACGTCCGGTGCAAAGCGCTTTCGCGCGCATCGCCAGGTTGAAGATTCACTGGGATTTCGCTGGCTTCAGCGTCTTGGGCCCAGTCATCGTTCGAGGCAAGAGTGGCTCCATTGCTATCGTGGAGTTCCAACGTCGGATCAGCCAGCGCGCCGCTGACACCCAACTGGGTTAGGCTTGGGCCAATGGCGCGCATCAGCACCGTGTCGCTTGCCGCCGTCTGCGGCCCTTGAATAAAGCCACCGATCATGACTTGATCACCAATATCGACGTAGCCGCGTGTGCTAATATTGCTGAGAAATGATCTGCTGTTGGTACCATCCAGATTGAACGCTTCGACCAAGGCATTGCCGGTACCACCATTTTTGCCACTCAGAATTACAGTATAAGCGCCGGGGTTGAGCGTAATAATAATCGCAGCTTCGGCTGGATCGGTCGGCGCCAATCCGGTCGCGCTTATCTCTGCTTCCTGAGATTGCCCGGTTTGATCGTTGGTTTTCCAGTTATCGTTTGTCATCAACACCACGTCAGCGTCTTGCGCATCGCGGGTGTGGAGGGAAAGAATCGGGTCGGCGAGCGCTTGCGGAACGTTATAGGGGGCCTGAGCCAGCGAGGGTCCCACGCCGCGGAGCAAGATTCGTTGCGGCGAACTCCCACCAATAACGAAGCCGCCGATGCCGACATTGTCTCCGGTCAGCACACGCAGGCGAGTAGAAATATTTAACAGACGGGCCGACATCGCCACGGTCACTTGTGCGGAGTTGAGGCGATAGAGTTGGTTCGCTTCCAGAAAATAAAGATTCCCAGAAGCGGAATCACGAAGGATTCCAAGTGAGCCGTTGAAGCCGGAGGCAAAAGATTTTCGCTCTCCGGTGATGGGATCGATCGTTTCGACCAGTCCGGAGTTCGCGCCATTTGCCGTGCCAACAAACACCAATCCAGTGATCGCATCGAAGGCAAGACCGCCGTCGATGAAACCGGTCGCATTCCCGATGTGCCGGTCTGTCGCAGTGTTCGGATCAAAGGAACGCACTTCGGTGCCGAAAGGTGCATAAAAGATCAACCCGGAGCCGGGGTCGAATGTCATCGTCTCGGTTTCGCCGGTGGTGGTGAAAGTGCGAACGAATGCACCGGCCGAGTCGTACTCATCGATGCGGTTTGCGCCAGGAGCGCCAGGGACCGTGCTGCCAAAACCGACAAAAACGTGTCCGTCACTCGGCCGATAAACGACCGGTGAACCTGTTCCATTAATCGATGCCCCAGCGACGAAAATGCTGCTCGCAGCGGACGGTACTGCAATCCGCCGCAGACCTTCGTCCCGGTCAGGCACAAAAATAAAACCGCCGCCATAAGTCAGCCCGTCCGCGTCTCCGACTGGTGGGCCGAAATTTTGCAAACTGATCGGTGAACCAGAATAAAGGGACGGATCGAAAAGTTGAACTGCGATGCCGATGGTATCGTTAGAATTGTTTCCAATATAGATCCGCCCCGACGTGTCCGCGGCCAGGCCAAAAAGCTGCGTCGTGCCAGGGCCGATCGCCACGAGAGTGAAAGGATCGCCATTCACGGTGACGGGAGCGGCCATTACGCCGTGGCCGATTCCAACCAACATCAGGACGGAAAGCGTTCGTGAAAGTCTCATCGAGCCTGGGAAAATATCGTCAGAACTCGTCCGAAGAATGTCAATGCCAACTTTGCCCGGGCGACCTCATCTCTCCCGCCTTGCTGCACCTTCGTGAAACGCGTAGCCTCGCGCTGTGCTCGTGCATCGTCCCCGCCGTTTACGCCGCACACCCGGCATACGCAATCTGATTCGAGAAACGAATCTCAGTCGAAACGACTTTGTTT